>CAZDAU010000005.1:0-109019 GCA_964503625.1 uncultured Anaerolinea sp.
CTGCTTTCCTTGACTTGGTTCAGCACCCTGTCCCAACTCATGTCTGATCTTCAGACTTCTGAAAGCGACCTGAAAGCCTGAAAGCCCTCACCGGACAATGCATACCTAGTGTGCCTGTTCCAAAATCAAGCTGTCCCAAGCGCCTGCTCCAGTGCCTGGCGCATCACCTGGACGGGTGCATCCAACCCCGTCCAAAGCTTGAAGCCAATGGCGCCCTGATACACCAGCATGCCCAAGCCATCCAGGGTTTGCGCGCCCTGGGCGCGGGCCTGGTCAAGAAACGATGTCCTGGGCGGATTTGGGATCACATCACAAACCACCATCCCAGGATCGATCGTGGCGTAATCAATATCTGGCCGATCATTCACGTTGGGAAACAACCCCATTGAGGTGGCATTGACCAGGATTTGACTGCCTTCCGGCAGGCCCAAGGCGCGGTCCCAGGGAGCAAAAACTGCCCTGACAGGCGTCTTGTCATTCAGTAAGGCTACCAACGCCTGCCCGCGTTCAGATGAGCGGTTGACAACCGTGATGTGCGCTGCGCCAGCCAAAGCCAGCTCGACCGTGATGGCGCGCGCCGCCCCACCGGCGCCTAAGACCACAACGCGCTTGCCCGCCGGGTCAACCCCGGCATCCAGCCGCAGAGCCTGCATAAAGCCCTTGCCGTCTGTGTTTTCCCCAACCAACCGGTCGCCCTGTCGCACGACGGTATTGACTGCTCCGATCAACTGCGCGGCGGGCCAAATCTCATCCAGATATTTCAACACCTCGACTTTGTGCGGGATGGTCAGGTTTATCCCTCGCATGTTGAAGGCTCGCAGGCCTTGCATTGCCGCGCCCAGATCCTGGGGATAAACTTCGATCGTCAGGTAGCGCCAGTTCAGGCCCAGCGCCTGGAAGGCGGCTTCCTGCATGACCATGGTGGGATTTTCCGCCACCGGGTGACCAAAAACGCCAACCAGCTCGGCTTTGTAGTTTGGCTCTTTAGACATACGGGGTTTGGCCCTCCTTTTCGCGCAAATGGACCAGGATCGCCTCGATCACGCCTCCGCCAATCGCCAGCGACTTCTCGGAAATGGTAAAGCAGTGTTTTACCTCACCGCGCGGATCCACGTCCCCAATCTTTAGACCTTGCTCGACCCATACACCGTCGTGAATCAACCCGCGCAGAACCCCATCCAGCGGCGCAAGTACAGGGGCATGTTCCACATAGCCCAACGTATCGCCTGCGGTGACCTTTTCGCCGATCTGGCGCATCCCAGTAAACACGCCTTGGGCTGGGGCGCGCACCACCCGCTCGCAATCTCGCCCGGCAATGATACCGGGTGTGCTCGTATCTGGCTGGGCGCTGCCTTGCCACAGGGCGCGTCCCAGATAATGCCCGCGGTTGGTCTCAATGACCACATGCACATCTTTGCCGGCAATGAAGCCAGGCCCCAGACCGATCACCAAGGGCGCATCGCCCAAACGGGTTCCCAGGTTTTTCTTGGCCATGATGGCATCGACCAGCACCTCTGGTTTTAGCCAGTCCAAGAGGGCCTGGTCTCCATCTACCATCACCGGGATGAACCCCTGCAACCAGGCCGCCTTTACATCCGCCAGGCTCTGCACCCGCCGGGCCATGACTGACTCAACCGTGGTCTGGCCAGCATAAATTGCCTCTGCAAAAGCCACATACCGGCGAATCGCCAGCGGCTGAGCCAACTCCGTCATGGCCACCGGAAAACCGGCTCGCCACAGCCGCCATGCCACCCCTGTCGCCAGATCTCCCGCCCCTTTGATGAGTACGCTGCAATCCTCAAACATTGAGTCTCCTGTTTCAAGGATTATACCTATACTCATAACGGCTCACAAGCCAATCCTCCTGGCAAAGGAATTGCATTCCTGGAGCTCACAATGCCCACCCATCCAATGGTTTGTTAAGTAACCTGAAAGGATTCGATATAATATCGCTGAAAGGATATCACCTTGTTTCAAAAATTTATCTCGTTCTTTGACCGTAATGCTTACCGGCGCGAAATCGCCCAGTACGCCCCCAAGCTTGGGCGAGTTAACGCCCTAGAGCAACGTTTCCACAATCTGAGCAACCGGGAGCTTAACGCCTGCACCCAACGGTTGCGCCAGCGCCTGCAAGAAGGCGCCAGCCAGGAGGACCTTCTGCCGGAGGCATTCGCAGCAGTCCGCGAAGCAGCCCGGCGCACCATCGGTTTGCGCCCCTACGATGTACAGATTATCGGTGGGATTGTCCTGGCGCGCGGCGCAATCGCCGAGATGCGCACCGGCGAGGGCAAGACATTGGTGGCGACCCTGCCGCTCTACCTGAACGCCCTGGAGGGCCGGGGCGCTCACCTGGTTACAGTCAACGATTATCTGGCGCGCCGCGACGCGCGTTGGATGGGACCGGTTTTTCACCTTTTGGGGATGAGCGTGGGGGTTTTGCAGGCGGATGAGCCTGGCACTCACGAGCGCCTGGGCTACCTGTATGATCCTGATAAACCAGACCCTGAGGAGCGTTTGAACTTTCTCCGCAGAGTGAGCCGGGCAGAAGCGTATGCTGCAGACGTCACCTATGGCACCAACAGCGAGTTTGGCTTCGATTACCTGCGCGACAACCTGGCGCCTCGCCTGCAGGACAAGGCCCAGCGAGGGCACTATTTTGCCATCGTAGACGAGGTGGACAATATTCTGATTGATGAGGCCCGCACCCCGCTAATCATCTCAGGGGAAAACCGCAACGAGATCGAGTGGTATAAGCGTATGGCTGAAGCGGTGCGCAGGCTGAGCCAGCACGAAGTCGAGATCAACCGCCGCGACCAGATCGTCAGCCTGACGCCCAGCGGCGAAAAGCACATTGCTGCCCTGCTGGGACAGCCCCTGGGTGACCCAGATCACCCAGAGGAGGCCACTTTGGAACAGCGCCACCTGATCGGCCATCTGGAACAGGCGCTGCGCGCCCGCTTCCTTTACCGGCGAGACCGGGAATACATCGTCCAGGATGGCAAGGTGGTGATCATCGACGAGCACACCGGCCGGATGATGCCTGGCCGGCGCTGGACGGATGGCTTGCACCAGGCCGTGGAAGCCAAGGAAGAGCTGGAAGTGCAGAGCGAATCAATCACTTATGCCACTATCAGCCTGCAGAATTACTTCCGCATGTACACCCGGCTCTCTGGCATGACCGGCACCGCCCTAACGGCAGCGAAAGAGTTTGAAAAGATTTACAAGCTGCAGGTACATCCCATCCCAACCCATGTTGAATACCAGGCCCTAGACCAGAATGGGGCGCTGCTGGAGAAACAAGGCAGCACAACCGAGGGGCAGACGTTCACGTATTACGTTCAGAAAAATGACCCGCAATCCAAGCCGCTTTTCTGGAAGCGGATCGATTATCCCGACGCGCTCTTTCTGAACCTGGAGGCCAAGCGCCGGGCCATCGTCTGGGAGATCCTGCGCCAACACGTCCGTGGGCGCCCATTGTTGGTGGGCACCACTTCGGTGGCCGACTCGGAGGAGCTGGCCCGCTACCTGGAAGGAACTTTGCTGACCCGTCTGGCCCAGGCGCAGTTGCTGCGCCAGGTCTGGCTGGAAGCTCATCCTGCTGCCCAACCCGATTTGCCCATTGAGGCGTTGAGTTTCCTGAACGCTCCCCTGGGGCTGATCAGCCCAACGCGCCTGGCAAGCGCCTTTGAAAACCTGAAGCTGAGCCCCCATCCCCAAGAGCATCTGCCCGAACTGCTAAAACTGCTCAGGCTGCCGGCAGAGCATCAAGAACGCTTGCTGGAGGCCTTGCAGGGCGGCATTCCAAGTGTGGTGCTCAACGCCCGTTATCATTATGAAGAGAGCCAGATCATCGCCGGTGCCGGGGCATTTGGCAGCGTCATCATTGCCACCAACATGGCTGGGCGGGGCGTGGATATCAAGCTGGGCGGCGAGCTGGCCGAGGAAGTGCTGGCAGCGGTCAATAACGTCCTGGAACAGGCTGGGACCCCCAATCCCTACACCATGACCCTGGAAGAGCGCAGGCAGGCGCTGCTAGACCTCGCGCCTGCCCCAAGTGCCAGCCACCGGGCCGAAGTGGAATTTTTCCTCAATTACATGAAAGGCATGGAACGGGTAAAAGAACTGGGCGGCCTGCATGTGATCGGCGGCACACGGCACGAGTCCCGGCGCATCGACCAGCAATTGCGCGGCCGGGCTGCTCGCCAGGGCGACCCAGGCAGCTCGCGCTTCTTTATCTCCATGGAAGATGAAATATTGGTGCGTTTTGGCGGCCTGGAGGCGGAGGCGTTTTTGGAACAAGAAGGCCTCCGCGGCGGCGATCCACTGTTGCCCTGCCCTGCTGAAGCTGGCAAGCGAGTGATTGAAGCAGCCCAAAACCGGGTGGAGAATGAGAACTACGAAATCCGCAAGCACCTGCTGGATTATGACGATGTGATCAATGCCCAGCGCCTGGCGATTTACAAACAGCGCGATCGAATCCTGGGAAAGCCAGACCTGAGCGGCGACCTGGCAGAGATGCTCGAAGCCGAGCTGGACACCCAGGCCAAAAATACACTTCAAGAAAATGGCCAATCCTGGCAGTTTATCGCCTGGGTGGAGCGGTTACAACCCGGCCTGGAGCGGGCAGACGGCAGCCTGATCCCCTCCTGGCTGACGCAGATAGCTCTGAAAAGGTTCCTGCCCGATTTGCCGCCCCAGGCTGATGCAATTCAGGTCAGGGCCGCTCTACTGACACTGGCCGAGCGTGCCTTGCTAGCAGAGCAGCGCTATGCCGAGCAAGAGACTGAGCGCCAATGCCAGGCGGCCCTGGCAGGCTGGCAGGCGGCGGTTGCAGAGCGCATGGAAGCCGTGGATGCGCTCCTGGACGGCCTGAACTCCAGCTCCTCAGCCGGCAGGTCGCGGGCAGTGACCAAAGCTCTTTCTGATGCCGCCGGCATACCGGTCCAGCTTTCCGAGGATGGCTGGCGCGCCTTGCAGGAGAATCCGCGGGCGGCAGGCATTGAGGTGCTGGACCAGATCGAAGAAGCCCTGTTCCAGGATGCCGCTGCCCACCTCTGGGCGGTCTTAGAGCGACTGCTGGGCCAGCCCCCGGTTGGCCAAACGCTGCCCGTCGACCCTCAGGACCTGGCCTCCCGCGCCCAGGCAGCCGTCTCGGCGGCTTTCCAGGACCGCAGGATGCGCCTGCTGGGAGCGCAAGGTGAGCTGGCGCGCCGGCTGGAGGCCGCGTTGCCGGAGCTGGATGGCCCCCTTGGCGAGAGCCGCAGCCTGGAGTTAATGGAGCTGATCAGGATTCCAGGCGCTGGAGCACCGCTGGAGAATGGGGCAGCGGCCAATGACGAAGAGACCTCGCTCATTCCTGGACAAAACCGGCCACTACTGACTTACATCTTCCTGGCCGACGAGCTGCTGGCCAACACCGCTGCAGACGAGATTGCCGACCAGGCGCTGGATCACCTGCTGGCAGCGCAACAGACTTTGAAAGATGACCTCGGGGCCGAGAACTTGAACGAAGCCTATCGAGAATTGCTGCTTGCCAGCATTGATGAGCGCTGGGTGGAATACCTGACCCGCCTGGAGGAGTTGCGCTATGAGGTGCGCCTGGAGGGGATGGCTCACAATGATCCATTGGTGATGTTCAAAAGCAGGGCATCCAGCGCCTATGGAGCTCTGTTAGCCGAGCTGCGCCGCGTCGCCGTAGCGCAGATGTTCACCTACCCGCTCGCCAGCCGGTTAACCGGCAGCGCCGAGGCCAGCTCGCTGGAGAAGGCCACCCCCAGGCTGACTTTCTTGAAACTTGGCTGACATACGAGTGAAGAGCCGGCCGCGGCGAGTAACAGCCTGGCCCGCCCGGTTGCCTGCCGATTTTTGAGGATCGCGGGTGGAAAGACAGGCATGGAAGTCTCTCAGACCATTTCTTGCTCTGGCGTCACAGGCGTTTCGCTGGGGCGCGCCCAACCCGGCAGGCCAGTAGCATAGAACATATGCCGCCAGCCGCGCCCCATTCCAGCCCGTCCAAAACCTGCCTTGCCTTGAAGGCCTCGTGCCGGAAAACCGAACCTGGCCTGATCATGACCGCCGCAGTGACCCATGCCGCGCCCGGTTCTCGGACCGGCGCCCATTGGACCTGTCTGATCTCTTCCTGGCATTTTTTATTTCCTTTCTTTGTGATCTCTACCACCACCCTGCCCGCGGCGACAGCGGGTCCGCTGGCGTTCACCTTTACCCCGGGCGGATTTAAATTGTGGAGCAATGGCGGTTGTTGTCGGCCGTGCCAGCTTGCGGTCCAGCGCGTCGATCAGCACATCGACCAGTCTCGGGGCGACTTCTTGCCCCAGAAACACCAGCGCAGCGCCTGCCAGCGGCGCCAGCCCACCAGCAGAGGGCGCCTTTTCGGCCAGCGCCGGTGGCTTTTGGTCAGGAACCAGGCCAGTCTTGTCAGCACGGTGCGCCGGTATTGGCGCCTGGTAGGCTGGCGCGGAGATGACTGCAATCGCCCCGTTGGGACAGGCTTCGACGCAAGCTTCGCACCGCGTGCAAAGCTCCTGGACAATCACGGCCCGTTGACCCGTCATTTGAATTGCCCCAATCGAGCAAGCATCCACACACGCCCCGCAGCCCAGGCACAGCTCCTGATTGACCTGGATAACCATAGCAAACTCCTCACCAACGCCTGCGCGACCCAATTATCGCTCAGTGCAATCGCTCCACGTGATCAACGAGATCGCCTCTTACATAGGCGGTCACCGCATCGTCAATGACCTCGATATCGGTCAGCACCGGGCGGATGCCGCGCGTTTTCATGCTTTCATAGGCGCCCCTACCCATGCCGCGGCACAGCAGCGCCTCGCAATCAGCGATCGCCTCCGCCATTTGCAGATGCTTATTGTGAGAGACCGGGTCCATGCCGTGTGGCTGGCCGGGCTGTTCGTTTACGTGTGGCTGGTTAACGAAATGGTTGTGCCCAAGTTTATTGCGTAGTTCGCGGTTCACAATTTGCCCATTTTCAACCGTGGCAACAAGATAATACGGCGCCCGACCAAAGTGCTGGCTGATGGTGGTCCCATCATCGGTGATGGCTGCAATCTTCATGGTTTGTACTCCTTATGAGATGTTTAGGATGAATGTTTTTTGGAAAGACAATCCAGTTTCCAACAGCGATATCCAAATGCAATCACGAGAATGAAAACCAGGCCAAGCAAACCCAACCCGACCAGGCGCCATGGCTCAAGCTGACCCAGGCGAGTGAATGATACGACTGGCGGCTCGATGATCAGGGGCCCGGTTGCCTGGGCTGGCGTGGCTGTCAGGATGGGCAAAGGTGTTGAGCTGACTCCCGCGATGGAGGAAAACTTGACAACCCGCGCCATGTAGTCTTCAACATGGCAGGTCTGGCAGCGCTCTGCATGCTCGCGCGTCGGATACAACACAAGCCCCTCATGAGCAATTTCCTCCACGGAGGAATCGGTGCGACCTCCATGGCAATAGACGCAGTGCATCGGAGCCTCGCACAGGCAATACCATTTTCCGCTGTCATAGACATAGTATTGGTGCTCGTGGCAGGCGACACAATTGGCGTCGTTTTCGGGGGTGGCTTCCTGGCTGCGGACGGGAGCGGCTTGTGGCAGCAAGCAGATTGCCAACCCAATGACCAAACTACAGGCAATGATCCATTTTCGAGACATTGCATATCTCCATGTTGCGCTATTCGCGGGTGATGATGATCTGTTCATGCAGGCTGCTCGGGTTTAAAATGGCGCTCGGTTGGCCGGTCGCTGTCATCTGTTGGGCACATCACCAGCAGCGACCGTGAGGCCGTTTCGCCAGAATTTTGCCAGCTGTGGGGCAGATAAGCTTCAAAAAGCAGGCTATCTCCAGGATCCAGCTGGTAAATGCGACCGTCAATGATGTAAGATAGTTGACCTTCCAGGCAAAAGACGAACTCGTGGCCGGTATGGACAATGGGGGTGTCGCCGCTGCTCGCCTTTGGCTCCAGGGTGATCAGAAACGGCTGCCCACCTCGCAGAGTCAGGCCTGCTCCCAAATCCTCCAGAGTCCCATAGGCAAAAGTAGCCTTAGGCCGTTCGCCAGCCTTCTGGTAAGAAATATTATTCCTGGGCAGATCGTCTTTGAAAAATGCTGTAATTGGTACATTAAGAGCGCTGGCTAACAGTTGCAGTGTGCTGACACTGGGAGAGGTCCTGCCGTTTTCGATCAGGCTAAGCGTATTGACGTTCAGGCCGCTTTGGACTGCCAGGGAACGAATCGAAAGCTCGCGCTGGATACGCAATTGACGCAAACAACGCCCAACATCAATGCGAATGGCAGAGCCATCGACCATGGACAACGCCTGATCTGTAGTCATGCCCTGAAATCTTTGCCGGCGACGTTTCTTGACAGGTGGGACAGATATCGCTGTTGCGGAAGTTTTAGTCATAGCAATTATCCTGAGCCAACTCAATCAATGATACAACTAATATTATAGTACATTTTTAGAAATAATCAACATTTTTGAATACTTTATTATGTTATTGGCTTGCTTTCTTAATGCTTGGGGAACAAAACTATCCAGCCAGGTGTTGCCTGCCGGCATTTGACCTGTAACCTGTTGCGCTGAGGATCTATTCCCTTCTGGCAAGAGCATGCAAATCCCGCTTGCAATGGTCGTGATAAAACAAATAGTGGTATGATATTAACACGCAGTGTCGAGCAGGCGCCTGGCAACAGACTGCCACCCAGCAAAAGGGATCCCCACGCAACAATGTGATAGGAGAAACGGATGTCGGATATTGGCAAAGTTGCACTTTTCACCAACGAGTATCCTCCCCATGTGTATGGCGGCGCCGGCGTGCATGTCGAGTACCTGGCACGCGAGCTATCCTATCTGGTACCGGTTGAGGTGCGCTGCTTCGGCGAGCAGGATGTACAAGATCCGCGCTTGCGGGTCAAAGGGTACGGACCCTGGCCCGAGGCCAGGCTGAACACAGACCCCCGCTTTGGCGGGGCGCTGGACGCCATGTACCGCAGCCTGGCAATGGCTAAAGACAACCTGGATGCCAGCATTGTCCATTCGCACACGTGGTATGTCCAATTTGCTGGTTTTTTGGCCAAGAAACTCTGGGGGGTGCCGTTTGTGCTGACCACCCACTCGCTGGAGCCTTTGCGCCCCTGGAAGGTGGAACAACTTGGGAACGCCTATCACCTGAGCACCTGGATTGAGAGCAACGGCATTGAGGAGGCGGACGCCATCATCGCAGTCTCGCAGGAAACGCGCAAAGACGTTCTGCGCTGCTTTCCTTCTGTGGACCCCGGTAAAGTTCATGTAATCCACAACGGGATCGACTTGGAGCAGTACCGCAAGACCGATGCGGTGGACGCCCTGGTGAATCGCGGCGTGAATCCCGAGCAGCCTTTTGTCCTGTTTGTCGGCCGGGTTACCCGCCAAAAAGGCATCATCCACCTGGTCAACGCCATCCCGCAGATCGATCCGGCCATCCAGGTGGTTTTATGCGCTGGCGCGCCCGACACTCCAGAGATCGGCCGCGAAATGGCTGAGGGCGTGGAGGCCGTCAGTGCAAGCCGGCCGGGCGTGATCTGGATCCAGGAGATGCTGCCCCGCCAAGATGTCATCCAGTTCTACTCTCATGCTGCTGTCTTCTGTTGCCCTTCGGTTTACGAGCCATTTGGCATCATTAACCTGGAAGCCATGGCCTGCGAGACGGCTGTGGTGGCCTCGGCGGTGGGCGGCATCCCCGAGGTGGTTGTCCCCGGCCAAACCGGCCTGCTGGTCGATCTGGAGCTAAAGCCGGGCACGTTCGATCCTGTCAATCCAGCCAAATTCTCGTCCGAACTGGCTGCGGCCATCAACCAGGTTGCCCTGGATCCCAGATTGAGCCAGGAGTTTGGCAGCAATGGGCGCCGGCGCGTGGAGGATCACTTCAGTTGGACTGCCATCGCCAACCGCACACTGGATCTCTACCGCTCGCTGATGGCTTGAAACGTGCCATTTGCAGCAGAAGATAACAGAAATGCAGCTCATCCATTCTCTGCAGGAGGAGTATCATGCAACCCGAAGAGGGTAGAAACCGGGTCATTATTGAAAGCGTGATGCCTGAAATCGACGGGGGCAGGTTCCCGATTAAGCGCATCGTTGGCGATGAAATCGTAGTCGAAGCCGATATCCTGACGGATGGCCATGATGCCTTATCCTGCGCGCTGCTTTTCCGCAAGCTGAGCGATTCCAGATGGACCGAAGTCCCTATGGAGCCGCTGGTCAACGACTGCTGGCAGGCCTCATTCAGGGTTCAGGAATTGGCGCCTTACCGCTACACCGTGATGGGTTGGGTCGATCATTTCAAGACCTGGTCGCGCGACTTAGAGAAGCGCGTGAAGGCCGGGCAGGATGTGTCGGTTGACCTGCTCATTGGCGCAGAAGTGGTTGAGCGAGGCCAAAAGCGGGCCACCGCTCTCCAGGCGAAGTGGCTTTCGACCTATGCCGAAACGCTGCGCGCTGGCGGCGAGGAAGGCGTGCGGCAGGCGCTCTCGCCAGAACTGGCCCGGCTGATGTCTCTCTGCGGTGAGCGGCGTTTTGTGACCACTTACGATAAAGAGCTGGCGGTGGTGGTCGATCGCGAGCGGGCCCGGTTTGGAGCCTGGTATGAACTCTTCCCACGATCCTGTTCGACCGTTCCAGGAAAGCACGGCACCTTCAAGGACGTTGAGCAGCGCCTTGAATATGTTGCATCGATGGGTTTCGACGTGCTCTACTTGCCCCCAATTCACCCGATCGGGATCAGCTTCCGCAAGGGACGCAACAACTCGGTCACGGCTGGCCCAAACGACCCAGGCAGCCCCTGGGCCATCGGCTCTGCGCTCGGAGGACACAAGGCCGTTCACCCGGAGCTGGGAACCCTGGAAGACTTCCACCATTTGATCCAGGCCGCTGCCCAGTACGGCATTGAACTGGCGCTGGATATCGCCTTTCAGTGCGCCCCTGACCATCCGTATGTCAGTGAGCATCCGGAGTGGTTCCGCCAACGCCCAGACGGCACCATCCAGTACGCCGAAAACCCCCCCAAGAAATATCAGGATATTTATCCTTTCGATTTTGAGACTGAAAGCTGGCGCGAACTCTGGCAAGAGCTGAAGAGTGTTGTCCAGTTTTGGATAGACCAGGGGGTGCGCATCTTCCGGGTGGACAACCCCCACACCAAGCCGTTTCCCTTCTGGGAATGGCTCATCGCTGAAATCAAGCAAGATTGCCCAGAAGCCATTTTCCTGGCTGAAGCTTTCACTCGTCCTAAGGCTCTTTACGGTCTGGCCAAGCGCGGTTTCACCCAATCTTACAATTATTTCCCCTGGCGCAACACCAAGTGGGAGCTGACCCAATACCTGACCGAGCTGACCCAGACCGAGGTCCGAGAATACACCGGCCCAAGCCTGTGGACCAACACCCCAGATATCCTGACGGAGTACCTGCAGTTTGGCGGGCGTCCGGCGTTTATGGTCCGGTTCATCCTGGCTGCCACGCTCGGCCCCAGTTATGGCATCTACGGCCCAGCCTTTGAGCTTTGCGAAAACCGCCCGCTTGCACCCGGCAGAGAGGAGTACCTGGATTCGGAGAAATACGAGATCAAGACCTGGGATATTGATCGCCCGGATAGCCTGAGGGAATTGATCGGCCAGGTGAACCGGATCCGGCGCGAGAATCCTGCTTTTCGGGCCAATCACAACCTGCGCTTTCACCAGGTCAATAACGAGCAAATTATCGCCTACTCCAAGACCAGCGAAGACCGCTCTAATGAAGTGCTAGTCGTGGTCAATCTTGATCCGCACTACAAACAGTCTGGTTTTATCACCCTGCCGCTGGAAGAATTGGGGCTTGACCCACGCCAACCCTACCAGGCGCACGATTTGTTGACCGATGCGCGCTATCTCTGGCATGGCGAGCGCAACTATGTGGAATTAAATCCGGAGACCATACCTGCGCATATCTTTGTGATCCGGCGTAAAGTGCGTACCGAGCACGACTTCGATTACTACCTCTGATCGAGGAAATATCATCAAGGAGAATATTTTATGTCCACGTTGAAAGATTTGGTGCCGGCCGGCGCAATCGTCGGCGATGATGTGCAGAAAGTGTTTGCTTTTGCCAAAGCAAATGGCTTTGCAATCCCTGCAGTGAACTGCACGGGGACAAATACTGTGAATGCAGCGCTGGAAACCGCGGCTGAGATGGACGCCCCCATCATTATCCAGTTTTCAAACGGCGGCGCGGCCTTCTATGCCGGCAAAGGCTTGAGCAATGATGGACAGCGGGCAAGCATTGCTGGGGCGGTGGCCGCTGCGATGCACGTACACCATCTTGCCGGGCTTTATGGGGTGCATGCAATGGTGCACACCGACCACTGCGCCAAAAAGCTGCTGCCCTGGGTAGATGGCCTGTTAGACGCTGGCGAGGCTCACTACAAGGCGTATGGCAAGCCGCTCTTCAGCTCGCACATGCTTGACCTTTCAGAAGAGCCGCTCCACGAGAACATCGAGATCTGCAAGCGCTACCTGGAGCGGATGAGCAAAATGGACATGACCCTGGAACTGGAATTGGGGGTCACCGGTGGCGAAGAAGATGGTGTGGACAACACCGGTGTCAGCAGCTCCCGGTTGTACACCCAACCCGAAGAAGTGGCCTACGCCTATGAAGAGCTCATGAAAGTCAGCCCCCGTTTCACCATCGCTGCTGCTTTCGGTAACGTGCATGGCGTTTATAAGCCAGGCAACGTGAAGCTGCGCCCTATCATCCTGCACAACTGCCAGGTGTACATCCAGGAGAAGCATGGCACCCCGGAGAAACACCTCAACCTGGTCTTCCACGGAGGTTCTGGCTCGACCCGGGAAGAGATCCGAGAGGCGGTTTCGTATGGAGTTGTTAAGATGAACATTGATACCGACCTGCAATGGGCCCTCTGGGAAGGCGTCAAGAACTATTACGTGAAAAATGAAGGCTACCTGCAGGGACAGATTGGCAACCCCAAAGGCCCAGACGAGCCAAACAAGAAATACTATGACCCCCGCGCCTGGCTGCGAGCCGGGGAGGAAACCTTCAAGGCGCGCCTGCGCCGGTACTATGAAGAGCTGAATACTGCCAGCGCTTAGGCGCAGGCCCGCAGGCAGATCAGGGGTAATTTTATCCACCAAAAACGGGAGCCGGTCAATGCTGAAATGACCGGCTCTTTGCATCGTGAACCTTGCCAGGATTGTTTGAGGCAGCAACCAGATTAAGGACATTCGACATTTACCTGGAGGAACCTGTGATGGCAGACAATGCTTCTCTTTCTCGCAATGCCCAGCGGTTCGATTTGGAATCCATCACCCGCCCAGAATTCATCAATGCGATGGTGCATCTTTACCGCGGCGAGTTGGGCGAAGCCACCGCCTGGCGCAGCCGGATCGATACCACATCCCATTGGGCAATTGTTTTGAGCGCCACCGCCTTGACCTTCGTCTTCAGCGACCAAAGCAGCGAGCGCCACGTACTGATCCCAATCATCACCTTATTCACCACCTTCTTGATGCTGATGGAGGCGCGGCGCTATCGTTTCTTTGACATCTGGCGCTCGCGCGCCCGCTTGATTGAAATCAACTTCTATCGCCCCATGCTGGACAGCTCAAAACCCGCCATGCCCGACTGGGCGGAGACCCTGGCCTACGATATGGAATGGCCGCATTTTCACATGCCCTGGTGGGAGGCAGTCGGCCGGCGCCTGCGGCGCAATTACCAATGGATTTATGCCGTTTTGCTGGGAAGCTGGGCAATGGTCTTGATGTCGCATCCCACAACGGCTGGCTCGTGGGATGAGATCATATCCCGCGCCGCCATCGGGCCGATCCCAGGCCAGTTGGTCATCGCCGGGATGCTGGCATTCTATGCCGCGCTGGCTGCCCTGGGCATTTACACCCACTATATGAGTCACGCCAAAAAGAGCCTTCCGGCAGGCCACCCAGGCCGCCTGAGCATGGAACACCGCAGAGGGCAGCACATCGAAGCCTGAATTGACGATCTGCCTCACAGCCAGGAAGGCAAGGCGCTACCTTGACTGCGGTATAATGTGGCCCATGAGCAAAACAAAACCCGAAGGTCAGAACCCCGATGCCTCCACGCCTCAGACAGGCGAGGACGCTTTAGCCGATACCCAACCGAGACGGGTGCGCCCGGTGCCCGCTGCTGAGGCCAGCCAGGACCAGGAAAGCCTGGCCCAAACTGCTGCCATCCCCCCAGGAGACGAGCCCATCGGCGGCCTGGAGAATACCCTGCCGCCTCCTTCTACGTTAGAGACGCCTGGCACGCCGGTTTCGGCGCAGGCCAGCGAGACATTATCCAACACAACTTTGCCGGGGATGGAAACGAAAGCCGCCGCGGATGCTTCTGGCTCGGCGGCTCCAAAACCGCGCCCGGCGAAAAAACCCACCAGGAAGAAGCCCCGACCTTTCTGGCAGCGTAAAGATATGCGCTGGCTGATGATTCCGCTGCTCGGCCTGGCTGGCCTGCTTTTGATCGCCGTAATCAGCGCCTTTGGCGGCTATACTTCTGGTCTCAGTCTGCGCCGCGCTGCCGAGAGCACCCAGGTGGCCCAATCTGCCGGCCAGCAGTTTCAGTTGGGGCTGCAGGACATGGCAGATGGCAATTATTTCCGCGCCCGCCAGCGCTTCGAGTATGTCATCCAGTTGGCCCCGGACTACCCCGGCGCGACCGAAAAGCTGGCCGAAGCCCTGCTCTACCTGAACGCCACCGCCACACCAACACTGGTGCCCACTCCGACGATCACTCCCACGCCAGATACCCGCGCCAACGAGGAGCTGTTTAGCCGGGCGCAGCAGGCCATCCTGAACAGCGAGTGGGATCAGGCTATCGAAGCATTGCTTGCCCTGCGCGGCAAAGACGCCGCCTACCGCCCGGTGGATATCGACGGGATGCTTTTTCTGGCGCTGCGCAATCGTGGCCGGGATCGAATTCTCAAGGAAAACAACCTGGAGTCTGGGATCTATGACCTGACCCTGGCCTCCAACTTTGGCCCGCTGGACTCGGAAGCTGAAGGGCTGAAGAGCTGGACACAGCTATATATCACTGGCGCCAGTTTTTGGGGCATCGACTGGGCTCAGGCGGTGGATTACTTCTCCCAGGTGGCGCCGCAGATGCCGAACCTGATGGATGGCTCCAGGATGACCGCTACTGAGCGGTATCGCCTGGCGCTTTTTGAGTATGGCAATTTTCTGGCCCAGCAGGGACAGTTCTGCAAGGCGCTTTCACAGTATGAGCAGTCTTATGCCATTGCTCCCGATGAGCAGGTCCAGCTTGCTTACGAACAGGCTGCCAAAGCCTGTGATGAAGGCGGTTCGGCGGTAGAAACGCCCAATCCGGGCGGCAAAAAGAACAAATCCACCCCTGCCCCGTAGCAGTCTTCAGATCTGGTTGCGGTGATGGAAACTCCCACCTGGGCACTCTGGCTGGCTTACTGGCTGCACATGCTGGCCACGGTGGTCTGGATCGGGGGGCTGGCATCGCTGGCAATCTTCGTCTTGCCGGCTGCGCGCCGCGCCTTAGAACCCCCGGCATTTGCAGCTCTCCTTTCTGGCCTGCAGCGGCGTTTCGACCCACTTGGCTGGTTCAGCCTGGCGATCCTGGCCGGCACGGGCATGTTCCAGATGAGCGCCAGCCCCAGCTATCAAGGCTTCCTGGCTATCAACAACCTGTGGGCGGCTGCGATCCTGGTCAAGCACCTGTTATTCTTTGCCATGGCAGGCATCTCGGCCTACTTGACCTGGGGATTGATGCCCAAAATCCGCCGCCTGGCGCTGCGCCGCGCCGGGGCAGACGCGGCGGACGAACCGGCAGCGTGCCGCCTGGCTGCCCAGGAGACCCGGCTATTACAACTCAACTTGCTGCTCGGGGTCCTGGTGCTGGCGCTCACCGCGATTGCCCGCGCTGCTTAGCCGGCCGATGATCTTAACCCTGGCCGCGCTGTATACCCTGGTGCAACAAGCCAGTCTGTAGCCATTCGCCAGTTCTGTGGCGCCCAGTTGTTTAGCTTCCTCATGGGTGAGCGGGGAAACCTGGCCTTCCATTATCGCCACACAGCACTCCCCACATTCGCCTTGCCCATTGCAGTTGGAGGCCAGCCGGATGCCAGCCTTTCGGGCGGCTTCCAGCAGGTCAGTTCCCGGCGCAACGACGCTGGATATTCTATGGGGCTCAAAGCGTATCAGTAGTGATGCAGGCATCGGCTTTGTTTGCACTCAGGGCCGCAAGACAAATCTAGCTAAAGGAGGATTTTTCATACGTCCAGCGCTCGCCCAGGGTGGCAAAATCCTCCTGGCTCAGATAGAGGATGGGCAACCGTTGGTCAGGGCGCAGTTCTCCATGCACGGCTACCACGTTCATGACAAACAGGGCAAACTCGCGCGACAGGTTGCCCATCAATTCCATGTGCAAAGTCAATTCAAAGATGCTATCTGCACCTTCTACTAAGCGGGTGTTTTTTAAGACCTGAGCGGGGTAAAGCTGAAAACCAAGCATCTCAGCCTTATTGACATTCCGCCCGCTCAAATGCCCGGCTCGCACCACCCGCTCTCGCTCCTGCCAGGGCATGAAGTGCAGGGCCGCCTCTTTGTATTTCTTAAGCAGCATCAGGCTGTGGTTGCCCACGCTGATGGCCAGCAAAAAGCGAAACGGATCCTTCGAGATCACCGTCCAGTTGCCAATCGGCAGCATGTTTTCCCCTACGCTGAGCAGCGCCAGGTGAAGAGGGAAATATTTGGCGTCAAAAGGGGCGTTGGGCGGGCCGGTGCGCGGCAGCATACCAGGAATGATAAACCAGGCGCAATCAATTGGCAAGGCCAGGTCGCAAATGGCCTGCAGGCGACAGTATAATTGATCCATGATCAAAGCTGGCTTTTTCCGGCGCTGGCGTTTGCTGTTGATGGTGGTTGCAGCTTCCCTGGCATGTCAGGTGATCCCTACCCCACCGCCGCTTGGCAACACGCCCGGCTTGAGCGCCTCCCCCTCACCGATTGCACCGCAGCCCTCCCTCGCCGTGAGCCCTTGGGAGAATGCCACACCAACCTCCTCACAAGCGACGCCGGGCCCGGCGGCGAACTCGCCCGGCGATTTGCTGCCTTTCCCCCACCAGATTGGCGCCCCCTTCGCCACCCTGGCAAAACCTGCCTGGCAACCCGGTTCCTTCAGCTCAACTGAAACGATGTCCCTGCCGATCGACTGGGATCAGGTGCTTAATCCAGGTGTTGCCGGCGGGCTGACCTCCCAACAACGCAGCAGGCTGGCGCAAGATGGCTTTGTCATCCTGCACAGCCAGGAGGCCCAATTCAGCGAAATCCGTGAACGGGCGGCCCTGCGCCATGGCCAGCCCTACTATCTGACCACCGACGCGGCTCACTACGCTTTGCAATTGACCCTGGACGAGTTGCTCATTGCGCTGGAGAAGGAGGAATTGCAGCGGCGGGTGTACGCCATCACCCAGGCAACCCTGGCAGAAACACTCTCGTATTTTCAGCAGGTGCCCGGTGGAGCGCTCAAAGCCGAAATCCTTCAAGCGGCGGCCTATTTGGGCGTTGGCTTGCGGCTGCTCGATCCACAGGCGCCCATCGACCCGGCCATTGAAGGTCCGGTGAACGACCAGGTGGAGCAAATTCTGGCCGGACGTGGCCTGGAAGCATCGGTGCTGATCCCGGGGTTCCAGGATGATTTTTCGGCTTACCGACCTGTGGGGCATTATGCTGGCGATCCAAACCTGGAAGCCTATGCGCGCGCCATGGCCTGGTACAGCCGGGTGGTCTTCCCAAACGAGCCGGTTGGTCCGGCGACTTCAACCTCCCGAGTGCCGTTGATCCTGACCCTGGCCCTGCGCCGCGCCCAAATCAAAGACCCTGCCCTGGCACCCGACCCGGCCCGGCCGTTAACCGCCGCCGATGAGTGGGCAAAAGTCTCGGAAGCAATTTCATTTCTGCTGGGCCCAAGCCCAGACGATGGGCCGCCGGATTATGCTGCCCTGATGGATCAGGTTTATGGCCCAGGTTTGACCATTGTGGGGCTATCAGACCAGCGCGCCTTCGAATTGTTCCAGCTTTATACCCGCGAGCTGCCCCCGCCGGGGGAGGACGCCGACCCAATGGCCCCCTTCAGGACGGCGTCAGTGGAGCGCGGCTGGCGTTTCCTGGGTCATGGATTTCACCTTGACGATTATCTTTTGCGCCAGATAGCTGCGCCGGGCGGCGCTGAACCCGCAACACAACTGCCAGGTGGCCAGGATCTGTTTCACTTGCTTGGATCGCCCGTGGCTTCGATCACCAGCCAGAAGGTCGATGCAGAAGAGAGCGGTCGATTTTCAAGTCTTCAGACCACCCTGGCGTCTCTTCGGCCTGATTTTTGGAGCCACACTGCCCCAAATGCCTGGTTGGGCGCGCTCGCAGCCCAGGCGGCCGCCAGAGATTCGCGCCTTCCAGCCCACCTGACCTCATCCAGCTGGGCTTACAAAGACTTAAACAGCGTCCTGGGCGCCTGGGCCGGGTTGCGGCGCGGCCCCCAGGCCGGCGCGATTGCGGACCTGGCCAATGCGCAGTCTCCCCAACCGCGGGCTGGACCAGTCTCTGCGCCGCCGCCCGGTTATGTTGAGCCAAACCCGGAGGTGTTCTACCGCCTGTCTCACCTGGCGAATATCACTGCAGAGGGGCTGAGCCAACGCGGCATGAGCGGTATTTTTACCACCAACCCCGATCAGCATGGGTTGAAGACCCTGCTGCTGGATCTGCTGGATCTGGGCGACCGATTGCAACGCCTGGGCGATATCGCCGCCCGGGAGCTGGAAGGCCAGCCTCCTAACGAGGGGGATTGGGCGATCCTCCTGGCCCCTTTGGGCCCGGCTGAGGAGCGGCCTGCGCCCTGGCCCAGGCCGCCTGTGGGGATCGCCGCTATCCGCGGCACAGACAGCCGGTTGGTTCAGGCCGCCAGGGGTTGGATCGACCGCATTTATGCACTGGTGCCTCTGGAAGACGGGTTGTACATCGCCCAGGGTGGGGTTTTCTCCTATTATGAGCTCATCTCCCCTCCTGGGAGAGCATTGAGCGATGAAGAATGGCTGCACAGGCTGAACGATACGCCCCCGCCCGAACCAGCTCTGGGGCATGCTCTCCTTCTCCCGGGAGGCAACCCCGTGGATGTGCTGGCCTTCCGGATCGGCGACGCTTATCGACTGTTGCCTGTTGCCGGTCGCTTGAACGTGCGGGCTGAGCCGGATCGTTTTGCTCGGGTCGTGCGCCAGCTGCGCCCGGGCGATGCTTTTGTAATTATCGGTGGGCCGAAACAAACCGGAGACATGACCTGGTGGCAGGTGCAGTTGCCTTCAGAGAGTGGCCAACCCGTTGATGGCTGGCTGGTGGAAGACCCGGCATTATACGAGCGCCTTTGGTGAGATGCAATTTCTGGTACACTATCCCAATTCCTTTGCGTCATCATTTGGCGGCAAGGATAGACCGTCAGCCTTTTCAGGAGGCTTGCCCATGCTGAGAGCGATCTACTATTCCTCCACCGGCCAGTTGCGCACCGCGATGGAGAAAATCGATTTGGCCTTTGCCCTGCAAGATAAAGCGGGCTTTTTGTGGGTTGACTTTGAGGGTGAGCCACCGCAAGCCTGCCAGCCGGTTTTGCTGAACACTTTTGGTTTTCACCCCTTGGCTGTAGATGATGCGCTGGAAGAAACGCACGTCCCCAAATTGGATGACTGGGGAGAATACCTGTATATCGTCATGCATGCTGCTGTCATCCAGCCTCAAGATCACAGCATCGAAACTTTGGAGCTGGATATTTTCCTGGGGCGGCATTATATCGTCACCCACCACGATCAGCCGATCGATTCGCTCAATGACATCTGGTCGCTCGTCCAGCGGGACCAGCGCCACATCAAGAGCGGCGTCGATCACATCATGTATTTGCTGACCGACCAGATCGCCACCCATTACATGGCCTTGGTGGAGACCCTGGATGACAGCATCGACGAGATCGAATCCGAGATCTTTGACCGGCCCAAGCGAGATACCGTTGAACAGGTCTTTGCCATAAAGCGCTCTGTGCTTTACTTGCGGCGCATCATTGCCCCGCAGCGCGAGGTCCTCAACAAGCTTGCCCGGGATGACATTGAAATGATTGACACCAAGGACCGGATTTATTTCCGCGATGTTTATGACCACTATGTGCGCCTGTATGACATCATCGAAGGGGTGCGCGACCTGGTCAGCGGCACCCTGGATACCTATCTATCGGTGACCAACAATCGGATGAATGACATCATGAAGACATTAACCGTCATCACCACCCTGTTCATGCCCATTTCATTCCTTTCTGGCTTTTTTGGCATGAACTTCTTTCAGCCAACCCAGCCATTGGATGTGTGGACGGGCATGCCCGCATTCTTAATCACGCTGGGCATTTTTGTTGTCACTCCGGTGGCCATGATCATCTGGATCCGCCGGCGCGGTTGGATGTAGTTTTTACCACCCAATTTTCTGGAGGCTCTATGAATGAATCCCTGAGCGCCAGCGCGCGCAAAGTGCAGCAGGCCTTGCAGGCTCTGGGAATGGATTTGCAGGTGATTGAGCTGCCCAGCTCCACTCGCACCGCGGTCGAGGCTGCCCAGGCCGTGGGTTGCCAGGTGGGCCAGATCGTCAAGTCGCTGGTTTTCAAGGCCAAACGCAGCCAGCGCCCGATCCTGGTGGTTGCCAGCGGCCAGAACCGGGTCGATGAGCATCGGGTTGAGGCGCTGATTGGTGAACCGCTGGGCAAGGCCGATGCCGACTTTGTCCGCCAGCAAACGGGCTTTGTCATTGGCGGTGTCCCGCCCCTGGGCCATACCCAGCAGTTGGAAACCTTCATCGACGAAGACCTGCTGCAATACACTGAAATTTGGGCCGCGGCGGGCACGCCGCACGCTGTCTTTCGCCTGACTCCTGGCGACCTGGTGAAGATGACCGGCGGCCGGTTGGCGGCAATCAAGCAGGAAGATGCCCGATGAAGTTTGCCATTGGGATCGAGAACAACTTTGAAAACCGATCGCTGGCCTGGGTGCTGGGCCACCCGGGTTGTTTTGTCTACGGCCCAAACAGCGATTCAGCCCTGGCGGCCGCGCCCCAGGCCATCTTGGATTACAGCGCCTGGATCGCCAGCCGCAACAGGGGGGAAAGCTGGGTGGATACGAACCGGATCGAGCTGGTGCTCACGGATACCTGGGAGGTCTACACCATCGACGAGCGTTTCAACCTGGCTGTTGAAGGTTACGAGGTGAATGCCTGGTTCCTGGATGACTGGAAGCCGCTCACCGTTGAGGATGTCGAGCGCGCCGCCCAGTTGTTGGCCTGGAGTCGAATGGATCTGTTGGAGGCGGTTTACGGCCTTAGCCCGGAGGCAATGAACGCGGATCATCCTGGGGAGTGGTGGAGCATTGCCGGCATCTTGAACCATATTGATGGAGGAGAACAGTGGTATCTGGATCGCCTAGGGCTGGTGTTTCCGCGCCAGCACCTGGCAAAAGACCCCTTTGAGCGCCTGTCAGAGACCCGCGCCCAGTTGGTGGACGCGCTGCCGGCCCTGGTGGGATCGACCCAGGTGGTTGGCGTGGAAGGCGAGTTCTGGAGCCCGCGCAAGCTTTTGCGCCGTGCCTTGTGGCACGAGCGCGACCACACTGCCCACATCCTCAGATTGCGCGTTGCAGATGAGTGAGCATACCGGGCTATTTGGTGTATAATTCTGATAAATTTATAAATAACTTTATTGGTGGTGAGAGATGGCCCTGGATCGATTTGGACGCAACATCCATTATCTGCGCATCAGCCTGACCGATCACTGCAACCTGCGCTGTGTGTATTGCATGCCGGAGGATATGACCTTCCGACCCAATGCTGAGCTGATGCAAGATGACGAGCTCCTGCTGCTGGTGCGGCTGTTTGCCCGCCTGGGTTTCGACAAGTACCGCCTTACCGGCGGTGAGCCCACTGTGCGCCTGCACATCGTCGACCTGGTGCGCCAGATGGCGGAGGTGCCGGGGGTCCGCTCTTTGAGCATGACCACCAATGGCGTCTTGTTGCCCAAACTGGCGAGGCCGCTGGCAGAAGCCGGCTTGCAACGGGTCAACATCAGCCTGGATACGCTCAACCCACAGAAATTCCGCCGGCTGACCCGCTGGGGCGACCTGAAGGATGTATGGCAAGGGATCCAGGCTGCCGAAGAAGCCGGCCTGGCCCCGGTCAAGATCAACGCGGTGATTGTGCGTGGTTATAACGAGAATGATGTGGTTGACCTGGCGCGCCTCACCCTGGATCGAAGCTGGCAGGTGCGTTTTATTGAGATGATGCCCTTCGCCGGGGCCACCGAACTGCAACTGCGTCAGGTAGTCACCGCCGAGGAGGTCCAGGACCGGATCCAGGCCAAACTTGGGCCTTTGCTGATCGCCAATAACGGAGAACTGGACGGCGAAGCGCGTATTTTCCGCCTGGCTAACGCCCAGGGTGAGATCGGATTTATTTCTTCTGTGACCGCTCCCTTCTGCGCTGCCTGCACTCGAGCCCGCCTGACCTCAGACGGCCGCCTGCGCCTGTGCTTGCTGCGCGAAGGCGAGGTGGACCTGCTCACCCCCCTGCGCCTGGGGGCGACTCTGGAAGAACTGCGCCAGATTATCCTGGATGGCATCTGGTACAAGCCCTGGGGACACGGCCTGGCTGAGGGGGTGATTCCGCTCAATCGCGTGATGAGCGAGATTGGCGGTTAGCTATCTGGAGCTTGGAGAAACGTCGCGTCTGATGTAAATGGCTGGTAAAAATCGCGCTTTTGACTTAAACTTGCTGCTTAATGCACAAGCCCATTTCTCCTGACATTCGATCGGTGGCAAAGCTGCATAACCCGCGCACGGTGCTCTTCGACCTGGACGGCACGCTGCGCTTCAACCATCCGTCTTCCACGGAGACGTTTTTTGATTACGCCGTCAGCCTGGGTGCCCCCGACAGCCCTGAACGACGTCGCTGCGCCTACCGCTGGACGCATTACTATTGGGCGCAATCGGATGAGCTTCTCGTGGACGTGCAAACCTATCCCGGGGATGATGACGCGTTTTGGCTGAACTACGCTGTGCGCAGCCTGCGCGCTTTTGACTGCCCTGAATCGTGCGTTCAAGAAATTGCGCCCGCAGCCCACACATACATGACCCACCAACACAAGCCTGTCTCTTGGGTGCCGCCGGATGTGCCCGAGACGCTGCGCTTGCTCAAAGCGGCCGGCTATCGCCTGGGGCTGGTCACCAATCGCAGCCAGCCTTGCCAGACAGAGCTGGCCCAATTGGGTTTATTGGAATTCTTCGAGTTTGCGCTGACCGCCGGTGAAGCCAACGCCTGGAAACCCAATCCAGCGATTTTTCTCCTGGCGCTGCAACGCCTGGGCGTCTCAGCTGATACAGCCCTGTACGTGGGTGATAATTATTACGCTGACGTGATTGGCGCCCGCCAGGCGGGCTTGATTCCCATCTTGCTTGACCCCATGGGGCTTTTCCCCGAAGCCGAATGCCTGGTGATCCAGGCAATTGGTGAGCTGCAGCCCCTGGTTCATTAGCCATGATTTTAGGAGAAAAGAAAATGAAGATCTATATCAGCGCAGACATTGAAGGTGTAACAGACGTAACCCACTGGAACGAGACAGACCTCGACAAAAGCGAGAGCCAACCCGCTCGGGAGCAGATGACCGCTGAAGTTCTGGCCGCCTGCGAAGGTGCAATTGAAGCCGGCGCTGGCGAGATCTGGATCAAAGACGCTCACGATACTGCTCGCAACATCATTCCCGAGCGTTTACCGCGTCTCGCTCGCCTGATCCGCGGGTGGAGCGGGCATCCCTTTACCATGCTGCAAGAGCTGGATAGCTCGTTCGATGCCCTGATCCTGGTTGGTTACCACACCGGCGCCGCTTTTGGCGGCAACCCGCTGGCGCACACCATGAGCGGGAACATCTCCTGGATTAAGATCAACGGCAGCCTGGCCACTGAGTTCCTGATCTCCGCTTATACTGCCGCCCTGGTCAAGGTGCCGCTGGTCTTTGTATCCGGCGACAGCAGCCTGTGCGCCCACGTGGCCGCCTTCAACCCCAATATCATCACCGTATCCGTCAAGGATGGGGTTGGCGATTCAAGCATCAATCTCCACCCCGGGCTGGCCGTTGAGCGCATCCACCTCGGCGTGTTCCAGGCTTTGCAAAATCCCGCCGCCTGCATGATCCCGCTGCCCGAGCGCTTTAGCGTCGAGATCCAGTACCGCCACCCGCACCACGCCTATCAATACAGCTTCTTACATGGCGCGGCGCTCATGGACCCGGTCACCGTGGGCTTTGAGCATGAAGACTATTTTGAAGTGTTGAGATTCTTGCTCTTTGCTTTGGGATAGGTGATTTGCTCAAACAAATAACCACCAAATTCCCAGAGTCACCACAGCGCCTGCCAGCGAGGCCAAACCGTTGACCCAGTCGTTGTCCAGCCAGGGCCAGCCACGATAATGGCTGGTCTTGTTGCCACAGGTGTGCTGTGGGTGGCGCTCCGTTTCCTTCTCGCACGCCGGACACCAATAGATCGCCTGGACAGTTGCCCCCAGCCAGGAGTCGAAAAATGAGCCGCTCACGCCGCCAAGCGTTGCTGCCAGCAGCATCACACCTGCCATCGGACCAGAGAACAGCATCGCCAGCACCGCAACCAGCCCGGCGCCACCCAATGCCGCCAGGCTGCCCCCCAGGCTAACCGCCCCTGACGTGCCGCGTTCCACCACCTTCCCGTTTGTGATCAGGCGCGGCGGTTTGGGGTTGAGCACTCCCAACTCGGTGGCCCAGGTGTCGGCGTTCACCGCTGCCATTGCCCCGGCGAAGGCAAACCACGGCCAGGCTTCGCCGGGGTAGAGTGCCTGGGCGATCGCCAACAGCGCCCCCAGCCCGCCGTTGGCCACCACCTGGCCCCAATCGCGCTGGCTGCCTTTGGAAAATTTCTCGCTCAGGGCCGATTTGCGCCGGGCAAACAAACGCGAGAGCAGGCTGGAGGAGATAAAGAAAGCCAACAGTAAGGCTGCCCAGGGCAGCCCGCCCAGCCCGAAGATCAGCCCGCCAGTCAAGGCAGCAGCCAGCGCCCCGCTGCGACTCAGGGCTTTGGCTCGCCAGGCCAGCCAGGCGATCATACATCCCAGCCCCAGGCCCGCCAGGAGTTGCAGCCAGATTGAAGTAGAAATTTGTAGGAGTGTCATCAACATGAATGTGGGATAGAAGTGGGTTAGTGTGGGTTATTGATGGAAATTAACGCATTCATCAGCTTGCTTGCAAGATAAACCACACCGCAAGCAGAAAAAGCAGCGGTGTCAGCGCTCCAGCGCTCCAGAATAAATAGCCTATCGAGCGGCTCTCCTCCTTCCGAAAGTAAAACAGGCCCAGGAAAAAATCGCTCAAAAAAAAGAATGTGTTTAGAATTGGCAGAAGCAGCAATTGCACGGCGGGCACAATATCGCCGCCAGGACCCTGCGGCCGGTAGCCAAAGACGACCTCTGCCCGGCCGGGGATGGCCAGGCTGACCCAGACCAGCAAAATCATGCTCAGCACTCCCCCACCAAGCAGGAGCACCCGCGCCGGCGCAGACCGCCAAACCCGGACCAACAGCACGGTGGGATATACCGAGCGCGCTGGCAGCGGGGAGAGCGAGCCCATCTCAATGCAGCGCTGGAAGGCCATCAGGAAAGTTTCTGGAGTCTCCGGCGAGATCGCAAAGTACCTGCCTGTTGTGGCGATGACCACCAAATCTTTCGAAGAGGAAGCCATAAACTCAATCTCGCCTCCCCCCGGTAAATGGCGCTGCCCCAGCACCCCACCCGGCCAGTACAGGCGGGGCAGAGGCAACGGAGTGGAAAGCTGCGAGGCCGGGTTCACCCACAACACACTGCCCATCGGAATTTCTTCCACTCGCAGCCCCCAGCGCAGGCGAATGCCCTCCCGTTCCAGGGTGTAAGTGGCCTGCTGCAGCGCATAAAAGCGGTAAGCCAGCAGCGGCACAAGGACGAAAGACGCCAGCACGGGCATGAGCCAGAGCAAGAAGACCGGCCCAATCTTAGCTTGAAAAGCTTGTACGAACCCTACCAGTCCTGCAAGGATGAACAACACCAGGAAACCCGCCTGGAATATCGTTCCGAATCGCCGCACAGGTCGAAAGACAAACTCTTCCATCTCGCAGCGATTTATACCACATTCGCCTCAAGCAATGTAGCCGGGATCGCTGATCCCGGCTACAGAGTTTATGCCCCAGTAGGGAGCTTGGTCCGGTTAATTCGGGTTATCGAATCTCATAGACCATATTGACTTCCACGGTCAACAGCATCTGCCCGGCTTGCACCGGTACAGAGGCCGCTTCAGCCATTGCCGGAGCTGCGCGCACATCGTACATTGGAATGGGGCCACCGCTGGTGTATTCGCTGATCGTCTGCACGTCGCCCAGGGTGACGCCCGCAGCGCCTGCCAGTTCCTCCGCTTTCACCCGGGCGTCATTCACGGCAGCCGTGCGCGCCTCGGAAAGAGCTGCGGTCTTGTCGGCCACGTCGAACTGGATCCCGCTAATCGAGTTGGCGCCTGCCTTCACCGCCGCGTCCAGCACGTCGCCAACCTGGCTGATGTCTCGCACTGTCACGAGCACCGAATTGTCCACAATGTACTTAATCTTGCCGGTGGGCTTGCCGTCGCTGTCGTACTCCTGTTGCGGGTAGATACTGAAGTTGGTGGTCTGGATGTCTTTTTCGTCAATGCCCTGCGCCAGCAGCGCGTCAATCACCTTTTGCGTCTGGGCGTTGTTTGACGCCACCGCTTCTGCTGCGTTCTCGCCCTCGGTGTGCACGCCAATCGTGATATAGGCGATGTCTGGCGTCAGGTAGACCTTGCCGCTGCCGGTAACGTTCACCGTTCGGGTGACTTTGGTTTCCTCACCCTGCGAGGCCGGCGATTCAGTTTGGGCGAATGCTGCTCCGGCACAGCCGCTGAGCAGCGCAGCCAGGATCAAGGAAGTTACCACAAAATAGGTTTTGGTACGCATGATTTACTCCTCCAAAGTTGATGGTTGGTTTTCCGGTTTCTGACCTTCTGTGTCAAGGCCGGTGGTTGATTAATATTCTCGGGGACATAGACGCCTGGGGCTATGGATAAGTTCCCATAATACAATGGATCCCGCTCATTATATCCTTGATGCTTTCATTTTGCTGGCACGCATTGTGTAACTTGTCTGATTTGCCGTGCGCATAAGGCTGCCTGAGCAAATTTGCGTTACAATGCATCCAAGGTTATTCATACAGATTTCTAACGCGGGTCACGCAATCCTTCAATTGCCTCAATGTTATAATCCTTGTATGGGCCGATCAGGCCGAATTATTGGTTATGGATGTAGAAAAGGAAGAAATCCCATGATGCGATTTGACCGTTTCACGGAGCGTGCTCAGGAAGCCGCTCAGCGTGCTGCGGAGATCATCCAGCGGTATGGTCACAACCAGATCGATACCGAACACATCTTGTTAGCGTTGATCGAACAGCCGCAGGGAGTGATCCCGCAAATCCTTGAATACCTGAAAGTTGACACCAACGCTCTTACCGAGCGCCTGGATTACATTCTGCGCACCAGTCCCAAGGCCAACATCTTCGGCGGCGGCGCCGGTCAGATTTTTATCACCCCACGGGTGAAGCGCATAATAGACCTGGCGAATGAAGAAGCCAACCGCTTGAAAGACGAGTATATTTCCACCGAGCACATCTTTTTGGCCATCCTGACCGAGCGCAGTACACCCGCAGCCCGCTTGCTTGAAGGGGCTGGGGTGACCCGCGAACGGGTATACGACGCCATCCAGCAAATTCGCGGCGGCCAGCGCGTCACCGACCCGCAGGCCGAGACCCGTTACCGCACCCTCGAGCGATTCTCGCGTGACCTGACCCAACTGGCCCGCGAAGGCAAGCTAGACCCGGTGATCGGCCGCGACACCGAAATCCTGCGCGTGATCCAGATTCTGTGCCGGCGGACAAAGAACAACCCCGTGCTGATTGGCGAGGCTGGCGTGGGCAAGACCGCCATTGTAGAAGGGCTGGCTCAGAAGATCGCCTCCAATGATGTCCCCGAAATCCTTTCTGGCAAGCGCGTCCTGTCGCTTGATTTGGGCGCAATGATCGCCGGTTCCCGCTTCCGCGGCGAGTTTGAAGAGCGCCTCAAAGCCGCCCTGGAGGAAATTGAGCGCGCCCAGGGCGAGGTGATCCTGTTCATCGACGAGTTGCACACCGTGGTCGGCGCCGGGGCAGCCCAAGGCGCCATGGACGCTTCCAACATGCTCAAGCCGGCCCTTTCGCGCGGCGAGCTGCAATGCGTTGGCGCCACCACCCTGGATGAATACCACAAGCACATCGAAAAAGACGCCGCCCTGGAGCGCCGCTTTGCTCCGGTCTATGTGGAGGAGCCCAGCGTTGAGGAAACCATCCAGATGTTGCGCGGCCTGCGCGACCGTTACGAGGCGCATCACAAGGTGCGCTTCTCTGACCAGGCTCTGATTGACGCCGCCCGGCTTTCCTCGCGCTACGTCACGGAGCGCCACCTGCCCGATAAAGCCATCGATCTGATCGATGAAGCAGCCGCCAAGTTGCGCGTTGCCCTGTATTCCCTTCCCCCCGAGCTCAAAGCGCGCAAGACCGAGATCGATCGTCTGGCCGCTGAAGAAGAACAAGCCGGCAACGAACGGGATTACGAGCGCGCTGCCCAAAAGAAAGCTGAGCGCCTGCGCCTGGAGGCCGAGTTCAACCAGATGCGCGACCAATGGGAAGCCGAGCACCAGCTCGACGAGATGGTGGACCCCCAGGATATCGCTGAGGTCGTGGCCCAGTGGACCGGCATCCCGGTCAGCCAGATGATGGAGACCGAATCCGAAAAGCTGTTGCACATGGAGGAGCGTATTCATGAGCGCATCATCGGCCAGGAAGAGGCCATCCATGCCATATCCGACGCCATCCGCCGAGCGCGCTCCGGGTTGAAAGACCCGCGCCGCCCGATCGGCTCTTTCATCTTTATCGGCCCCTCCGGCGTTGGCAAGACGGAGCTGGCCAAGGCCCTGGCCTGGTTCATGTTTGACGACGAAGATGCCCTGGTGCGCATCGACATGAGCGAGTACCGCGAGCAACACACCGTCTCGCGCCTGTTTGGCGCTCCGCCCGGCTATGTGGGTTACGAGGAAGGCGGCCAGCTCACCGAAGCCGTGCGCCGCCGCCCTTACCGGGTGATTCTCTTTGACGAGATTGAAAAGGCCCACCCCGAAGTCTGGAATGCCCTGCTGCAGATCCTGGACGATGGTCGCCTGACCGACGGCCAGGGGCGCACAGTTGATTTTCGCAACAGCGTGCTGATTATGACCAGCAACCTGGGCACCGAATACGTGCGCCGCTCTGGAACCCTGGGCTTCATGCAGAACCGCGGCGACGCCGACGAGCGTATGGAGCATGAGAAAATTGAGAAGGCCCTTAAAAGCACCTTCCGGCCAGAGTTCCTCAACCGCATTGACGAGATTATTACCTTCTCGCCGCTGACCAAAGATCAGATGAGCCAGATCGTTGAGCTGCAAATGAAGGAGGTCCAGGAGCGGCTGAAAGAGCGCGGCCTGCAGGTTGAGCTGACCGAAAAGGCCCGCCTGTGGCTGGCTAACGAAGGCTTCGACCCAGCTTTTGGCGCCCGACCGCTCAAGCGCGCCTTGCAAAAGCACGTCGAAAGCCCGCTCTCGGTCGACCTGCTGGGCGGTGTGTTCAGCGAAGGGGATAAGGTGATCGTTGACCTGGATGAGGCCACCGACAAGCTGGTTTTCCGTCGGGTCGGCCAGGGCATCCCGGCCGAGCTCGGCCCGGTAAAAGCCGAGAGCTAACCTTGAATAACAAAAAATGGGCCGGCTGATGAGCTGGTCCATTTTCTTTCAAGGCCGTCACACGCAACAACCCAATTCCTTTCTGCCTGGATTCGGGCAATTCAGGCGAGCGCGACCCAGTTTAAGATCGTCCATCGATGGATTAAAGAGGAGCAAATTTATGGTCATGCTTTTTAATCGCGAGTGGAGCAAGTCCGATCTGCTGCGCCGGGTCGGCCAGATGGACCAGCTTGCCGGGATCCGACGGGTGGAGGCCGGGGAAGGTAAAGCCCGCGGCAGCCGCCTGCTGGATGTCTGGACTGGAACCGGCCTGCGCTTTCAGGTCAATGCGGACCGCGCCCTGGACATCTCGAGCTGTGATTTCAAAGGCCTGCCGCTTGCCTGGCGTTCCCCGGCTGGGGACGTACACCCCGCCTATTATGAGCCGCAAGGCCTGGGCTGGCTGCGCTCATTTCCGGGCGGCTTGCTTGCCACCTGCGGGCTGGACCAGCTTGGCCCTCCCTGCCAGGACGGCGGCCAGGAATTCGGCCTGCACGGGCGGATCAGCAATATCCCCGCCACACAGGTCAATCATCGAGCGTTCTGGGCCGGCGACGACTACATCTTGGAGGTCAGCGGAGAATGCCGCCAGGCCGCCCTTTTTCACGAAAATCTTGTCCTGCACCGGCGCATTGAGACCCGATTGGCGTCAAACACCATACTCATTGAAGACGTTGTTGCCAACGAAGGTTTTGAGCCCGCTCCCCACATGCTGCTATACCACTTTAACCTGGGATTCCCCCTGGTCAGCGAGCACAGCCGCCTGCGCCTGCAGGCTGCGTCCACCCTGGCCCGCGATGCCGATGCCCAGGCCGGTCTGGCTGAATGGGATCGCTTCCAGCCGCCTACCCCAGGCTACCGCGAGCAAGTTTTCATTCATCAGCCCATCCCAGATCAGGATAACACCGCCGTGGTTGAGCTGGTCAACCCACAACTGGGGATCGGCTTGCGCTGGACCTATGACACCACCCACCTGCCGTTTTTGTTCGAGTGGAAGATGATGGGCGAAGGCGCTTACGCGGTGGGCGTTGAGCCGGTCAATTGCGATGGCGTGGGCGGCCGGGCCTCGGCCCGCCAGCTCGGCCAGCTGCCCTTTCTTCAGCCCGGTGAAACCCGCGCCTACCGTCTGGCTGTGGAGGTCATTGAAGCGGGCCCAAGAGCAGTTCAAGCAAGAGGAACTTAATCGAGTAGAGGGCGATTCAAAAAATGCCGCAATCCCCCTTTGATGGCGGTGATGGACAAAAACTCGCTCAACTCTCCACAAACTGCCCGCCGGTGATCTCGCGGCTCACCAGCCTGCGGTTGGCGTCGTAGGTCAGCTCGACCTCAATGCGCTGGAAACAGCGCCCCTCACCAATCAGCACCTTGCGGCAGAAGTGCATCGCTTTGCCGTTTTCGTCGTATTCGAGGCTCAGATCGTTATAGAGGTTTACCCGGGTGCGGATCACCTCACCGCAGCGGTTGCACTTCACCACCACCCAATCCATCGGCGCGCCAGATTTTGAAGAGAAGAAGCCGGTTATTTTCTTGAAGAAGCTCATGCCAAAACCCTCCAGCTCGATTATAGCATTCCCTGAACGCTTTTCATCTTCCGCTGTAAGCGGAGATCTTTCCTTGAAGCTCCGAGCAGCATCGCAACGAATTGCCTTGGGGGAAGCGCACCCTGCGCATTCGAAAGATAGGGTCATGGCAAGAGTTGTGTCTTTCGATTGCACGGCCAGAACGCCACATCGTTGATGGTTTTCTATTGTTTTTTGTGAACACCGTGATTTTTAATGATTCCCCCCCGTAAGGCGCTGCCTTATTGGTATAATCTCAGTTCGCGGTTGAGACTGAGCGCCTCAAACTGAAACAAATGTGCTATAATCGCGTCTTGGCCTGCGCACTTTTCAATTTGTCCTCAGGCCGGCTCATCATTTGTTCCAATTGATTCACAGCCTCATTGCTGAATACTGATCACTGACTGCTGATCGTAGATTGCTAACTGCTATTCTCAAATCACGGATTGTCTCTATGTCTCAAAATGTCATTCGCGTTGTCGGTGCGCGCGAGCATAATCTGAAGAACATCACCGTCGAAATCCCGCGCGACAAGTTTGTTGTCATCACCGGCCTGTCCGGCTCGGGGAAATCATCCCTGGCTTTCGACACCATTTTTGCTGAAGGTCAGCGGCGCTACGTTGAGTCGCTCTCGGCGTATGCCCGCCAGTTCCTGGGCCAGATGGAAAAGCCAGATGTCGATTACATCGAAGGCCTCTCGCCCGCCGTATCCATCGATCAGAAGGGCACCTCGCACAACCCGCGCTCCACCGTGGGCACGGTGACCGAAATCTATGACTACCTGCGCCTGCTCTTTGCCCGCGCCGGCATCCCGCACTGCCCAATTTGCGGCCGGGAAGTTGCCCGCCAATCCGCCCAGGAGATCGTCGAAGAGATTGAGCGCCTGCCTGAAGGCTCGCGCCTGCTGATCCTCTCCCCCCTGGTGCGCGGCCGCAAAGGCACCCACCAGGCCGTGCTGGATGAGATCCGCAAAGCCGGCTTTGTGCGGGCTCGTGTGGATGGCATTGTCCACGAGCTGGAAGAAGACATCCAGATGGACCGCTACAAGATCCACACGATCGAAGCCGTCGTTGACCGGTTGGTGATTCACCGCTACGAGGACGAGAGCGAAGCCAACGCCGCCCGCTCGCGCCTGACCGACTCGGTTGAAACTGCCCTCAAATTCGGCGAAGGCTATCTCACCATCCACGTCCTGCCCGAATTCCAACTCTCTGACGCAAAAGAGGCAGGCGGGCAGGGTGCTCCCCAAGGTCACGATCTTCACTATTCCGAGTACCTGGCTTGTCCCGAGCACGGCTCGGTGCTGCCCGAGATTGAGCCGCGCACCTTTTCCTTCAACACCCCCCATGGCGCCTGTCCAGATTGCCAGGGTCTGGGCGGCAAACTGGAGATTGATCCTGACCTGCTGATCCCCGACAAAGATATCTCGTTGAATGAAGGCGCCATCATCGCCAGCGAATGGCGCGGCCCGCGCGAGGAGGGCGGCTATTACTGGCAGGCTCTGGAGGCAGTAGCCCGCCACTATCACATCGACCTGGACGCCCCGGTTAAGGACATCCCGCCGGAAAAAATTGACCTGATCCTGTACGGCACCCAAGGACAGGAAGTCACTGTCCATTACCGCAACAAAGATGGCCGGCAATCCACCTTCCGCATGCCCTTTGAAGGCGTGATTGGCAACCTGCAACGCCGTTACAACGAGACCGGCTCGGAGTACATGCGTGAGCGCATCGCCGAGCTGATGAACGAGCAAGTCTGCGCCACCTGTGGCGGGGCGCGTCTGCGCAAGGAAGCCCTGGCAGTGACGGTGGATGGGGTCAACATTGTCGAGGTCACTCAGTGGCCGGTGATCCGCACGCTGGAGTGGGCTCGTCGGCTAAACGACCCCGAGACCCCGCTCACACCGCGCCAGCAGGCCATTTCTGAGCGCATCCTGAAAGAAATCCTCTCCCGCCTGGGTTTCCTGGTGGATGTTGGCCTGGACTACTTGACTCTGCAACGTTCGGCCTCCACCCTCTCCGGCGGCGAGGCCCAGCGCATCCGCCTGGCGACCCAGATCGGCTCGCGCCTGATGGGTGTGCTTTACGTGCTCGACGAGCCGTCCATCGGTCTGCACCCGCGCGACAACACCCGCCTGCTCAACACCCTGATGGGATTGCGCGACCTGGGCAACACCGTCCTGGTGGTAGAACACGACACTGAGACGATCCTTTCTGCCGACTGGATCGTGGACCTGGGCCCGTTCGCTGGCGAGCATGGCGGCCGGGTGATTGCTGAAGGCACCGTTGAAGACATCCTGAAAGCCCCCGAGTCGCTGACCGGCGCCTATCTTTCGGGCAAGCTGCGCGTGCCCATCCCCGAAACTCGCCGCAGCGGCAACGGCAAAAAGCTGAGCATCCTGGGGGCGCGCGAGAACAACCTGAAGAACATCGACGTTCATATCCCATTGGGGCGGCTGGTGTGCATCACCGGCGTCTCTGGCTCGGGCAAATCTACCCTGATGGTGGAGATCCTGTACAAGGCGCTGGCGCGCGCCCTCAACGGCGCCCACACCCAGCCCGGCCAGCATGAGCGCATCCTGGGCCTGGAACACCTGGACAAGATCATCAACATCGATCAATCGCCCATCGGGCGCACGCCGCGCTCCAACCCCGGCACCTACACCGGGCTGTTTGACCTGATCCGCAGCCTGTTCGCCGAGCTGCCAGAAAGCAAGGTGCGCGGCTACAAACCGGGACGCTTCTCATTCAATGTCCACGGCGGGCGCTGCGAAGCCTGCCAGGGCCAGGGCCAGTTGCGCATCGAGATGCAGTTCATGCCCGACGTGTACGTACCCTGTGACGTGTGCCACGGAGCACGCTTCAACCGCGAGACTCTGCAGGTGCGCTTCAAAGACCTGAGCATCGCCGACGTGCTCGACCTGACCGTCGACGCCGGTCTGGAGATGTTTGGCGCTTTTCCGCCCATGGTCAGCCGGTTGCAGACTTTGCAGGATGTTGGGCTGGGCTACATCCGCATTGGTCAGCCCGCCCCCACGCTTTCTGGCGGCGAGGCGCAGCGCGTCAAGCTGGCCAAGGAGCTCTCCCGTCGGGCGACCGGCCGCACGCTCTACGTGTTGGACGAACCCTCCGTCGGCCTGCATGCCGCCGATGTGCACAAGCTGATCGAGGTGTTGCAGCGCCTGGTGGATGCTGGCAACAGCGTCTTGATCATCGAGCATAACCTGGACATCATCAAGGTGGCCGATTACATCATCGACCTGGGCCCGGAGGGCGGCGACCGCGGCGGTGAGATCGTGGTAGAGGGCACCCCCGAAGAAGTCTGCGCTACAGACGCATCCTTCACCGGACAGCACCTGCGGCCGTTCATTTGCGTATAGCAGCTCAACGTGGAAACAGCGAACCTTTTACGCCAGATCCCCTTGCTGTCCGATTTTACGGATGATGATTTAGCTGGCCTGGCAGTAGCTTTTCGCATGGAAGATTTTGCCCCCGCCACGATCCTTTTTCGCCAGGGCGAACCGGGTGATCGCTTTGCTTTTATCCTGCGCGGCCAGGTTGAGATTATCCAGGCTTTGGGAACCCCGGAAGAGCGCTTGTTGACCACCGCCGGGCCGGGTGATTACTTAGGCGAGATGAGCCTGATTGATCCAAGTGGGCTTCGTTCTGCCAGCGCCCGGGCGCGGGATGCTGTTGAATTGGCCCAGATCACCCAGCAGGAGTTTGCCAGCCTCCTGGCAGTACGACCCAACCTGGCGTTGCGCCTGCTTCAGGAGATGATCCGCCGCTTGCGCCGCTCTGAATCAGCCACAATCCGGGATTTGAAGGCCAAAAATGAAGCGCTTGCCCAGGCGTATTTTGATCTGCAGCAAGCCCAATCCGCCTTGATCGAAAAGGAAAAGCTCGAACATGAGCTGGAGATCGCCCGGGTGATCCAGAAGAGCATCCTGCCCGAAGAGATTCCCGATGTGGCGGGCTGGCAGATCGCCGCTCATTGGCAGCCGGCCAGGGCGGTCAGCGGCGATTTTTTTGATATCCTTCCATACCCGGATGGACGTTTGGGGTTTTTGATTGCCGATGTCAGCGGCAAAGGCGTGCCGGCAGCCCTGGTGATGACGATTGCCTGCAGCATGTTGCGCGCCGCAGCCAGCTCGGGAATCTCTCCCGGGGCGCTTCTGGAGCATGTCAATCTCCTGCTTTGCCCTTATGTGCCACGAAATATGTTTGTCACCTGCCTGTACGGTGACCTCGACCCAACAAGTGGAATTTTGCGCTTTGCCAATGCTGGACACTGCCTGCCGATCAAAATCACCCGCGCTGGCGCCCAAGAGCTACGCGCCATCGGCATGCCGCTTGGATTGCTACCTGGTATGAGCTACCAGGAAAATGGCACCCAGCTCCAGCCTGGCGATGGATTGCTCTTATACACCGATGGGATTGTCGAAGCCCATAATCCGAACAACGAAATGTTTGGACTGCCCCGCCTGTACGAGCGTCTGGCAGAAATCCCCTGCGATCCAAAGGCGATTGATCACCTGCTGGCATGCCTGGCCGAATTTACCGGCCCAGGACGGGAACAAGAAGATGATGTCACCTTTGTGGTCATTGCCCGCTCGCCAGGTAAATGAGATCAGTTCAACACGAACTTAAATCCCCCGCTCGACAGACGAAAATCACCACCGCCTCACCGCCGCCGCCTGGCCCAATAGAGCAGCAGGGCTGCCATCAGCGCAATTGGGATCCACACCCAGGCCAAATCGCCCGGCCCGCCTGGGCCGCGCAGCCGTTCATTCAACCGGATGCGCACCAGCCGGTAGGTGGATGTCACCCGGTCGAAATCCGCGTCGCTCATCTTGCGCGGGTTGACCCCTACCATTGGCCCAACCACCCCGCTGGCAATGATCACCTCCCGCAGCAGAGGGATGCGCCGGGGGTCCTGGCTGATGTCTTCTGCGATGCCCTGCCGCCATTCGCCAGGCAGCCAGATCTCCACTTGAGGGTTGGCCAGGATATTGCGGTACCAGTCCGAGACGGCGCCGAAGCCCGCCGTGCAGTACAGGTCACCATTGATGAGGGCGTAGTTGACCGGCGTCCGGCGGCGCAGGCCGCTCTTGCGCCCGGTGTGGGTGATCACCATGATTCGCCCGCCCACCGCGGGCCAGATATTGACCGCCCGGCCCAACCCCAAGCGGAAGAGTGAGATCATCAACGGGTTATAGCGCTTGAAAGCCATGCGCAGCGCATTCTCGGTTTGCGGGTTTGCGATGGTCATCTTTATCCTCCGAACAAGACACAGGCTATCCCATCTATTATACGTCGGACGTTCGATAATTAAAACGAGCCACTCAATTCAAAAGAACACCCCAGATACGCTATGCATGTTTTCGAAGGCAAATCAACTTGACATCATCGACGCCTGTATGTTAAGATTGGGGCGTTCGCTACCGTAAACGTTTTCCTGGTCGCTGATCTTCGATAGAACAGAATAGCCCTGCCCTTACCTGCAACAAAGGTTCCGATTCATGATCAATTCCTAATCGCTATTGGCAGATTGATACACAAAGGAGAGGAAGATATGTTCAAGAAGACGCGTTTGTGGACTGCACTTGCCAGCTTATTGATTCTCAGCCTGCTCCTCACTGCCTGCGGTGGTGCGCAGCAGGATGAAACCATCAAGATTGGCGCTGCCCTGTGCCTGACGGGTATTCAGGCACCGTTAGACGAGCCAGCCTTGAAGGGCGCCCAACTTGCTGTGGATGAGATCAACAAGAAAGGCGGTGTGTTGGGAAAGCAGCTTGAGCTGATCAACCTGGATGGCAAAAGCGATCCCGTAACGGTCGGTAATGCAGCGGTGCAGCTCATTGAACAGGGCGCCAAGGCCATCATCACCCCCAGCGATTTCGATTTTGGCGGTCCCGCCAGCCGGGAAGCGCAGAAAGCCGGTATGGTGGGCATCTCCCCGGCTGCTTCATCTCCGTTTTTTGGCTCGGAAGCCTTGGGCGATAAGCAGTTTACCATGTCGATGTGGAATACGACCATGGGAGCCGCTGCAGCTCAGTACGCTCGCGAACAGGGCTGGGATACCGCCTATGTGGTCACGGATGATTTCATCCAGTACACCAAGGACCTCGGCCAGTATTTTGTTGAGCACTTCCAAACCCTGGGCGGCACGGTCGTTTTTGAGGAGAAATACACCCAGGGCGCGGCTGACTTTTCCGCCCAACTGGCCCGCATCAAGGCCTTGCCTGAAATGCCCGATTTCTTTTACATCTCGTCCTACATGCCGGATCTGGGCTTGATCATCCGCACCATGCGCGAGGCAGGCATCACCCAGCCCATCCTGGGCGGCGACTCTTACGATGACCCGGGCTTGTTCCAGGCGCTTGGCCCGGAATATGGTAGTGATATTGTCTTCGCCACGCACACCTGGGTCTCACCTGACACCTCACCGCAGATGGCAGAATTCCTCAAAGCCTACGAAGCCAAATTCGGCGGCCCGCCGGAGGCCATGTGGGCTGCCACCGGCTGGGATGTTGTGCACATCCTGGCTGGCGCTATGGAAAAAGCCGGCAGCACGGACGGCGCTGCTATGGCAAAGGCCATGGAGGATAACACCTGGAACCTGCTCACCGGGCAGTTGGATTGGGAACCGGCCGCTAAGGGTCATGAGACGCACAAGCAGGCAGCAATGGTCAAGCTGACCGCCGGTGTACCTGAATTCCTGGGATGGCTGCAACCCGAAAGCCAGCCTGCGCCATGATTGGGCTCTTGAGGGGGTTTACGCAAAACCAATCACCGAAGTTTTGACCTCACCTTTGGGGATTTTGTGGAGGCTTGCCGGCCTTCACAAAATCCCCTTAAGCAACCTAAACCGATGTCCGACATCCCCGCCACAGCTTCCAATCATAACACCCTGACCATCCAGGGTTTATGCAAATATTTCTTTGGCTTGCGCGCCCTGGATGGTGTCAGCCTGACCCTGTCGCGCGGCGAAATCCTTGGCCTGATTGGGCCCAACGGCTCCGGGAAAACCACATTGATCAACGTCGTGACTGGCCTGTTACCGGCTAGCAGCGGGCGGGTCTTTGTGGATGGCTCCGAGATCACCAACAAGAAGCCCTACCAGATCGCCCACGCCGGGCTGGCCCGCACCTTCCAGACCATCCGCTTGTTTCGCGAGTTGACCGTCCTGGAGAACGTGGAAGTGGCAGCGGTCAGTTTTGGCCTCTCCCGGCCGCAAGCGCGCAAACGAGCTTTAGAGGCATTGGAGGAGATCGGCGTCGCCCGCTGGGCCGAGATGCGCGCTGGCGCGTTGCCCTACGGCCTGGAGCGCAGGGTGGAGGTGGCGCGCGCCCTGGCCACCCAGCCGAAATTCCTTTTGCTGGACGAGCCGGCTGCCGGTCTCAACGAGGACGAGAGTGAAGAATTGTTCCATATATTGACGTCCATTCCAGACCGCAAAAACCTGGGCATGCTGATCGTGGAACACGATATGCACTTGATCATGCGCTTGTGCCATCGTCTGCACGTGTTGAACTACGGCAAGACGATTGGCGAAGGCGCGCCAGAAGAAGTGCGACGCATCCCGGCTGTCGTCCAGGCTTATCTGGGTAAGTCCGCAGCAGGAGGCTGACTGTGCTGGTATTGAAGGACGTCCATGCCCGTTACGGGGCCATCACGGCCCTGCGCGGCATCTCCATCGAATTGAAGGAAGGCGAGCTGGTTGCTCTATTGGGCGTCAACGGGGCTGGTAAATCGACCACCCTTGCCACCATTTCCGGGGTGATGCGCCCCTGGCAGGGAGAGATCCAGTTCCAGGGCAAATCGATTCTGGGCAATACACCGGAGCAGATTGCTCGCCTGGGTATTGCCCTGGTGCCCGAAGGACGGGAAATCTTCCCCAGCCTGACGGTCGAGGAAAACCTGCGACTGGGCGCCTTCATCCGCAAAGACCGCGCTGAGTACAAGAGAAACCTGGAGGAAGTCTTTGGCCTTTTCCCGGTTTTGAAAGAGCGCTTGCAGCAGCCCGGCGGCACCCTCTCGGGCGGCGAGCAGCAACAACTGGCGATTGGCCGCGCCCTCATGTCCAGCCCGCGCCTGCTCATGCTGGATGAACCATCCCTTGGCCTGGCCCCGGCCCTGGTTGATCAAATCTTCGAGTTGATTGCTCGTTTGCACCAACGGGGTGTGACCATTCTGATGGTGGAGCAAAACGTGGATCGCTCGCTGGAAATCGTTGATCGTGCCTACGTGTTGCGCACCGGGCTGATCGAGAGCCAGGGCACTCCAGAGCAACTGCGCACCCATGCCGATATCGAAGGTATTTACATGGGCGACAAGCACCGCGCCAAATCATAGGAGCGTTCCATTGATCAATCTGGAATTCATTATCAACACGCTCAGCCTGGGCAGCCTGTATGCCATGCTGGCCTTAGGCCTGGTCATTGTCTATGGCATCCTGCGCCTGGTGAACTTCGCCTACGGCGAGCTGATCATGATTGGCGGCTACACCTTGTACTTGCTGACCGGCTTCACGCCTCTTCCCTGGCTGTTCATTGCTTTCCTGGCCGTCATCGTCTCCATGCTCACCAGCTTGGCAACCGAACTGGTAGCTTTCCGGCCGGTGCGAGAGAAGTCCCTCACCGCCATGTTGATCACCTCCTTTGCAGTCAGCATGTTGCTCCAAAATGCGGCGCTTTTGATCATATCGCCTCGCGCCCGGGCGGTTACCTTGCCGCAAATCTTCCAGCAGAGCGTTTTAATTGCTGGCACCGATGTGCCCTGGCGCAATATCCTTACCATTCTCACCAGCCTGTTGATGCTGGGGCTGCTCACTCTGCTGCTTAAGCGCACGGTCTTGGGTATTGCGCTGCGGGCGGCGGCAGATAATTTCCGCATGACGCGTATGCTGGGTGTGCCTGCGAACACGGTCATCTCATCTGCTTTCGCCATCAGCGGCATCATGGCTGGGGTGGTCTCGATCTTTTGGATTGGCCGCTCGGCTTCGGTCACGCCTACCCTTGGCGCCCCCCCTCTTTTGGTGGCCTTTGTGGCAACGGTGATCGGCGGCATGCGCAGTCTGACCGGCGCTGTGGTCGGGGGGTTCGTCTACGCCATTATGATCAGCCTGCTGGGCGTCTTTTTGCCGCCGGACTTGCTGGAATTTCGCGAGGCCTTTATGTTCGTTTTTGTGATCATTATCCTGCTCTTCCGGCCTGAAGGCCTGATCCGCAGCAAGACTTCTGTGGAGCGAGTGGGATGAAACTTGTCGATCGCCTCAAACCATTCAACACCCCCCTGATTTTGGCCTCAGGCGTTTTGATTGTGGCTGGCCTCACCGATCTGATCGGAGTTTCCCTGCTGGTGCGCATTGTCACGGTTATGTTTGTCAGTATGATTCTGGTCCTTGGCTTACAGCTCTTCATGGGCAATTCCGGCATCCTGTCCTTTGCCCACATTGGTTTTATGGGGATTGGGGCATACACCAGTGTGTTGTTCTCCATGACGCCTGCCGCCAAAGAATTGACCAATGCCAACCTGTATCCCTTCCTGATCCCCATCCACCTGCCTTTCTTGCCCTCGGTGTTGATTGGGGCACTGGTGGCCACCTTCGTGGCGGCTGTGATCAGCTACCCGTTAATGCGCCTCTCGGATGCTGCTGCGGTTATCACCACTTTTGCTCTGCTGGTGATCATCCATGTGGTGATGGTGCATTGGGACCGTGTGACCAACGGTCCACGCACCTTGTTTGGTGTGGACTTTAACACCACCCTGTGGACCAGCACTATTTTTTGTGTGATCGTGATCTTTGCTGTTTACATGTTCAAAGAGTCACGCGTCGGTTTGCGGCTGCGCGCAACGCGGGACGATGCCTACGCCGCGGCCTCGATTGGTATTAACATGGTGGTGATGCGCTGGTTGGCCTTTGTCGCCAGCGCCTTTATTGCCGGGGTTGGCGGCGCTCTTTGGGCGCACTTTATCACTTCCTTCTCTCCCTACTCTTTCTACCTGACCCAGACGTTTGTGGTGCTGGCCATGCTGGTGATTGGCGGGCCATCCAGCGTCTCCGGGGCGGTGGTGGGAACCCTGGTTGTAACCGCCGCGAGCGAAATCTTGCGCGCGATCGAAAATTACATCAACATCCTGCAGATCTTTCCCCAGGGGTTCTTTGGCTTCACCGAGGTGGTCCTGGCCATTGTCCTGATCTTGATCCTGGTATTTCGGCCGACTGGCATTTTGGGCAGCCGCGAATTAAGCTGGCCGCGCCGCGGGGGGAAGCAAAAGACGGCCGGTGATCTTGAACAGTCAACCGCTAACGCGCAAGGAGGTTCTCATGTGTGACACCTTTGTTGCCCTGCCTGCCCACACGCAGGACCAGACCATGCTGTTCGCTAAGAGCGCCGACTGCGAGGTCAACGAAGCCAATGCCCTGGTACGCATCCCACGTAAAAAGCACCTCAAGGGAGAGGCGGTCCGGATTACTCACCTGGTCATCCCTCAAGCTGAGGAGACTTTTGAGATTGTGCTGACCAAGGCTTTTTGGACCTATGGCTGCGAAATTGGCGTCAACGAATATGGCCTGTCGATGGGCGAGGAAGCCGTGTTCACCACCCAGATGGATGAAGAGAAGGACGGGATTATCGGCCCGGACCTGATGCGCCTGGGTCTCGAGCGCGCCAGGAATTGCCAGGAGGCGATCCAGGTCATGACTGACCTGCTGGAGCGATATGGCCAGGGCGGCAGCGCCGAACTCAAAGGCAACTCCCATTTCGACAGCAGCTATATTATGGCCGACCCAAACGAGGCTTACATCCTGGAAACAGCCGGGCGCAAGTGGGCGGTCAAGAAAGTGGAGGCAGTGGCTTCGATCTCCAACATGCTGGGCATTGGCCGCGATTGGGATCTGTGCTCCGCTGCCTCGGACGGCGAGAAGATGGACTGGGCCAGCACCTACGCACTGCCGGAAGTCCCCCCCACGTTGGGCTCGCCGGTGCGCCAGGCGATCACTTATCACAGCCTGGCAGCCGCTCTGGGCAATATCTCGGTGCAGAAAATCTTTGAAATCATGCGCCATCATGGCCAGGGATATCATCCCGCGCAGGCTGAAGCCCATCGCAACATCTGCGTTCACGCTGGTCCCCAGGAGAATCGCTGGTGGCAGGCCGATGGGGTCATGGTGACCGACGTTGGTCCGCACGGAGTGATGGCCTGGGTTACCGGTACTTCTGGCACCTGCGTCTCAATTTTCAAGCCGGTCTTTCTTGGCATGGATTTACCCGATATCGGGCCCTATCCCACCGAGCACTTCGACCCGCGTTCGCTTTGGTGGAAACACGAGCTGCTCCATCGCCGCGCCATGGCGGATTTCGACCATCTGGTTCCCGAGATCCGGACGGATTTCGACCAGATCGAGGCAGAGTTCCTCGCTCAGGCCCAGTCCGTCAAACGAGGCACTCAGGCCGAGAAAAAAGATTTCATGGATTACTGCTTTCGCCTGGCGATGGAGGCTACCGAAGCCTGGATCGCCCGCCTGCGCAAGCGCGTGGACCTGAAATTCGAGGACCCTGCCTACCACGCCATGTGGGCGAAGCTCAACGCCGAAGCCGGCCTGACCGGCCTGCCTGCATGAACATCCATGCAAAGATCACAACTGATTTCTCCGTGAACTCTGTGACTCAGGGGTAATTTCTTAGCGATTGGAGGTAACCATGACTACAACCATTTCCCGCGACAAGGTGTTTTTTGCTTTTGGCCCGCATCTCAAAGCGATTGCCGAGATCGACCAGGGCGAAGAGGTGCTGTTACAAACTCATGACTGCTTTGAAGGGCAGATCCAGAGACCGACCGACCTGGTGGATTCCCTGGATTGGGGTCACGTAAACCCGGCTACCGGACCGCTTTACATCAAGGGGACGAAGCCGGGTGATGTGTTGCGGATCGACCTGCTTGATCTGGAGGTCGGCTTGCAGTCCAGCATGGTCACCATCCCGGGTGAGGGAGCTCTGGGCGATATCATCACTGAAATGGAGACCACGATTCTCAAACGAGAAGGCGATGAAGTGGTCTTCAAAGACAAGGTCCGCGTTCCCGCCCGTCCGATGATTGGCGTGATTGGCGTGGCCCCTGCCGGCGAAGAGGTGCCCACCGGCACTCCAGGGGCGCACGGCGGCAACATGGACTGCACCCTGATTGCCGCAGGTAACCGGGTGTATTTTACCGTGGGCGTGGAGGGTGCCATGTTTGGCGCTGGCGACTTGCACGCCGCCATGGGCGACGGCGAAATTGTAGTCTGTGGCGCAGAGACCCCTGGAATGGTGCGCTTCAAGGCTGAGGTGGTGGACCTGCCCGGTCTGCCCACGCCTTTCGTGGAGACGAACGATCTGGTGTCCACGATCTACTCCGCCCCAACCGTGGATGAAGCCGTCAGCGGCGCCATCCATCGGATGGCCCAGTTCTTGACCGATTTTGCCAAGATACCCCTGAACGATGCCGGCATGCTGATGAGCCTGGTTGGCCAGCTCAAGTTCTGCCAGGTGGTCGATCCGCTCAAGACCGTCCGTTTTGAGTTTCCCAAGTCTGTGTTGGCGAAGTACGGGTTTGAGATGCCCTAGTTGGGTATTTCATTTCCTTTGTTGAATTCAACTATTTTGCATGGCTTTAACCTCCCGCGGGTCCGAAACCCTCGGGAGGTTTCTAATACTGTTTGAGGATCGTCTTGCCCCTTGACAAAATTGTTTCGATCAATGTATAATCTAATTCGATGAATATCGAATTAGATTGACAGGATTTGCACCATGAAACCAATCTCTGCCAAACCACCGGGTAAACCTGGCGACAACCCGAACGCATTGATGGAGGAGCTGCTGGAGTTTTTCAAGGCCCTGGCCGACGGCAACCGGCTGCGCATCCTGGGCCTGCTGGCCCGCCAGCCGCTGACGGTGGAACAAATGGCGGAGATGCTCGACTTGCGACCATCCACCGTCTCCCACCACCTGCAGTACCTGGCGCATGTGGGGCTGGTATCTGCCCGGGCGGAGGGCTACTACAACATCTACAAGCTGGAGAATGGGGCGCTGGAGCAGATGGCGCACCATCTGCTGGCGCAGGACACGCTGCCCGGCGCAGCGGCGGACGTGGACATGGACGCCTATGACCGCAAGGTGATTGCCAACTTCACAACCCCAGATGGGCGGATCAAGGCCTTCCCAGCCCAGCGCAAGAAGTTTGAGGCTATCCTGCGCTACGTGCTGCAAGTCTTTGAGCCGGGCGTGCGCTACAGCGAGAAACAGGTCAACCAGATGCTGGGTCAGTTCAATGACGACACTGCCACCCTGCGCCGCGAACTGGTCGGCTACGGCTGGCTCCAACGCGAGGGCGGCGGCGGCGATTACTGGCGACCGGAAGAGGTGTAAGATGAACGAGGAAGAGCAAACACAAACGCTGATAGAATTTTTCAAGACGCTGGCCAACGCCGAGCGGCTGCAAATCGTCGGGCTGCTGGCGGTGGAAGCGGCCAACGCCTCGCAAATCGCCGCTCGGCTGGACCTGCCGTCCTACGACGTGCTGCGCCACCTGGAGCGGCTGGCAGAGATGAACCTGATCCAGGCGCAGGGCAACGACCCGCTCGCCGCCCGCCAGGCAAACCAGAGCTACCGGCTGAACACCCAGGAACTCAACGAGCTTTCGCGGCGGGTGCTGGCCGGGCAGCGGCGCAAGCCAAAGCCGCAAGATTTTGAGGGCGAGGCCTATGAACGCAAGGTGCTGAGCGACTTCATGACCGCCGAGGGCAAGCTCAAGGCGCTGCCGGTGCAGGAGAAGAAGCTGCTGGTGGTGCTGCGTCACTTGGTGCAGGCCTTTGAGCCCGGCGAGCGCTACAGCGAGAAGCAGGTCAACGAGATCCTGCGCCGCTACCACATCGACACCGCCGCCCTGCGGCGCGCCATGGTGGACAACCATCTGCTTGAGCGCAAAGAAGGCATCTATTGGAGGCCTTAACCAGCACCGCCCTGCGCCAGGAATAGCGCAGGGCGGTTTCATTGGACTATCGCCCTAACTCAATTGCGGTTCAGCTCATTCACCACCCGGTGGGCAGAAAGCCAGGCCTGGCGGCGGCGAAACAGGTCCGGCACGGCGGTGTTGGCCCGGTCAATCAGCTCGCCCAAATTGGCGGTGAGCATAGAACATGTGCTCCAAACCCACCCAGATGTTGATTCTGCCGCCTGCCCCGCCATGCCACTGCTCGATCAGGGCTTCATTGTCGTCCAGTTTGTCGAAGTAATCGTGATCGGGGTGCTCGGCCACATACGGCACCAGCACGGCTCAGATGCCCAGCTCAGCGGCGGCTTTGGCGCTGCCGTACATATAACGCTACATGTCCACTACGCAGGTGGTCCCCGCCAGCAGTGACTCGGCATAGCACAAGTACGAGGCAACCTCCGCTTCGGCGGGGGTCAGCACACGGTGCATCGGGTCAATGAATTCCTGCAACCACTCCCACACCGGCAGGCCCTCAGCGGTGCCGCGCAGCAGGTCGGAGTGCATATGAGCGTTGATCAGCCCCGGCATCAGCAGGCGGTCTGCCAGACGCTTGACTGGCACCCCCGGGTGAGCCGTGACAAGGTCGGTCGCCGTGCCCACAGCTTCAATCCGTCCGTCGGCGCTCACCAGAACCGCGCCATCGCTCAGGACGGCGGGATCCTGATTGAATCCGACACCGGAGATCGGAATCAGGTGATCCGCATGCAAGATGAGCGGGTTCACGGGTGAGATCTTTGGGTATTGCTGGTTCTGGATAAGGTCAGCCTGGCTGGGGGGCTTATCCGGATCATGGCGCGGCGGTCGGGGCCGAGGTGGGGCCGACAGTGGGCGTCAACGGCAAGGCAACAATGATCTTGAGGAAGACCGGCTCTCTGAAGTTGCTGCGGCTCTCGTTGGACATGACCCAGTCGGTGCGGTAATTGCCCGGCGTATTGGGCGCCCGCATTGGCACAGAGATGTCGACCGTTTCGCCAGGTGAAGCAACCCGCCCCAGAGGTATCTCGATTGGGGCGCCAAAAGCGTCGCCGCTGTAGAAGCGCAACAGGTAACCCACCGTCCAGGTAGAAGTGCCGACATTCCTCAGGCGCCAGGTGATGGTGAAGGTCTCGCCTGGGGCAAAGACAGTGTCATCGGCGATGGATTGCGAGACCCATTCGGCCAGGTCTACGGTCGATACCCCCGGCGTCCCGGCGGTCAGGGTCAACCCGGGGCCAGGCGTGGCCGTAAATGTGGGCGTGGCGGTCGGCGGGCTGGTGGGGGTAAAGCTTGGGATTGGGGTGGGCGAGGGCGTCCGGGCCAGATCCTGGGTCACCTGGGCAAAGACGGTGGCGGCGGCTTCCGTGCGAACGGGATCGAAGTCGATGGTAGGTGTGGCTGTAGGCGTCTCGCTGCCGCAGGCAGAAAACCAGAGCAGGCTCAGCAACGCCCCGATCAGGACCACAAATTTTGGCTTACGTGCCATCTTTCAGCTCCTTTGGTGTTGCGGGCGCACGCGCTGCCCGCGCGATGTTTCTGGTTGGGGATGATCGCTCGATCGATCATCATAAAACGATTTTGCGTTGTTCCACAGAATTTGTCAATAGCCTGATTTATCTCAAACTAATTATACCTTCCTTGCGATTGATCCCACGGCAAGAAGTGAACAAGATGGTCGTGGATGCACAGCATCAAGCCTCAACCGTATGGCGGTTGGAGTGCAGGACCTGTTTTTGTGCATTTTGCGGCCACCCGGAGGAAGTTTTGGTGCAAAGCAGATATCACAACGAAGGTAAGGTAATGAAATCATAGACAGCACCAGCAACTACAGCGGGCGCGCCATTGGCTGGTGGATCAAAGAACGCTATCACTCGATGCGCGGCTATTAACAGAAGCGCTCTGCTTTTGGGATGAGCCGCTGGATCGCTTTTGCCAGGAGCAAAAGCACACCAGCTTGAGCGGGCGGTGATAGACGCGTCTCAAGCTGGTGTGCTCGTAATGATTTATTGTCCTGCGACCCAGTGGTAAGCAGAACAATTTAATCCGCAATGATCTTCCGGCTCTCCATATAAAACCGCTTCTCAAACGCCTCACCCATCGAAAAGGTCTTGCGCGGTAAGGCGCCGTCCAGGATCACAGTCTTGAACAGGTCGTTTTTATCCATGCAGGGCAGGAAGAAACCGGAGTTCCTGGGCTGGCTCCCCAGGCGGCTCACGGCGTCAAAGCCGTGCACATAATCGATCTTGGCTGCGCCACCTGCTTTCATGAAACCATCCAGGAAAGTTTGCAGCGTCCCCACTGCCAGGTTCGAGCTGGGGTTTTCGATCTCCACATAGCCAACCACGGATTCTGTGATGACCCCAAAGGCCTGCTTGTTCTCACACCAGCACTCAACCGTTTCGGTCATCACCTGTAAATCTGGAGTGGGCGTGAACCGGTAATTTGAGCCAAAATGCTCCTGCATGGCTGTCATGATATCCTGGTTCAGCCCGAAGAGCACCCGGTGGATCGGTTCAAAATCTATCCCTTCATCGTGGACATTTTCGATTTCAACCAGGGCATAGCGCGAAGGGTGATCCATCCCCACCCGGCTTTTGTTCTTTTCCCAGATGCTCTTGGCGGTGGCTAAGGAGTGGTTGCCGTCGCCCATCGCAAACAGGAACAAGCTCTGGTCTGCGCCCAGGCCGTATTTCCGGCGGAAATTTTCTGGCTCAGCCAGTGCATCCAGCGCCTGGATCACGCCCGCTTCAACCTGGGGATCGACAACCTGAAAACCCGCCAGATGGCCGCTGCCCAGCATCAGGTCGAAGTCATAATGCTCGACCAGCGCCTCAGAGCCCTGCCCAGCCAGCAGGCCAAGCGGCTCAATTACTGTCCGCTCAGGATCATCAATTAACACGATGATATGCGGAATCTCCAGCACGGCGTGCTCACGGATCTTCATCCGCGGTGGCAGCCGTTCAACGATTGTGCCTTCAGTCGCCCGGATCAGGCTCTGCGAGCCTTTGCGAAAATCATATTTTTCCAGGTCCAGGCAGAGCAGGATGCCCCGGCGGCACTTGCTCCCAAACCAGCGCTCCACATAGAAAATGCCTTCATGAGGGATGAGCAATCCGCGATCCAGGTATTCCTGCATACGGATGTTGATACAGCGAGTCTTTTCCGCCTCTTCTGGCGTTCCCAGGTAGATCTCTGGCAGGATCATGTGGTAGGTGGAAGGACTGTCACCCACGATCCGCTCAACCTGTTCCCAGTATTCCGGCTCGGAGGTGTATTGGTCGCAGGCCACCACTGCCCACTTCGTCAGGTCGATCCCTGCAGCGGGTAGATAGACCCGTGGGATTTGCACCCCAATTTTTTCAAACGTCTTCATAACCATCGACTCATGCCGCAATTAGCCATTTTGGCGATAAAACTCGATCAGTTTATCGGCCACTTCAGCGCCAATGCGCTTCTGAGCTTCTCGGGTGGCAGCGCCGATATGCGGCGAGCCGATCACCTGCTCCAGCTCAAATAATTTGTGGCCCTGGCAGGGTTCTTGAGCATAGACATCCAGGGCGGCGCCGGCCACCTTGCCGCTCACCAGGGCATCATAGAGGGCGTCTTCGTCCACAATCCCGCCCCGAGCGCAGTTGATGATCCGCACGCCAGTCTTCATCTTCTCAAAGGCTTTGGCGTCGATCATATTGCGGGTTTCTTCGGTCAGCGGCATGTGGAAGGTGATGTAATCGGCAGCGGCAAAGAGCTCATCCAGGCTGACCCGCCTCAGGTGCTCCGGCGCAGCGGCATAGGGGTCGTAGACAATCACATTCATCCCCAAGGCCAGGGCGCGCTTGGCCACTTCTTTCCCAATGTTGCCAATACCCACAATGCCCAGAGTCTTGCCGCCGATCTCGTCGCCTTCAAATTTCTTCTTCTCCCACTTTCCCGCTCGCATTGAAGCAGTGGTTGCCGGGATGGCGCGCGCCAGGGCGATCATGAATCCAATCGCCAATTCGGCCACCGAAGCGGAGCTGGACAGGGGGGTATTCAGAACGGTGATGCCTTTGGAGCGCGCATAATCGGCGTCGATGGTGTCCAAACCCACGCCGCCGCGCACAATGACCTTCAGGTTCGGGGCCAGGTCAATCAAGGGCGCCCGCACCTTCGTGCGGCTGCGCACAACCATGCCGTCATAATCCTTCAGCACTGTGTTCAGCTCTTCAGGGGTGATATCCTCCCGCACATCCACCGTCAGGCCTGCGGCGCGCATGCGCTCGATGGCCGAAGATTCCATAGGGTCGCAAACGAGAATTTTCATGGCTTAGAGTCCCAAAATGTCATCAATCTGAGCGAGCAGCCATCGCATATCAGCCATGGTCAGGTCGCCCATGTGGGCGATACGGAAGCACTTATCCTTGAGATCGCCATAACCGTTGGAAATCATTGCCCCGCGCTGGCCCAATTCTTTGTTCAAGTCGCCGACGCTGATGCTGCGGGTGTTCTCCACATTGGTCACAGTGTTGGAAAGATAACGCTCGTCGCCGTAGATGCGGAAGTTCTTGCGCGCCCAGGCCCGGGTATATTCTGCCATTTCAAGGTGGCGCGCCCAGCGGTTCTCCAGCCCTTCCGCCAGGATGCTGTCCATTTGCACGTTGAGCGCCTGGATCAGGCTGATGGCCGGGGTAGCCGGGGTCTGTGACTTCTCATAGTGCTTATCCATCATGCTCCAGGCGAAATAGTGGCCGCGATTGGGGATTTTCAAGGCTTTTTCGCGCGCCCGGTCGCTGACCGCGCAAACCGTCAGCCCAGGAGGCAGGGCAAAACACTTCTGTGTGCCGGCAAAGCAGACGTCCAGGCCCCAGGCGTCAAACTCAATCTTCACCCCGGCCATGCAGCTCACCGCGTCCACCTGGATAATCACATCTGGATATTTCTTGTGGATCATGGCAGCAATGTCTTTGATCGGGTTCATCACGCCAGTGGCCGTCTCGTTCATGGTCAAGCAGATGGCATCGTAATCCGCTTTGCTCAGGGCCTCGTCCACCAGGTCGACGGTGATTGCCTGTCCAGGGGCGACTTCGAGCTTATCGCATGGTACGCCGTTGTCCACCACGATCTCATGCCAGCGCTTGGAGAACGCGCCGCACACCGTGGTCAAGGTGCGCTTCAGTGAAGACTGGCGGATCGAGCCTTCCATCACGCCGGTGGATGAGCTGGCAAAGAGGTAAACACGCTGATTGGTATATAACATCTGTTGCAGCTTGGGGGTAACCGCTGCTTGCAGCTCGGAATACTCCTTGGCACGGTGACCGATCATAGGGACGGTCTGGGCCTGCAAAATTTCCTCGCGCACATGGGTAGGGCCGGGGATAAACAGCTTTTTGTACATACACATGCTCCTTGTTTAGATATTCAATTAATATGCGGCAAGTATTGTAAAACGAACATCATGTGAAAAACTGCACAGACTTTGATATTATATCCTATGATCAGCAGATAATCCAGATTTGTCTGACAACTTTCATTCCTGTAGGGGGTAAATCATTAACCAATGGACTATTTGCCTGAATGAATTGGATTAACGAGGTCAGGCTGGGCAAGAAATGATATTATGCTTCAAACAAACACGACTGCTAAAACAAAGGGGCGTGGATTGGGCAGAGGTAATTATAATCAGAATATGAATTCCAAACAGCGGTTTCTAGAAACGATGCAATCCGGCCGACCAGGCCGTCCGCCGCTCTTTGACGAAGGGCAGCGGGAAGAAGTCCTGGATGCCTGGCGTCTCCAGGGTATGCCAGCCGGTGCTGTGCTCTCGGAATTGTTTACCATCGACGAGCGGGTTGAAATTGAACCGAACCTGTATCCCTCACCGGACCTTGCAGTATGGCCGGTCAGGTTGGAGGAACTGCCTGCCCTGGAAGAGGCCCTGAACCCGGATGATCCTGAGCGCCTACCGGCAGATTGGGATGCCCATGTTCAGGCCTGGCGGGATTGCCAGCAAACCATGATGCTGCGCGTCCACCGGGGTTTTTTCCAATCAATTGGTGTCCAGGATTGGCAGCGGTTCTACCAGACGATGTTCCTGGTGAAGGATGAGCCGCACCTTGTGCGCCAAATGCTGGAAATACAGGGCGCGTTCAACGCCCGGGTGGCCGAGCGCATTCTGAAGGATGTCCAGGTGGATGCGGCTGTATTCAACGAGCCGATCGGCGACAACAACGGGCCGCTGATCTCACCGCGCACCTATCGTGAGCTGGTCCTGCCCACGCTCCAGCCCATCTTTGAGGTGCTGCGCGGCTACAAGGTCCAGACAATCATCCTGCGAGCGTATGCAAATGTCTATCCCCTGATTCCAGATCTTTTGAGGGCAGGGTTCAATTGCCTTTGGGTTGTGGAGGTCCGTGCTGCGGCGATGGATTACCACCGCCTGAGAGACGAATTTGGCCGCGATCTGCGCCTGATCGGCGGCCTGGACCTGGATGTGCTGCGCGAGGGGCAGGATGCGATTCGGCGAGAAGTGGAAGAAAAGGTACCAGTTTTGCTGGAGCAGGGCGGCTATGCCCCGCTCCTGGATGGCCGGGTGCGCGAGGATGTCACCTGGGAGAATTACCACTTCTATCGGGAATTATTAACCCAGCTTTGTGCAGGCCAGGACTCATCAGGGTTATCCTGCGATGGCCATTCTTAGGGTGGGCTTTTCATTTGAGCCGTTGCTGCGCCAGCAGGGAAGGGTTTTGATTCGCCTTAATCAATACCGGTGTCGACCGACTCTGTGCGGGCAGAGATTGCTTTGTTGATTGCTGACTCAAGCTTCTCCCACACCTGTGGACGGGTGCGCTGGCAGCTTTCCAGCAAGGCTTTCACTGGCCCGATGGATTGCCCTTTGGCCAGCCGGACGGTCCGCTCTGGGAGGGTGTAGCGGGTGACGATGAAGACTTTGAGCTTCTTTTCCTCCGTTGCATCCAACATGCCCCGGCTTGCCATCCCGGCTTTCAGCATTTCCAGGACGGTATTCCAGGGCGATGTGACATCTTTGCGCAGCCAGGTGTAGAGCATGGTGTAGATATCGTTTTTATCCTGCGGTGCCAGGCGGGTTGCCAGGTCAAAAAAGGCGGCTTCCAGGCTGGGCGCAGGCAAATTTTCCCTGGGGCTGGCAGGCACGGCAAATAGGTCTTGCACCTTCCGCAGCCCCAGCATGGCTTTCCGCTCTCGCACTTCCAGGCGGAATGCGCCAGCTTGCTCGCAGGCCAGGATGGCAACCGCCAGGATTGCCCTTCCAAGCTGGGCGAGGGAAACCTTCTCTGGGGTGTGCAAAAGATCCACATTTCCAAGTTTCACTTTACTGGCGAACAATTCGCCGTTCAGGAAGACCATCTCGCTGGGAGTTAGGGGATTGACTGGATCAACGTTATTTGCGAACATAGGCATCACCTGGTTTTATTCGGTATCGACAATTCTGGCCGCAAAGTGCTCCATCAGCATGCGGTGGATAAAGAAGTAGCCGCCATCAACCCAACCCCAGCCTGGGCCGGTACTGCAGCGCCTCCGCCAGGTGCTGCGGCGCGATGCTCTCGCTCCCCGCCAGGTCGGCGATGGTGCGGGCCAGCTTGAGTACCCGGTGGTAGGCGCGGGCGGTCAGGTTGAGCTGGTTCATAGCGGTCTTCATCAGAGCTCGGCTGGTTTCATCCAGGGCGCAAAACTGGCGCACCTCTGCCAGGCGCATATCGGCGTTGCAGGCCACCTGGACAACGCTTTGCGATCGGCTGTCAAAGCGCTTGCGCTGCACCTGGCGGGCTTTCTCCACCCGGGCCTGGATGATGGCCGAGGGCTCGCTCATGCGCAGGCTGCTCAGCTTTTCGTATTCCACCCGCGGCACCTCGATGTGAATGTCGATTCGATCCAGCAGCGGGCCGGAGATGCGTTTCTGGTAGCGGGTGACGATCTGGTTAGAGCAGGTGCACGGCTTGACCGGGTCGCCGTAGTAGCCGCATGGGCAGGGATTCATCGCTCCGACGAGCTGAAAGCTGGCGGGAAAAGTGAGCGAGCCCTGAGCGCGGCTAATGGTGACCACCTTATCCTCCATCGGCTGGCGCATCACTTCCAGCACGCGCATGCCGAACTCGGGCAGCTCATCCAGGAAGAGCACACCGCGGTGGGCCAGGGAGATCTCGCCGGGGTGGGGCTGGTTGCCGCCGCCCACCAGCCCTGCATGTGAGATGGTGTGATGCGGGGCGCGGAAGGGCCGGACCCGGATCAATGGCACGTCTGGGGGGAGCTGATCGGCCACAGAATAGATGCGGGTCACATCCAGGGCTTCGTCGATGGTCATGCGCGGCAGGATGCCCGGCAGGGCGCGCGCCAGCAGAGTCTTTCCCGCCCCCGGCGAGCCAATCATCAGGACGTTGTGTCCGCCTGCCGCGGCGACCTCCAGGGCGCGCTTGACATGCTCCTGGCCTTTGATCTCGGCAAAGTCAGTCTGCGCCTCAGCAGGCAGTTCCTCCGGGGTGATTGGCTGCTGCGGCGAGATTGGGATGGCGCCGGAAAGATGCGCCACCAATGCCGTGAGCGAGGTGACCGGCATCACTTCCAGATCCGGCACCAGGGCAGCTTCGGCAGCGTCGCTGGGGGGCGTGTAGATGCGCTTGAAGCCGCGCTCGCGGGCCAGGGCCGCCATCGGCAGCACCCCCCGCACATGGCGCACGCTGCCATCCAGCGAAAGCTCGCCAACCACCATGCTGCCCTCCAGGCAATCTGGGGAAAGCTGGTTGCTGGCAACCAGGATACCCAGGGCAATGGGCAAATCATAAGCTGGCCCTTCCTTATGCACCGCAGCCGGAGCCAGGTTGACCACCATGCGCCGGCGGGGGAAGAACAACCCGGCGTTGCGGATGGCAGCCTGGACGCGCTCGCGGCTCTCCTGGATGGCGGCGTCGGGCAGGCCCACAATTGCAATAAAGGGCAGCCCATCGCCCGTATCCACCTCGACTTCGATGACCACACCTTCCAGGCCGATGACCGCGCAGGAAAACACCCTAGCCAGCATGATTTCGCTCCAATGCCCTGACCGAAGGTCTCATTTCAATTCCAAGAGTGGAATGACTTCGAAACCTTGCTCTTTGAAATGAATATCCAGGGTGAAGGCGTATGTGACCCCCAGACGACGCATGGTTTCGAAGCTCGTGCAATCTACCAGGCTGAGCATCCGGCGATTGGCAGCCAAAAGCGCACTAACCGCCGAGTTGTGTGTGGCGTCATCGATCCAGGCGATTTCCATCACAGGCAGTATATCGCTTTGAAACAGGCGAACCGCTTCCAGCCCAAAGCAGTTTTGCAATAAAGTAAAAGTCTCAATCAGAATATAATTATTAAGATAGAACTGTGTGTTTTCCAGCAATAATTTTTCCCAGGCGCTTTTTGCTGCACTATGAAAGCGGTCATCGGCGTTCAGCACGGCCAGGATCGCCGATGTGTCTACAAAGACCATCATGCTTCAACACTCTCTGCAAGATAGCAGTCGTGCTCAACAGATAGATCCTCAGGCCCCCCATGCAGTTTGCCTGCTGCGTCGAGCGCTTTTTGTCGCTGCACAAATGGATCAACCATGCCATTCGATCGCAACATGGCGTCTACGCTCAGGCGAATCAACTCTGCCACAGATTTGCCTTCCCGAGTTGCCAGACGCTTTAAAGCCCGCGCCTGTTCAGGTGTTAGTTGAATTTGGGTCCTGAACATCGCAAATCTCTCCATGCGATATAATTACATCATTATAGCTGTAATGATAACACAGTCTTGTGCTCTGTGACAACTTTTTTACCTGCCAATATTGCAGAATGGTATACTCTGCTGGATGAAAATCGAGTCCACACAACCAACCTGGCGCTTCAAAATTGGAGCAATCCTTCTGGCCGGCCTGGCGCTCTACAGTGGCTGGCAAAGCATCCGCTACTACAACCTTGGTGTTTTTACCCGCCGGTATGAGAAATTTGGCACGCTGGCAAGCGACAACATTTCGCGCTACCAAAATCAACTGGCTTGCACACGGGCCGGTCTTTCTCCGGGCGAGCGCGTCGGGTTCGTCTCTCCGTTAAAAGGCGATCAGTGGACGGAGGCTTACCTCTGGACGCAATACGCCCTGGCCCCCGTCGTTGTTGCCCGTGATGGTCCGCAGGAAAAGATAATCGCCTATTATCCGGGCGAACAAAGTCTGGCCCAGGCCAGGGCGGATGGCTATTCGATCGTCCTTGATTGCCACAATGGGGTTGGCCTGCTGGCGCCCGTGGAGATGCCGTGACCTATCTCCGCCTGGCGTTTGGAATTGGCTTAAGCCTGGCAGCCGGTTATTTTGTTGCTGCCATTCTGCTCCGTCAAATCCATGCCCGCGCCTGGTTAAAACAATGGCTTGGGCTCGGAACCGGATTGGGCTTCACATCGCTCTTTTTCTTCATCTGGCGATTGATCTCTGGGCCGGAGGGCCGGGCTTATTTCCTGGCTGAGCTGGCCCTGGTTGCTGGCCTGGCTTTTATTTGGCTCCTCTCACGACGCCGCATCAAAGAAGATGCGACGCTTGGCCCGCCTTCAGACCAGGCGCCTCTGCCTGATGGATGGACATGGCTGCTCAACCTGAGTCTGGCTCTTGCCGCCCTGCTGGCAGGTCTTACATTTATCTTTGGGACGCTGGTTTTCCCGCATGGAGGCTGGGATGCCTGGGCGATCTGGAATCTTGCTGCCCGCTACCTGTTCGCCGGAAGAACGGAGTGGAGGCTGCTGTTCGATCCAGCCCTGTTCCATTCGGACTACCCCATGCTCCTGGGGAGCAGCGTTGCCCGTTTATGGACTTACCGGAGCACGGTGGATTTTATTGCGCCGGCCGTGGTCGCCTTTTTGTTTTCCCTGGCCACGTTTGGGTTGTTGCTTACCCTGGCAAACCTGACCCGCGGCGGAGTTGCCGGTCGCCTGGCAGGATTGGCTTTATTGGGGAGCAGCACAATACTGGTCATTGCCCCGACCCAATGTGCAGATATCCCCCTGGGATACTACCTGTTAGGCGCACTAGGGTGTTTGAGCCTGCATCAAAAGGTCCCCAAATCCGGATTATTGGTCTTCGCCGGTGTGCTGCTGGGCATCGGCGCCTGGACGAAAAACGAGGGATGGTTATTGATCATTGCTGTTCTGCTGGGCTGGACCGCCACCAGGGTTATATTTGATCGCAGTTATTTCTTCACCAGAGCTTGTCTGCAGGAGGCCGGCTGGCTGCTTGTTGGATTGATCCCGGTGATCGTTTTCCCGCTGATCCAAAAATGGTACCTAGCGCCGCCCAATGATATCCTTGCCGCTCAGGGCGCACAGACCCTGACCCGGATGAGCGACTCGACTCGCTGGCTTGAGATCGGCCGAAGGTTTGCAGTTATGCTGTTCTCTTTAGAGCCGAAGTATTCCGCACCTCTCGGCCTGTTGGTCGTGCTGGTTGCCGTCTTTGGGATCCGGGAGAAAGCGCTTTCCCGGCCTGAAATCTGGACCAACCTTCTCACTCTGGGTGCAGCAATCCTGGGTTATTTTTTGGTGTATCTGATTTCACCCCACAACCTGAACTGGCACCTGAGCACCTCGCTCTTTCGATTGTACGGCCAATTATGGCCTGCGGCTGTGTTTACGCTGATCTTGTTAATCAGACTCCCCGGTGAAACGAAATCTGACATGGCTTGATTTTTGTTCTTAAACATGCTATATTGATTAAAAGACAGCCCGTTGGTTCGATCCAGCGGAGTTTCTAGCGGCGCCAGACTGGTCTATAATGAGACTGGGCACCTTCGCTCCCAGGCCCGCACAACAGGCATTGCCTGTTGTGCGGTTTTGTTTTTTCGCAGATTTTCGGGTCAGGTAGCGACATCTATCGAGATAATCCTCTTTCAGCCCACAGATTTGCAAAATGATAAAGGAGGTTTGAAATGTCACAGCCGATCTACAAACTGTTTCTTGGGAAAATGACCGAAGCCTGGCATCAATTGCCAGCAGAGGAACAACGTGCCCTGCTGGCAAAAGTAAACGCTGCATTGGACCAGGTCGGAGGAAAGCGCATTGTTATGTGCGATCCAAGCTGGTCCACCGAGCAGTGGCACTTTTGGGGCGCCGAAGAGTTCCCAGATATCCAGGCAGTAATGAAGCACACCAAACTGCTGGCGGATCTGAAATGGGAACGCTTTGTGGATACGATGACGGTTTTGGGGACCAAGATGTGAACAACACCCCGAGTTTGGATAAGCCAATGACACAAAACCTGCGAGTCACATTCCTGCTCCATTGGATTGTTTGCGCCATCCTGGGCGCGGCGCTGTGGTTGATCCCAGGGCGTACGTTGACGCTGGTGGGTTGGGTAGGCGAGTTTATCCAACTGCCCGAATCCAATCTGAGCATTCCGGGGCAAACTTTTGTTGATCCATTCATCACCCGGTTGTACGGTGCAGCCCTGTTGGCGCTGGCCTTCTCCAGCTACCTGGGCTGGAAGGCGAAGCGCTGGGAACAGGTGGCAATGGTGGTCAAACAGGAGGCTGCGTTCTGCGTGCTGGGTGTGGTGTCGTTCTTCGCCGTCCTGTTATTAGCCGAGCGTCCCATGCCGCTGAGCGGTTGGGCGGTGATGCTGCTGCTGGCGGCCTTTGCCATTGCCTGGGGGGTTGCCTCGCGCAACGGAGAACGGGCAGCCCAAGCGTAAGTGCTGCCCATTACAACGCCATAGCCGAAAAGCCTGGCTGGCCTGCACAATGGCTCAGCAGGTGGCGTAAGCCGCGCTGGCGCGCAGCCGAAGATTGGCTCGTGATGGTGGATGCAGCCACCCCATGTTATCAGACCCTGCCCCAAGCGGCAGGGGTGATCGCCTGCAGGTAATCCCATCTTTTCTATATTCGTGGCGCCGGATTGATTATAATACAGGGGCCAATCGTGCACTAACCTGTTGTTCGTTTCCATATTCATTCCTCCGGAGGTAAAGATGAGCTTCAAGTTTACCTGGTATGGTCATGCCACCATGGGGTTGGAAACTGGCGGCTACAGGCTGCTGATCGACCCCTTCTTTGAAGGCAATCCCTCGGCGTCCATCTCAGCAGCGCAGGCGCAGGCCGATTTCATCCTGCTTTCGCATGGGCACGGCGATCACGTTGGCGATACGCTGAGCATCTCCAAACGCACCGGCGCGCCGGTGATCACCAACTTTGAAATTGCGAACTGGCTGGAAGCCCAGGGCGTCACCTCCCACGGTCAGCACATCGGCGGCGGTTACAAGCACCCATTCGGCTACCTCAAGCTGACTCAGGCGGTCCACGGCTCTGGGCTGCCGGATGGCTCGTATGGCGGCAACCCGGCGGGCTTTTTGCTCACCACCCTGGCGGGTGAGAAGATTTACCTGGCCTGCGATACCGGCCTGTTCGGCGATATGCGCCTGATCGGCGAGGAAGGCCTGGACCTGGCCGTGCTGCCCATCGGCGACAATTACACCATGGGGCCGGATGACGCCCTGCGGGCGGTCAAGCTGCTCTCGCCCAAGAATGTCATCCCTGTGCATTACGACACCTGGGAGCTGATTGCCCAGAACCCGCATGCCTGGGCGCATCGGGTAGAGGCCGAGACTAGCGCCAGGGTGCACGTCCTGAAACCGGGTGAAAGTTTTTCGCTTTAGCCGAATTGCGCCAGCAGCCGCTGGCGCAATTCTTTTGAAGGGTTAATATTTGAGCGGTTTCTGTCTGCTATAATTTTTATCTAAATTGGAGGTAGCTATGTTTGAGAGTTTTTTCCGTCGTAAAGAGAGCGAGCAACAGCTCATCCACGAGGGTCGGCTGCCGCCGGGCCAGTCGGTGACACAAAAGTTCCCGGTGCTGCATTACGGCCCGGTGCCAACGTTCAACCCGGCGACCTGGAGCTTCTGGGTTCGAGGTGAGGTGGAGCAGGATATGCATTGGAGCTGGGATGAGTTCCAAAAGCTGCCGCGCACCAAAGTGATGATGGACCTGCACTGTGTGACCCGTTGGAGTAAGTTTGACACGCTGTGGGAGGGGGTTTTGCTGCGCACCTTGCTTGACCAGGGGTTGATCAAGCTTAAACCCACGGCGCGCTATGTGATGCAGCACGCTGAGTATGGCTTTACCGTTAATCTGCCGTTGGAGGTGGCGTTGCAGGAGAACTTCCTCCTGGCGACCCACTTCAACGGTGAGCCAATCTCGCCGGAGCACGGCTACCCACTGCGGGGCGTTATCGGGGCAATCCCTGGGCGCAACGATCTGAAGACGCCCTATCTCTGGAAGGGCGCCAAGTGGCTGCGTGGGTTGGAGTTCATGGCCCACGACCGCCCTGGCTTTTGGGAGCAGGCCGGTTATCATAATGAGGCGGATATTTGGAAAGAAGAGCGATTTGGGTAGCACATCTCTGGTGATTTTAGGCGATTTTGCGCCTAAATTCACCAGAAAATACCCAATTTTATTCCTCTTGCTCTTTCAATTCAACCCTGAACAACTCTCCACGGCGAACCTGGTAGTTGTCAAAATCCCGGGCCACAATCGCGCTTGGGAATATTGACCGCGCTTCAGCGATCACGTCCCGCTCACGGTAGCGGCGTGAGAGATGGGTCAGGATCAGGTGCTTGACCCCGGCTTTGACCGCCAGCTCGGCAGCGCGGCGGGCGGTCAGATGGGCAAACTGGGCCGCCATCTGCGCTTCTTCTTCCAGATAAGTCGATTCGATCACCAGGGCGTCGGCGTCCCGGCAGACCTCCACCAGATCATCTGTCCGCCCGGCGTCGCCAACATGCACAAGACGCACACCGGGGCGCTCCGGGCCAAGCACTTCATCGGGCCGGATGCGCCGTCCATCTGGCAGCGTGACTTCCTGTCCATTGACCAGATTCCGTCGCCATGGGCCAGGCGGTATGCTCAGCGCTTCGGCGCGCTCCGGCAAGAAGGGGCGGCGGGACTTTTCTTCGAAGAGAAAGCCAAAGCAATCTGGACCGCGGTGATAGACCGGAAAAGCGGAAATGCTGAAGTCTTCAGCGTCGAAGATCACGCCCGGCTGGATGGGGCGAAGCTGGACGGTCATGGGGGGTCTGGCGCCGCGCAGCACCACGCCAAATAACAGGTCGCGGATGCGCTCCAGCGCGGAAGGGCCAGCGAAAATCTCCAGCGATTCGATCGTTTCCCAACGGGTAAAGGTGGAGAGCAGCCCGGCCAGGCCCAGAATATGGTCCAGATGGCCGTGGGTGATCAGGATGCGGTTCAGGCGTTTGAAACCCACGCCAGACTGCATGATCTGGCGCTGGGTGCCCTCGCCGCAATCAATCAGAAAGCGATATTCATCATGCATGACCACCTGGGCAGATAGCCCGCGGCGCGCCGATGGTGCGGAGGCGGATGTGCCAAGGAATAAAATCTCAAACAAAGGGAGCCTTCAAGGTCTGGAATTGGTTGCTTTGTATTGTACCTCATTTACGCTTGAGACCAAAATCTTGGCTGTGCCCCAGAGCTGACAGACCAAATGTGCTATAATCTCTGTTACAGGTGAGATAAACCGGCATGGCGGATAAAAAAAGCTCTCAGGCACCCCAAAAGGTCAATAGAAAGGCAAAAAAAAGCGCGGCGGGTCCCGCTGCACCGAAGAAACCCCAACCCACTTCCGCGGCACAGAAATCTTCGGGAAAGAAATCCGCCGGCCAGAAGCCAGCCTCTGGACAACCTGCAAGATCGTCGACCTCCCCCAAAAACGCTGGGCCGCAAACCACCCGCCCGGCGCAACCTATCCGCCGGGGGATTTCGCTGGATCGCAAACTGGATATCGTGGGGATCGGCCTGGCCCTGATGGGCATCCTGACCCTGCTGAGCTTTCTCTCCTCCACCAATGGCAGCCTGACGAGCGTATGGGTGACCAACCTGGCCAAGTTATTTGGCCGCGGGATGTACATCTTTCCCCTGGGGCTGTTGCTGATTGGGCTGTGGCTGCTGCTGCGCAATTTTGAGCGCATCCCACAACTTGCCATTGAGCGCCTGGCCGGATTTGCGCTTTTGTATATTTGCTTTCTGGCAGGCGTGCATTTCCTGGAAATGTTCCTCACGGGCCAAGATGCGATGACCCTTGCTGAGCAGGGCACTGGCGGCGGCTATATTGGCGCGCTCATTGCTGGTCTGCTGGAGACTGTGTTGGGCATCGGTGGCGCGGCCATTGCACTGGCGGCCCTGGCGCTGGTGGGACTGGCGCTTTCCTTCGACGTCACCATCATGGAGATGGCCCATTGGGCCCGGGAACAGTACATGCGCATGCTGGATTGGATGGGGGATGAACTGGATGAGCTCCAGGCCCGCAAAAGGCAAGGCGTCCAAAAACTGGCTGAACCGGCGGGTGCCGTAGAATCACCCTCTGCCCTGCCCGAATACCTTCCTGCGGGCGTCACAATGACCGCGCCGGGTGCAGGTCAGGCCGGGCTGCCTGGCCAGACGATTGGGCGCGCCATCCCGTCGCAGGCGCCGGTTTGGGTTCTGCCGCCCGCCAAACAAATCCTGGACGAAGGCGGTGAAGTCAACTACGATGACGAAATCGACCTGCAGCGTGCTCGATTGATCGAAGAAACGCTGTCGTCTTTTGGTGCCCCTGCCAAGGTGATCGAAATTAATCGCGGCCCAACCATCACCCAGTTCGGAGTTGAACCGGATTTCATCGAATCGCGTGGCGGGCGAATGCGGGTGCGGGTGGGCAAAATCACAGCCCTGGCCGACGACTTGGCCCTGGCGCTCTCGGCGCGCACCATCCGGGTGCAGGCGCCGGTGCCCGGCAAGGGGTTTGTGGGCATTGAAGTCCCGAATGAAGAGGTTTCCCTGGTGGCGCTGGGAGACCTGATCGAGAGCGAGGCATTCAGAAGGTTAAATTCTCCGTTAAGGTTTGCGCTGGGGTTAAATGTCTCAGGAAATGCGGTGTCAGCAGACCTGGCAGCCATGCCGCACCTGCTGATCGCCGGGGCGACCGGGTCGGGCAAATCGGTGTGTGTCAATTCGCTAATCTGCTGCCTGCTGCTGCACAACACACCCGACGACCTGCGCCTGGTCATGGTGGATCCCAAGCGGGTGGAACTGACCGGCTATAACGGCATCCCCCACCTGATGGCGCCGGTGGTGGTGGAACTGGAGCGGGTAATCACGGTGCTTCAATGGGTGACGCGCGAGATGGACATGCGCTACCGCAAGCTGGCCGAGGCGGGTTGCCGCAACATCCAGGAATACAACAGCAAGGCTGTTGGGCGCGGTCAGACAAAATTGCCTTTCCTGGTGGTCATCATTGACGAATTGGCGGACCTGATGATGTTGGCTCCAGACGAGACTGAACGCACGATCACCCGGCTGGCGCAACTGGCGCGGGCGACCGGCATTCACCTGGTGATCGCCACGCAACGCCCATCGGTGGATGTGGTGACCGGGTTAATCAAAGCCAACTTCCCGGCGCGGGTTGCGTTTGCGGTGGCTTCGGGGGTGGACAGCCGGGTCATCCTGGATCAGCCGGGAGCAGAGCGCCTTCTAGGGCGCGGGGATATGCTGTTCCAGGCGCCTGACGCGCCGGCGCCGGTGCGCTTGCAAGGTGTATTTGTGTCCGAAGGCGAGATCCAGCGCCTGGTGTCTTATTGGCAGGCTTATGCCGGCCTGGGCCAACCAGCGCCCACCGCAGCCGGCGGGATTGTGGATGCACCACCGGCCAACATACCGCTCAAGCAAATGCCGTTATGGGAAGAAATGGAAGCCGACACAGAAGATGCCGACCCAATGCTTCAGGAAGCGATTGAGCTCTCGCGCCGCCAGGGGCGCGCTTCGATTTCAATGCTGCAGCGCCGGTTGCGCATCGGCTATACCCGGGCAGCGCGCATCATTGAGACGATGGAAGCCAGGGGAATTGTTGGGCCGCCTGAACCCGGCACCGGGGCGCGCCAAATCCTGGATTATGGAGCAGCCGCCCCGCCTCTGGATGATGAATAAGCGTTTTGTGGAATGTGCAGAAATGCTAGGGAACGCCCACAGCCGGGGTTATCTGGTCGCGTGAAACAGCGGTCAACTGCAGATGAAACTGCTCAGCGCCGTATGTGGCGGTTGCATCTTCTCCGCTGGTGGAGCCCACCGCCGAAGAATCAATCATAATGCCTCCATCTCCCCCTATCATGATGCCCGCCGCAATTGCCACGAGGAAAAACGCTAAAATAAAGATCAGGAAAAGATGTCTGGCGGCCTTCATTTCAAGGCTCCTGCTTTAATACAACATACCGCCAAACAGTAACAAATCCGCTTGATCTTTTCTTCTTAGTTCATTTTAAGTGAGGAGAACAAAGAAAGCGGTAAAATTTCTCTAAAATCGTCGTATATAGTTGATAGATGAAGATCAAAATCCTCACGTATCCCATCACCCTGCTGTTATTGTTGGCGTTTTCCTCCTGCCAGGCGCCCTCAGCGAGCCCAACCTCAGCGCCGGAGCAGGTTTTACCAACCGTGTCCTCCCTTGTCCCTGTTTCAATAGATCCCCCACCGCCCACAAAGACTGTCGCCCCTGCGCATTTACAGCCGACCACCGTTTTCACGCCTGGCCGAACACCCAACGCCAGCCTCACGCCCAGCCTCAGCCCCGTGACCACGCTGCTGTTCACCGGTGTTATTGTGCCGGCCCGCTGCGTCCAGGCGGCCTTGGATGCAAACGGCAACCCGGATCATCCGTATGAGGAAGTCAGCCAGATCATTTCCCAGGCCGACCTGGCAGTAGGCACCCTTAATGCTACGATGAGCAATCAGGTGGAGCACACCGGTTGCATTGACACTTACCAGCTGGTTGGCAGCCCAGATAATGCCGACGCCCTGGCGCGCGCTGGTTTCGACGTGATGAGCGTGGCGACGAACCATATCAAAGATTGTGGATTGCTGAAGGGCTGGTGCGATTCGACCTTTTTCGACACACTGGGGCATCTACAGCGGGTGGGTATCCAGACCACCGGAGCGGGCAAGGACCTGGCAGAGGCGCTTCAGCCTGTGATTGTCAGTCTGAACGGGGTGCGGTTTGGTTTCATCTCGCTGGGGGATAGCAAAATGGACGACATCGTGTTTGCCTCGGACAATAATCCCGGCATCGCCCGCCTGACCGAGGAAAACCTTAAGGCGGCAGTAGACGCAGTTCGACCCCAAGTGGATGTGCTTGTCGTTTTGCCTCACTGGGGCTCAGAGGACAACGCCATCCCAAACTGGATTCAACGAAACCAGGCTCAACAAATCGTTGAAGCCGGCGCAGACCTGGTGGTGGGCAATCACACGCACGTGGTGCAATCGATCCAGGAGTTGAATGGAGTGCCGGTCTTTTACGGGTTGGGCAATTTCGTGTTTGACCAGGATTGGGGACACCACCGCCAGGCGGTGATCTTGTTGGTCAGATTCCAGGGGAAGCAGTACATCGGCTACGAGTTGATCCCCACCCATGTTGATCGAGATGGCCGCGTGCACATTGCTGGTCAAGACGAAGCCCAAGAAATCCTGCAGCGCATCGAACAATCCAGCCAGGCTCTTCCATAAAAAAAGCGTCCTGCGCCAGATTGTCGATCTGGTGCAGGACGCATGGCTGGGCCGGTCACATCAGTTACTTAGCTGAGTGTGATAGACGATCGAAGCAACCGCCAGGCCGGCAACGACCAATGCTGTGGCGGCTTTGGGCGACACTTTGGAGCGGTCAGGGTCCTCCCTGCGGGCTTCGGCTTCTTTTTCAAGGCGATTCCGTCGGCCCTGGGCGTTAGCGCCCACTGCCAGGGCTGCCGGAATTGCCGCGCAGAACATGCACATCTTGCTTGTTCCCTTTCTTCAGACCAGGTTCATGGTGTTCTGGTTGCCACAGGCGTGATTGCAGTGGGGACCGGCGTCCCGCTGATTTGCAGATTCACGGTCGGTGTGATCGTTGCTGTTGGCACCGGGGTGACAATGTTGACCGGGATGATCAGCTTTTGCCCAACGAAAATCTCATTTTCGTTTTCGATCTTATTTTCAGCCTTGATCTCCTCCACGGTGCTGTTAAACTGCAAGGCAATCGAGAGCAGCGAGTCGCCAAGCTGGACCTGATATTCGATCTTGGCACCTCTGCGGAGGTCGGTTGGCAGCGGCGTGGGGGATGGCAACGCCGCATCTGGCCCTGGGATAATCAGTTTATCTCCGGTTCGGATGTTCGGGTTTGCTGGATCAATGTTATTGACCGTAATCAGCACCAGTAAATCCACCTGAAATTTTTGGGCGATGGTCCACAGGGTATCATTTTCTTCCACCTGGTAAATGAAAGGCCCAGATTGGGTCGGGACAGGGGTGTCGGTGGGAGATTGTGTGGCAGTGGGGGTGATCGTGGGCGTGGAGGTGGCCGTAGCGGTCGTGGTGGGGGTGAAGGTTTCCGTAGGGGTGGGCGTGTCGGTGGCAAAGAGTGAAATGGCCGGTCGATCCGCTCCGAACAGCCAGTAAATCATGATGCCTGCTCCCACAATCAACAAAACAGCTGCTATTGCAATGATCAAAGGCGCCCGGCGCGCTTTTTGCTGACGCCTGCGGTACGCCTCGATCACATTTTGGGCAGATTCTTTGTCAGTCATCCTCTTTCATGCCTTTTTAAAAAGATGTTGATCTCTTACAAATGGCAACCTTTTTTTGATTGTACACCATTTTTTCTCACTTAGCGAATCGGGATATAATCGACCAAAATCGTGCCAGGAGGTCAAGATGAAGATTGCAGTAGTGGGCGCAGGTAGCGTAGGCGGGTACTATGGCGGGCGGCTTGCGCAGGCTGGTGAGGAAGTTGTGTTTATTGCCCGCGGCGAACATCTAAAAGCCCTGCAGGCAAACGGCTTGCGGGTCGATTCGATCCTGGGCGATTTTATTGTCCAACCCGTGCAGGCGACGGACGACCCCCGCCAGGTCGGACCGGTGGACATGGTGTTATTGGGGGTGAAAGCCTGGCAGGTGCCCGAGGTGGCTCCGACGTTGACCCCCATGTTGGGCCAGGGGAGCGGGGTGGTTTATCTGGGCAACGGCGTTGAGGCCCCAGCCCAATTGATCCGCGTCTTGACTCCAGAGGCGGTTTTGGGCGGGCTGACGCGCATCTCTGCAACCATCGCCGGGCCGGGCCATATCCGGCACCTGGGTATTGAGCCGTCGATTGCCTTTGGCGAGCTGGATGGTCGCCTGAGCGCCCGCGTGGAGGCGCTGCGCCAGGCGTTTGAGCGGGCGGGGGTGAAAGTGAGTGTGCCGCCCGACATACAAGCAGCAATGTGGGAAAAGTTCATCTTCATCGCTGCCATCAGCGGCATCGGCGCAGTGACGCGCGTCCCGGTGGGCATCTTCCGCAAGGTGCCGGAGACGCGCCAGATGCTTGAGGCCGCCATTGCCGAGGTGGTGGCTGTGGCGCGGGCGCACAATATCCACTTGAGCCCAGACATTGCCGAGCGGACCATGGCAATCATCGATGGATTGGCGCCGACCGTCATTGCATCGATGCAGCGGGATATCATGGAGGGCCGCCCATCGGAGCTTGGGGCGCAAAACGGGGCAGTGATGAGGATGGGGCTGGAAACCGGCGTGGCTACCCCGGTGCATGCATTTATCTATGCCAGCCTTCTGCCGCAAGAGTTGAAGGCGAGAGATGGTTTGGACTTGTAGAACAGCCATGGACATGGCGGTAGTGCATCGGCAGGCCGCGGTTGCTGACCGAAATTGAGTTGGGCAGCAACCGCCCTGGTTCAGCACCTGGATAAACCCCGGGTAACGAATGGCTGGAGCGCTGAGATTTGGGGAGCAACACCGGCACCAACCAAAAATCGCTCAGATCACCCTGAGCGATTTTTGGTTTCCAATGACCTGGCTATTCAGTTGTTCTGCGGAATGGCTTAATTGCCGTCACAGATTAACAAACTACCCGCATTCGCGCAGATGAATGACATCATCGTAGCCGAATTGAGGGTGCTGGTGACGCCACCGTAATGATGCAGGCCGATCACCTTGCCGTCGCTGGCGCGGGTGATGGCCGAGCCTGAGGATCCGCCCTCGCTGTCACAGCCGTAACCAGTCTGGCTGTTGGGATAAGACGAGCCATAGGTCATATTGATTGTATCAATCTTGCACCGGATGGTGTGCGCTGCATCTTCCCAATAGCCAATCTTCTTCGGCAGGCCGGCGGGGTGCTGAATGAAATTCATCTGGGTGCCGACCGCGTACGTTGCCGAAGTTGGGATCAGCTCGCCAAATGTGGCTTCTGGGGTGCCTTGCAGGGTGAGCAGGGTGTAGTCCAGGCCGGTGGTGCTGGCTCTGCGCGCGCTGTAGCGCTCCGCGTTAGTCTTCAGGAAGGTCCCACCGGCGTAGCTGGTAGTGGTTGCCAGGGTTGTGCCGCCGCAGGTGGTGTATTGGAAGTTGAAGCGAGCCTCCAGCGTGCTCGTCACAGTCTGCGAATCGATGCAGTGAGCGTTGGTGATCAGGGTGTTGGCATTGGCGCCGCGGATCAGCTCGCCGGTGCACAAGTATTGCGTCTTCTTGACCGTAAATAGCAGCCGCGCAACGGGTCTCTGGCTCGTGTTGATAACCGCGTCGTCCAGATGGCAGGCGATGTCTTCGCGCCCGTCGGTGCCGACCACAATCTCAGGCACAGGATTGCTGACCTCCAACGGCACGGTCCCATAGCCCACCTCAACCAGGTGGAAGCCGTAAGACTTCCCTGAGGGCGCCAGGAGAGTCAGTTTCACCTCAGGGCCGTTGATGGCAAAGGACCAGAAATCGCCATCCTGGTTGCTGCCCTTCCCGGTGTACTCCCAGGCCTGGGCGCCATCTGGGCTGGAGACCAGCAGCTTATCGCCTTCCACCAGGTGAAAGCCCTTGAAGTGCAGGCGCACAAATTCTGCCCCAGCAAAGGTATAGGTCTGGGTCCAGCCGTCCGTAGCCGGATGAGGGCTCTCGGCTTTGAAGTCCAGGACCTTGCCGGCTTCCACCTTGGCAGGAAAGGAATCAACCTGGTTGGCAGCAGCCTCGGTCGCAGGCGGGTAAAAATAAACCCCGCCGGCTAACAGAGCCAATAGAAAACAAACAAACAAACTGAGAAAGGGATTTGATTTCATGTGCTGGCTCCTTTTCTGTCGTGTTCTGAATGAGGTTTTTGGATGGCGTACTATTTTCTGGGTTAAGCCGGCAAAACGAAACACTAAACTATGTCTGGTCCCACTGCCAATTCGATTGTATCATAAGCCAGTCAAAATGTTGCCGCAAAACAGGCGTCTCTGCTGATGCAAGAGGCCGCTCATCTGCTTCGGCAAAGCTGCTGGACTTCGCGCAATGCCGATTCATCCGCGATCATCATCAAGACATCGCCTTCCAGGAGGGTTGTTTCCCCCCGGGCGATCATCACCTGGTCACCGCGCCGCAGGCTGGCAATCACACAATTAGGCGGCCATTTTATCTTGCTCACGCGATGGTTTGCACAGGCTGAACCTGGCTCAATAGTAATTTCTTGCACATCCACCCTGCCACGCCGGGGTCTTAGACGTCCAGGCAGCGATTCGCCTGGCACAAACCAGAAGGCCTTGTTGTCGCTTTCCAGGTTCACATCGATCTCGGTGGATAACTCCTCAAACACATCGTGAGAAATCACACCATCCCGTAGCAGACCCATATAAGCGCTGCGTTGAGCGCGTAAAATCTCCCGCCGGGCCGTATCCATTTCTTCTGCCTCCAGGGCGGGCGCAGCGCGCAAAGATTCGCGCACCGCCTCTGCCAACAGGGCAAGCTGATCTTCCAACCTGGGGCGCAGAATTTCCCAGGTGTGGGTGGAGAGCAGCCCTTCCCTATGGCGCCGCTCCAAGTGACTTTCCGCCGAGCGCAGGGCTGTCAGACGGGCGTGGCGTTTCTCGTATTCCAACTGCTCCGGGCTGCGGGCGAGAATGCCCAGCCGGCGGATCAGGGAGCGCATTGTGGTTGCTTGCACCAGCAAGGTGAACAGCACCACGCCAAACGCCATGGTGCGCAGCAAAGCCCGATCATCGCCAAAGGATGCCGGCAGGCTGAGCGCCAGCGCCAGGCTTAGAGCGCCGCGCAATCCTCCCCAAGACAACACGTGCTGCCAACGCAGTGAAATAGGCTCGGCAAACCGTCCTGCAATTGGGCTCAAGCCATACACCACCAGCACGCGTGCCAGGATCACCGCTCCAATCGCCCAGATGATGGGCTGCCAGGAATTCAGCAATGCGGGAATGTCCACTTCTAAACCGATCATCAAGAACACCAGCGAGTTCGCCAGAAAGGCGACGTACTCCCAAAAGTTAAACAGGATGATGCGGGTGGTTGGACTCATCCCTTGTGGCCCCAGGTTGCCATTAACCAACCCAGCCGCCACCACTGCCAGAACTCCGCTAAAATGAAGCTGCTCAGCAACCAAGTAAGAGCCAAACGCCAGAACGGTTGTCAGGGTAGTTTCAATCAGGTAATCATCGATGCGGGCTATCAGACGAGAAATGATCCAGCCCAACAACAGACCCACCGCAATGCCGCCCGCCGATATGCGCACAAAATCCAGGATGCTCGCCGCCAGGTTAAACTGCCCCGTGGCAACGATGACCAGCATCATGTTAAACAGTACCAGGGCTGTGCCATCATTCAGCAAGCTTTCCCCTTCAACCAGCACCGCCAGACGCCTGGGTACGCCCAACGAGCGGAAAATTGAGACCACTGCCACCGGATCGGTTGCAGCGATCAAAGCGCCAAAGGTGAGCGCAACTGGCAGAGCCAGACCCGCGCCAAACGATACAATTCCTCCCACCAGGAGCATGGTCAGCACCACTCCAGGTACAGCCAATATCAAGATTGGGCTGAGGTTGTTCCGCAGCTCATTGAAGTTCAAATGAAAAGCAGCTTCAAAGACAAGCGGGGGCACCAACAGCGCCAGGATCAGCTCTGGGGTAAGCTCCACCTGCAAGGGAGATTGCGCGGTGAGCAACAGACCTACTACAACCAGCGCCACGGTGTAGGGAATTTGCAGGCGATGCACAGCAATCGCCACTAAAGAGGCAATCAGTAACAGCTCAATGACCAGGGTCTCTGTGCTAAGAAAACTTTGCATTGCACCCCTTCCTTGCCGAACGGTGCAAAATACTGTACAATCCAGTCATCTAAAACGTTTTAGGTGGCTGAATAATTGTGATATGCCAGTTACTATTCGAGATGTTGCCCATCAATTAGGTCTTTCCATTGCCACGGTTTCACGCGCCTTAGACGATTATGCGGACATTTCTTTGGAGACCCGCCAGCGTGTCCAACAGGCAGCCAAAGATTTGGGTTACGCGCCGAATCGTGCTGCTCGCCAGCTCCGGCGCAAAAAGGCCGATGCAATTGGTTACATTCTACCATCAGACACACCCCGCTTTGGTGATGCTTACTTTGCCGAATTTCTGATAGGCCTGAGTGATGAGACAGCCCATCATCCGTTCGATTTGCTCATTTCTATTGCATCCCCAGGGGATGAAACCGAGAAAAAGATCTACGCAAACTGGGTTCAAAGCCGCAAAGTGGATGGTTTTGTGCTTAACCGTCTGCGGCAAAACGATTGGCGCATCCAATTCCTCAATGAGCATGGCGTTCCCTTCACTGCTCTGGAGCATGCCGATCAGGCGCTGGATTATCCCTCGATTGTGGTCGATAACACGGCGGGTATGGTCGAGCTGGTGTTGCATCTGGCAAGGGCAGGTTACCATCGGCTGGCTTTCATCGGAGGGCCTGAGGACCTGATTATTCACCGGGAGCGGCTGGCCGGTTTCCGCAGAGGGTTGGAGATGACCGGAATGCAGTTTGATCTCTCGCTGTGCTTGCCTGGCAACCTGACCAGCGATGCGGGCTATCAGGCAACCAGGCGCATGAACTGGCTCTCCAATCCGCCGGACGCAATTGTGTGTGTGAATGATGAGACTGCTTACGGCGTATTACATGCGCTTCACGAAATCGGTTTAAGAGCAGGGCGGGATGTCGGCGTCGCCGGTTTTGATGGCGTTCAGGCCTCCCGGCACACAGACCCACCCCTGACCACGTTGGATATCCCCGTATCCGAGATTGCCCGCCGCCTGGTGCAGATGCTGGCGCTGGAGATGGCGCACCAGCCCATAGCCGAGCGGCAAATGGTCATTCGCCCCCGGCTATTGGCGCGCGAATCCACGCAAAGAAACCATAGCCTGTAACCAGGAGGCCGAAGGATCGATGAGCAGGTGCCTGGCAATCGTGCCTGAGCAGGTTCCGCCATTGGCCAGGAGATAGATTATGAAAACAGTTGTAGCTGCCGCGCTGGGTGAATGCGTGCATGTGGCTGGCGTCAGCAATTTTTTGCGCCTGGCCGAAACCGCCGGTTGGAAGACGGTATTCTTGGGTCCAGCCGTGCCGGTTAAGGAGGTGATCCGGGCAGTGCAAGATTCCAAAGCCGACCTGGTTGGCGTTTCCTACCGCCTGACGCCTGAAACGGGCGAGCGCCTGTTGGGCGAGTTTGCCGAAGCGGCTGATGCACTGCGCAGCACGGGTGTGCGTTTCGCCTTTGCCGGGACCCCGCCAGTAGCGGAGCGCGCTCGTCGGCTGGGTTTTTTTGAACAAATTTTTGATGGCTCTGAGCCGCCAGAAGCAGTCCTGGCCTACCTCAAGGGGCAACCATGCGGAGAAAGAAGCGTAAAAGACTATCCGCAAACCACTGTCGAGCGCATTCGATGGAAATCGCCTTACCCATTATTGCGCCACCATTTTGGCCTGCCAACCCTGGAGGACACCCGCGCTGGCATCCAGAAAATTGCCCAGGCGCAGGCGCTTGATGTGATTTCTCTGGGGATCGACCAGGAAGCCCAGGAAAATTTCTTTCACCCAGAGCGCCAGGAGTTAAGGCGCAAAGGCGCTGGCGGGGTGCCCGTGCGTTCCCCGGATGATTACCGGTCGTTGTACGCCGCCAGCCGGACAGGCAATTATCCGCTTCTGCGCACTTATTCCGGGACGGATGACTTCATCCGCCTGGCGGAGATGTACGTTGATACGATCCAAATTGCCTGGGCAGCGATACCCCTCTTCTGGTTCAATCAAATGGATGGCCGCGGGCCATGGGACCTGGCAGGCTCAATCCAGGAGCACCAGAAAGTGATGGCGTGGTATGGACAGCGCGGCATCCCGGTGGAATTAAACGAGCCCCACCACTGGGGAATGCGCGATGCCAGCGACGTGACTTTTGTTGTTTCGGCTTTTCTCTCGGCCTACAACGCCCGGGCTTTTGGCGTGCAGGATTACATCGCTCAATTCATGTTCAATAGCCCGCCCGGCCTCTCCGATGCAATGGACCTGGCCAAGATGCTGGCAATCCTGGATTTGATTGAGCCGCTTGGCGGGCCGGGTTTTCGTATTTGGCGGCAAACCCGAACCGGCTTGCTTTCTTACCCGCTTGATCTTGCAGCGGCGCGGGCGCACCTTGCGGCCAGCGTGTATTTGCAGATGGCGCTTCATCCACACATTGTCCATGTCGTAGGCCATACAGAAGCCGACCACGCTGCCACGGCTGAGGATGTCATCGAAGCCTGCGGCCTGGCGCGCAGAGCGATCGAGAACGCCGTGCGTGGCCAACCGGACATGACTGCCGATCCCTCAATAAAAGCGCGGCGCAAGCGCTTGCTGGGCGAAGCGCAGCATGCGCTGGAAGCAATTCGACGCCTGGCCAGACCAGGAGCCACAGACCCATTCACTGATCCGGCTACCCTGGCTTACGCGGTGAAGACGGGTGTGCTGGATGCGCCCCAGCTTAAGAACAACGCTTATGCCCTCGGGCAAGCGCGCACCCATATCATCCGCGGCGCCTGTGAAGCCGTAGATGCAACCGGGCGACCACTCACCGAAGTCCAACGCCTGGCCCAACTTAAATTGGAGGAATTAACAAGATGAAGATCCCTGAAAACTACACTGTGATCGGCGCCGGGCACGGCGGTAAGGCAATGGCTGCTCACCTGGCCTTGATGGGCTTGAATGTGACCCTGTACAACCGCACCTTTGATCATATCCAGTCCATTGCCAAACGTAAAGGGCTCGATTTGGAGAGCGCCGAAGGCGGGCCAAAGGGTTTTGCATCCCTGGTGATGGCCACTTCAGATATGCAGGCCGCGCTGGAACACGCCCAGGTGATCATGGTGGTTGTGCCTTCGTCGGCACATGCCGAGGTTGCGAGGGAAGCCGCCCCTTACCTGAAGGATCGGCAAATTGTTATCCTGCACCCAGGCCGCACCTGCGGGGCAATCGAATTCCGCAAAGTTTTGGACGACCAGGGGTGCTGCAAAAAATTGATCATTGCTGAGGCCGAGACATTTATCTATGCTTCGCGCTCAGATGGCCCAGCCCAGGCGCGCATCTTCCGCATCAAAGAGGCTGTGCCGTTGGCGGCGTTGCCCGCTTCACAAACCCAGCTGGTCCTGGATGCCATCCGGCCGGCATACCCACAGTTCATCGACGGAATCAATGTGCTGCACACCGGGCTGAACAACATGGGCGCAATTTTCCACCCTGCCCTGACCCTGCTCAACGCCGGTTGGATCGAGTCCACCCACGGCGATTTTCAGTTTTACATCGATGGAGTCACAACCTCCACAGCTCGGGTTTTGGAAGTGCTCGACCGAGAGCGCGTGACGGTGGCTTCCTCGCTGGGCATTCGGGCGCGCACGGGAATGGAATGGTTGCAGATGGCCTACAACACCACCGGCAACGATCTAAATGAGGCCATTCACAACCAGCCGGGATACTATGGCATCAAGGCTCCAAGCACCCTCAATCATCGTTACATTTTTGAAGATATCCCCATGAGCCTGGTGCCCATCGCATCCTTAGGACAGCGCTACGGCGTTTCGGTGCGCGGCATGGACAGCCTGATCCGGATTGCCTGCTTTGTGCATCGCACCGATTATTGGCGGCGCGGTCGCACGGTGGAGAAGCTGGGCATTGGCGATCTGAGCGTTAGCGAGCTGACCCGTTGGGTCAACGAGGGCATTAGGGACTAATTGGCATGGATAACATATCTTTCAATACCTGGATTGGGCTTCCCTTGCTCATTTTCTTCGCCCGGGTTCTGGATGTCAGCCTGGGAACCCTGCGGATCATCTTCACCGCTCGCGGCCGGCGTTACCTGGCGCCGCTGCTGGGGTTCGTGGAGGTATTCATCTGGATCGTTATCGTCTCCCAGATCACACGTGGGGTCGATAACCTGGCTGCCTACCTGGCCTACGCGGCTGGGTTTGCCGCCGGCAACTACGTGGGCATTTGGATTGATAATCGTCTGGCGATTGGTAATTTGATCCTGCGCACGATACTGCCAGATGAGGGCATCCAGGCAACCGGTTTAGCCGCCACGCTGCACCAGGCCGGTTATGGCGTGACGCGCGTTTCAGGCGAAGGCGCCACTGGCCCGGTGCAACTGATCTATACAGTCATCCGGCGCAAGGACCTGGCGCAAGTCAATGCCGTGATCCACCGGACTCATCCGCACGCTTTTCTAACGGTTGAGGAAGTGCGCTCTGTGAATGAAGGTATCTTTCCCACTTCCGGGCAGACGCGGCAGGGGGGCATTTCGCTGCGCAAAGGAAAATAGCTGGACTTAAGGAAGCCACTGCGGCGCATAGCCGGCAATGATGATCTGGGTTGCTTGCCCGCTCAGCGGGTCAATGGTCCATACTTCCGGGGGCTGGGTCAGGGCGCTCTGGTTGAAACGAACGAAGGCCAGGCGGTCGCTGGAAGGACTCCAGGCAAAGTCATAATGGTTATAAAGCGGGTCATTGGTCAGTTGCCGCGCCTCGCCATCGCTCAGATTGCGCAGCCAGAGCTGACGGCCTGGGGTCCACTGGCGCAGGTCGATGAACTTGCGCCCGAAGGCCAGGTAAGCGCCATCTGGCGAGAAGGCCGGAGAGGCGTCTTCAATGCCTTCCAACAAGGTCAAATCCTGCGCCTTCTCACCATCCAGCGGATAGAGCAGCAGATGGCTGTCTGCCAGCTGCTCCAGGTCAACCAGGGTGCTGGAGTCGCCTGGATTGAGGAACAATATTTCCGCAGCGGCGTAGACCGTGCCATCCGGATGCCAATCGCCAGGCTGACCGGTCTGGTTTGGAAAGCGAGCGCGCTCGCCCACTCTTGGCTGGATGACCACAAAAGCAGCATCGTGAGTATCGTAAAATGCCAGCAACCCATCCGGCGACCAGGAAGGGGACAGGGTCTGGTGGCCGGGATCGCCGGCCAGGAATGGTTCCCCCGGTTCTGCCAATGGCAAGATCCAAACCCGGGTGGAAACAGTTTGCCCGGCCGCGGCCAAGTCTGAGCGCTCAAAGGCCAGGAAATCGCCATTCGGGGATACGTCCACAGCGCTGCACTGCGCCTGTGGACAAAGGAGGACTGTCTCTGGCTGGGCAAAGGTGGGTGCAGGTGTGCCGGGCGGCGCCTCGTTTTCCATGAACAGGCTGAGGCGATAAAGATCGCTGCCTCCCTGGGGGTTTCGGGCGCTGTAATAGATCACTGAACCATCCGGGCTGACGTCGAAATCCAGCACCCCGCTGAAGACATTGGTCAGCGGGTCGATCTCGCCTGTCCGTGGGTTGTGCAGGAAAACATTGGCCGGGCCGTTGGAAGGGTACAAGAATGCCAGGCGGGGTTGCCGGGTGGTAAAAGACGTCTCGTAGTCCTGCAAAAGCGGCAATGCCGGGAACCGGCTTGCCTGACCACCCGACCTGAGTTTCACCTGCACGGTCGTTCCTGGGGGCCAGGGGAGCTGTGGAATGAAGATCAGGCGGTTGCCTTGCCAGGAAAATTCGCCTGGCACTGGCGGCTGGATTTCGAGCCGCTCAACCACTGTATCCTGCTGCATTGCCCGCGAAAATACCAGTTCCAGGGCCGTTCCGGCAGGCACATCCACCATCCCCGCAGCAGGCGAGATTTCCACAAGCCGCGGCGCACCCAATGCCACCGCCCCAATCAGGCTGAGCAGGAATAGCACCATTGCAAACAAAAACAGGCGCAATGCTTTTTGTGTGCGCATGATTGCAATTATAACGGCTGTCGTCACCCAAACCGGACGCTCCAGGGGGAAGGGTGATCGAGTAGCCGGCTCACCAGCCCAGGTACGTGGTAGAATGTTTGGAGTGAAACGCTGGCAATTTTGGGTTGGTGTGCTGATCAGCCTGATCCTGATCTGGTACTCACTGCGCGGGTTAAATCTACAAGAGCTGACAGAAGTCCTGGCAGGAGCCAACTACTGGTGGCTGATACCGGGTGTGGCGATCTATTTTGTCGCCGTTTGGGCGCGCGCCTGGCGATGGCACCATTTGCTCAAACCCCTCAAGTCGATATCTACCGGCCAATTGTTCCCCACGGTATGCATCGGTTACTTTGGGAACAATATCTTACCGGCCCGTGGCGGCGAATTGCTGCGAGCGGCGGTGCTGAAGAAGGATGAAGAAATCCCCATTTCATCCTCGCTGGCCACAATCATCATTGAGCGCGTTTTTGATGGGGTGGTCATGCTGGGCTTTGTCTTTATCAACCTCTCGGAACTGGCCCGCCTGACCCAAAGCTCAGGTTATGTTGGGGATATTCGCACGCTTGCGCTGATTGGTACGGGCGTGTTTCTCAGCGCGCTGGCGATTTTTCTGGGCCTGGCAATGTTCCCCGACCGCAGCCTGGCACTGGTTACCGCCGTTGTTAAGCGGTTGATCCCGGTGAAATCCAGCGAGAAAATCATTGGCCTGGCCGATCGTTTCTTGGGCGGGCTGGCGTCCTTGCGCTCGCCGCGGATGATCTTGATGGTGTTTATAACTTCGGTGGTCATCTGGCTGTTGGAGACGGCCAAATACTGGTTTGTCATGCACGCCTTCCCATTCCAGGTGTCTTTCTTTGCCTTAATGCTGATGAACGGAATTGTCAACCTGGCAACCACCATCCCCTCTGCGCCGGGATACGTGGGCACCTTTGATGCGCCGGGCATCGCTGTATTGCAGGCGTATAGTGTTCCCAAGGCCATCGCTGCGGCTTACACTCTGGCATTGCACGCCGCACTGTGGCTCCCCATCACTTTGCTTGGCGGCTACTACATGCTCCGCAAAGGGATCCGCTGGAGCGAAGAAATTGAGAGAGCAAAGGCTGAAGCGTAAATGAAGAAAATTGCGATCATTGGCGCTGGGATCGGCGGTATGGCTGCAGCCTATGACCTGATCCGCGCCGGGCATGAGGTGACCATTTTTGAAGCCAGCCACCAGGTCGGCGGGTTGGCTTCGGGGTTTAAAGAAGCTTATTGGGACTGGTCGGTGGAGAAGTTTTATCATCACTGGTTTGCCAGCGACCAGCACATGCTGAAGCTGATCGACGAGCTGGGCTGGAAGGAACGGGTGATTTTTCCGCGCCCGTACACAGTGATGTATTACAACGGGCGGTTTTATCCATTTGACTCGATCACCAAGGCGATTCTTTTCCCCGGCCTGGGGTGGGGTGTTCGCAAGGCGCGGTTTGGCCTGGTTGGGCTGTATCTGAAATTGACCAACAACTGGCGATCACTGGAGCAACACACCGTGGATGCCTGGATGCGTCGCTGGGCAGGCGATGCGGTATATGAGATGATGTGGGAGCCATTGATGGTTGGCAAGTTTGGAGAGCGCTATTCAAAGCAGGTCAATATGGCCTGGATGTGGGCGCGGCTAAAAGCCCGAACCACTCACCTGGGTACGTTCAAGGGCGGTTTCCAGGCTTTTTCTGACCTGTTTGCTGCAAGGCTTAAGGAAATGGGAGCGCAACTGCTGCTTTCCACGCCGGTGCGTCGCTTGTCTCCCAAACCCGAGGCAGGCCTGGAGATGGATGTGCCCGGGGGAACACAGATCTTTGACCAATGCCTGGTGACCACCTCGCCATCCTTGCTGGCGCAGATAGCCCCAGAGCTTCCACCGCGCTACCTGGAAGGGCTGCTGGCGCTGAAAAGTATGGGCGCTGTTGTAATGGTGCTGGCGTTGAAGCAGCAGCTTTCTGAGCAAGGTTATTACTGGTACAACTTGCCCAAGTCTGCCGGTTTTCCCTACCTGGCGCTGGTAGAACACACCAACTTTGTCTCGCCAGAGTATTTCGGGGGCGATCACATTGTTTATATCGGCGATTACCTGGAAACCGACCACGAGTACTTTGGCCTGAGCCAGGATGAGCTTTTGGCGCGGTTCCTGCCCACCCTGCCGCGTTTCAATCCCAGATTTAGCCCAGATTGGGTGCGCAATGCCTGGCTTTTCCGCAGCAACTATGCCCAGCCCGTCCCGCTGGTGAACCATTCACAGAACATCCCCTCGATCCAGACGCCTATCCCTGGCCTGTATTTTGCCAGCATGAGCCAGGTCTATCCGTGGGACCGCGGGACAAATTTTGCCGTTGAAATAGGGCGGCGAGCAGCGTGGATGATGTTGACAGGCGGATCTTAAACCCCTGCTCACGCCCATTTGCGCCCCAAAATAGCATTCCTGACTGATCGGATAGCAAAATGTAGTAAAATTGCCGTCATAATTATTCAGGCAATCATCCTTCATTTTGTCTGGAATATTGCGGTTAACAGCATAAATCTCATTCAGCGCCAAGGAGGAAATCCATGAACCCCCGAATTTTTAAGCTATTCTTAGCGGCCTTGTCTGTATTGCTTGTCACGCTGGCCTGTGAGTTCAGCTTTAGCTCGGCCAGTATCGAAAACGTGCGTTTGGCTCTGGACGAGTCTGGACAGCAGGCCACCACCGAATTCGAGCCCACCGATACGTTTTACCTGGTCGGCGATTTGTCCAATGCTCCAAGCGACACAAAACTGAAAGCGGTCTGGACCGCTGTGGCAGTGGAGGGTTTAGACCCAAACATGGTGATCCAGGAGCGTGAGCTGACCGCGCCCAGTGGGCCTTTTTGGTTCAGCCTGAGCCAGGAGTCGGGCATTTGGCCTGTGGGCCGCTACAAAGCCGAGCTTTACTTGAACGACGAATTGAATCAGAGCCTGGACTTTCAGGTCCTGGCGCCGCCGGAATCCCAGGTTCAACCCGTTGCGCCGACTGAACCAGCGGCGCCTGCCAATCAGCCTGGCATCAGTGGAGCCTACACCGCGCTGGACGAGGAAGGCCAACAGCCCTCCTCCAGCTTTGCCCAGGCAGATAAGATGTACACCATCTTCACCCTGGATGCCGGAGCGAGCGGGGCAAGCGTCAAAGGATCCCTGGTGGCTACTGCTGTCGATGGCATTGTTCCAAATACGCAAATTACAGAGCTTGAGCAGGTATTCCCAAATGGGCAGAATGTATTCTGGTTTGAAAACACTCGCCCATGGCCTAAAGGCAAGTATCGCATTGATATGGCGCTTAACGGTCAGCCCATCCAAAGCCTGGAGCTTGATGTGGTCAGCACCAATACCAGCGGGGCTGTGATCACAGAAGCCTATTCGGCCCTGGATGAACAAGGTCAACAGGCAACGGTGACTTTCCCGCCGGATAGCGGCATCTACATTCACTTCGCCCTGGACAATGCGCCGGACGACACCGCAGTGCGTGGTGTGATGGTGGCTGTGGACGCACAAGGGCAGGATCCTTATAGCTACATCACCGAGGCTGGTGCCGATATGGGCAGCGGCTCGTATTGGTTCCAGTTCACCAATAACGGCCCCTGGCCGGCGGGCAGCTACGTGGTCTTTATCTATCTGAACGGGGAGCTAGGCGCACAGGTGGACCTCCAGGTGCAATGATCCACCAGCGCCTAACCTGACCTGGAAAACATCGCCACAGATCAGACGAGCCTGATAGAATTGCAGCGTGGACCTTTCTACGCTGCAATTTTTGCTTTCGCCCGCCGGGCAGGAAGCCCTGCAACAAGCATCTGCCCTGAAGCCGCGCGAGGCCGATTTCTTGTCCCATTTCGATTCGCTTCGGCGCGTTTACCCGGCTGATCTGGCGCGAGCTGCTCTGGAGATTGCCATCCTGCGCCAGGAGGCAGCGGCGAAATTCCCTGCTGCCGAGCGCATGTATTTCACCCGTTCAGCATTGGAGCAGGCCACCGCCTTTGAAGTTGCTACGTATCACGCACAGCGCTTTGCTGGGAGAGATCATCTGTTAGACCTGGGCTGCTCTATCGGGGGGGACACCCTGGCCCTGGCCGCAATGGCGCCCACCATCGGGCTGGACCTCGATCCTGTCCACCTGGGCATGGCACGCGCCAATCTTCAGGCGATGGAGCTGGGCGACCGGACCAACTTTGCCCTGGCAGATCTCACCTCGCCGCTGCCGCTCTCGCTCGCTGGTAATGTGGGGATATTTTTTGACCCGGCGCGGCGCTCCGGCGGGCGGCGCCAATTCTCGGTGCGCGCATATCAACCTCCACTTTCGGTTGTGGAAAGCTGGTTGCAGCATTGCTCGGCTATCGGGGTCAAGATTTCGCCGGGGGTCAAGCTGGCTGAAATAAAGCCATACTCAGCAGAAATTGAATTTATCTCGCTGCGAGGAGAATTGAAAGAGGCCATGCTCTGGTTTGGGCCGTTGCGCACTGCCCGGCGACGGGCGACCATACTGCCCGGTGGGTCCAGCCTGTGGGATGAGGTGGAACCGGACCAGCAGCAGTATGGCCTGGAACTCAGCTCACCGCGCGCTTTCCTGTATGAACCGGACCCGGCTGTGTTGCGCGCCGGGATGGTGCAGATCTTGGGAGAGCAATTGGAAGCAGCCCAGCTCGACCCCGATATCGCCTACCTGACCGCCGATCACCACATCGAGACGCCCTTTGCCCGTTGCTGGCGGGTGGAGGCCTGGCTTCCGTTTAGTGTAAAGCGCTTGCGTGCCGAGCTTCATCAGCGCGGCGTGACCGATGTAGTGATAAAGAAACGAGGCTCCCCGCTCCAGCCAGAAGCGTTGATTCGCGAGCTACGGCTGAAAAAAGATCAACAGAGCGGCCGTGCAGAGCGGGTGGTCTTCCTAACACAACTGCGCGGTCAACCGATCATGATATTGTGCTTGCCTTAGAGCTCAGGGGGTCTCTTGCTTAACCCTCGATGAAGACGGGCAAATGCCCCAGGGCAATGATGTGCTGCCACTGCTGGCGGTCGCCTTCGGTGAAAACGCCCGCTTCCTGAACCACCACGGCGCCTGCCTTTTCCATTAACAAACGCATGCCTTGCAGGGTGGAGCCGGTGCTAATCACATCGTCAAGCAGCGCCACCTTCTTGCCCCGCAGCAGGTCATGATCCTTTTCATCCAGGAACAACATTTGCGATTGTCCGGTGGTGATGGAATGCGTCTCAGCCGAAAGTGCCACGCCCATGTAAGGCTTGTAGACCTTTCGCAGCACCACGTAGGGTTTGCTCATTTCCACCGAGATGGCGTGCGCCAGCGGGATGCTCTTGGCTTCGGCGGTGACGATGACGTCAAAATCCGCCAGGGAAAGTTTGTCCGCCAGCGCCATTGCGCAAGCCTGGACCAGCTCAGTGTCGCCCAAAATGTTGAGCACCGCGATGCGCACACCGGGCGCAACTTCAAACAGGGGTAAATTGCGCTGCAAACCTGCCACGTTTACTGGATACGTTTGACGGGTGGGACTCATGATGATCAGATCCTTGTCAGGCGCAATAGGCCGGGAGGTTGTTGCCCCAAGTCTATCACGAAAAAGATGATCCTGGCACCAAACTGGTGTTAAGACATGGTTGAACAGGCTTCTCTGTGCAGAAGCTTGAGCAGTCATTTCTGCTATAATCCAGCTTTATGGAGAACAAGCTGCCGGCAAACGTTCTGACCTGTGCCCAATGCGGCGGGGAGCTGCATCCAGATGAGGGTCAAGTTTTCCTGACCTGCCCCTTCTGCAGCACAACCGTCTACATTGACAAAGCCCGGGTGGTCTTTCACTGGTACCTGGTGCCCCAGCGTGTAACCCACGAGCAGGCGTCCCACCGGGCGCAGCTCTATGAAGCATTCCTTGTTTATCTGCCGTTTTGGACTGTCTGGGCACGGGTCGGCGCCTGGGTTTTTGGGGAGAAGAAGGTGGGCAGTGGCGATGACGCGCGTTACGAGCCGCGTGAGATACGTGTGGTGCAGGATATGGCCTGGAACGGAGCTGCCTGTGATGTGGGCGAATTTGGCGTCGAGCGGGTGCCTGCTGTGGAAAGGGGACTGGAGCCATTCGATCCTGAGACCTTGCACCGCGCTGGCGCTGGGGATGGCTTTGGGCGCCTTCCTGGCAATTGATGCCACGGCATTCATCCTGGCTGAATCCAATTTTATCTAGGTGGGTCAGGATCGATTGTAAGCGTGAAAAACGTCTTGGAAATGGTCTCATCAGGAATGGATGTGGAGAAGTGGATAAACCAATTGAACTGATCCCGCTGGTATGCTTGAATTGCGCCACTCCCATCCCCGCTGAAATCAATGAGATGGCCTGGGTTTGCGCCCAATGTGGACAGGGCATGGCGCTGGATGCGCAATCGGGCCTGAAGCCGATGCAAGTGTACTTCGCCGAGGGCATCCCGGCCAATGGGCGCGGAAAGCCTTACTGGGTAGCCGAAGGCCAGGTGACCCTTGAACGGGATGCCTATCGCTCCAACGCCAAAAGCGCCCAGCAGGCCATGCAATTCTGGAGTCAGCCGCACCGTTTTCTCATCCTGGCGTTTTCAACCCCTCTGGAAGACATGCTGGTGTTAGCCACTCGCTTTTTGCTCCAACCGCCCCTGTTGAAGCCTGGCACGTCGGCGAGATTTGAGCCGGTAACTTTGTCAATGGAAGAGATCCAACCGGTTGCCGAGTTCATTGTGATGGCCAACGAAGCCGGCCGGAAGGACATGCTCAAGAATATTCGCTTCACATTGCAGCTTTCCCAGCCAACCCTATGGATTCTTCCCTGAGGATGGCGCTCCCGTCTCGCTTTCGATTGCTCATTGTCCTGGCGCTGCTGATTGGGGCAGCGGCCTGCCAGCCCGAGATGGGCGACGACCGCAACGGCAATCTCTCCAGCTCCGAGCCGCCAGTCCGTTGGTACAGCGTTTATTTTACCCAGCCAACCAACGCCAAGGGCAGCAGTCTGCGCGGCGGGCCAGACCAATCCCTGGCTGAGGCTATCCGCTCTGCGCGCGCCAGTGTGGATGTGGCGGTGCTGCAGCTCGACCTGTGGAGCATTCGTGATGCTCTGCTGGAGGCGCACCGCGACGGTGTGAAGGTGCGCCTGGTGGTGGAAAGCGATTACCGCAACAACCCGGAAATCCAGCAGCTTGTGGAAGCAGGCGTCATGGTCCTGGGCGATCGTCGGGAAGGATTGATGCATAACAAGTTCACGATCATCGACCGGCAGGAGGTGTGGACTGGATCGATGAACTACACCATTACCGACGGATATCGCAACAACAACAATCTGGTGCGCATCCGGTCGAGAGAGATGGCTGAAAATTACACCACAGAGTTTGAAGAAATGTTTGTAGATGACCAGTTTGGCCCCGGTTCGCCGGCCAACACGCCCAAGCCCAGCCTGACCGTCAACGGAACACGCCTGGATGTTTGCTTTGCGCCAGATGACGGTTGCGCAGAAAAGCTGGTTGAATTGATCCTGGGCGCCCGGCGGAGCATCCATTTCCTGGCTTTTTCGTTCACATCCGATGAGCTGGCCGATGCCATCATTGAGCGAAGCCAGGCAGGGGTCAATGCCTGGGGAGTGATGGAGCAGACCCAGGTCGACTCAAATCGCGGCACCGACTACAACCGCCTGCGTCTGGCAGGTGTTGACGCTCGCCTGGACGGCAACCCGCGCAACATGCACCACAAAGTCCTGATAATTGATGAGCAGATCGTGGTGTTTGGCTCTTACAATTTCACATTCTATGCTGAGCGCCGGAACGATGAAAACCTGCTCATTGCCTATGACCCCCAAATTGCAGCTCAATACCTGGAAGAATTTGAAAGGATCTTTGCTCAGGCAAAACCATGAAAAAGTTTTATCTGATTCTGGCCATTGCATGGCTGGCCTGGATGTTGCCGGCTTGCACATTGCGGATCGGCGGCCCAAGCCAGATTGTTGATACCCCCGCACCGACGACGATCCCGCTCCCAGAGACCGCAGAGCCAGCAGACCTGGCCGGCCGAGAAGCCCCTCAAAGGCCAATTGCGCTGCCGCCCGGTTTTGCAATTTCGGTCTTTGCAAAAGGCTTGCAAAATCCACGCATGATGGCAATTGGACCGGATGGGGCTTTATATGTGGCCGAGCGGGGCGCGAATCGTATCGTGCGTCTGCCCGACCAGAACGGCGACGGAAGCGCCGATCAAATCCAGGTTGTTGCCGCTGATCTGAGCTCGCCAAGCAGCCTGGCTTTCCATCCGGATGGCTCGCTGTTCGTCGGCGAAACGCCGCGCATCCTGCGGCTCAGCAAACCGGACGGGCAGGGCGTGTTCCAAGAGCGCCAGGTGGTCATCCGCGGCCTGCCAGTGGAAGGCCATCACACCCGCACGGTGCTCGTCAGCCCAGATGGCAAGTGGCTCTACGTTTCGGTCGGTTCATCATGCAACGTCTGCGAAGAGGAAGACCCGCGCCGCGCGGCAATCCTTCGCTACAACCCGGACGGCAGCGGCGAAGAAATTTTTGCTTCCGGCTTGCGTAACGCAGTCGGGATTACCTTCCGCCCAGGCACACAAGAATTGTGGGCGACCAACAACGGGCGTGACATGCTGGGTGATGACCAGCCGCCAGAAACAGTCAACCTGGTCAGGCAAGGGGATGACTTTGGTTGGCCAAGCTGCCATGCCGGCCGCATTGTCGATCCGGAGTTTGGCAAGACACGGGGCTGCCAGGGAGTGGCTGCCCCGGCAATAGAAATTCAGGCGCATTCGGCTCCACTCGGCCTGGCTTTTTACTCCGGGACGCAGTTCCCAGAAGCGTTTCGAGGCAACCTGTTTGTTGCTCTGCACGGCTCTTGGAACCGCAGCGTCCCGACCGGGTACAAGGTGGTGCGCATCCCTATGGATGAGGAGGGTGAACCGGGTGCGGTGCAGGATTTTGCCGTGGGTTGGCTGGTCAATGGTGCAGCCTGGGGCCGCCCCGTGGACGTAATCAGCGCGCCGGATGGCAGCCTGTTCATCTCTGACGATAGTGGTGGTATCATTTATCAGATTGTTTACACCGGCTAGCTTTATCACCAAAGGAGTTCTTGAGCATGGAGACAAAAGGAGATTTTTATCTGGGACGCATCTTTGACCCAACGAAGGCTAAAGCAGGAGACCAGCCGTTGCTCTACGAGCCGGAAGACCTGACCACCCATGGCGTGGTTGTGGGCATGACCGGCTCTGGCAAGACCGGCCTGTGCATTGGCTTGCTAGAGGAAGCCGCGCTTAACGGTATCCCGGCGCTCATGATCGATCCAAAAGGTGATATCACCAACACGCTGCTGCATTTCCCCGATCTATTGCCGCAGGATTTCCAGCCCTGGGTTAATCCCGACGAAGCCCGCCGCGCCAACCAGACGGTGGAGGAAGCCGCCGCCCAGGCTGCAACGAACTGGAGAAACGGCCTGGCAGAGTGGGGCATTGAGCCCGCCCGGCTGAGCGCTCTGAAAAACGCTGCTCACTTCGCTGTCTATACTCCCGGGTCAGATGCAGGTATCCCGCTGAGCATCCTGGCCTCGCTCGAAGCGCCGGAGCTTTCCTGGGACGAGAACCGGGAAATGCTGCGGGAGAAGATCTCCGGCACGGTCACGGCCTTGCTGGGCCTGGTCGGTCTGCAGGATATCGATCCGGTGCGCTCGCGTGAGCATATCCTGCTCTCGAACATTTTTGAAAACGCCTGGAAGCAAGGCCTGGACCTGAAGCTGGATGAGCTGATCTTGCAAACGCAGAACCCTCCCTTTCAGAAATTAGGGGTCTTCGATGTCAACACCTTCTTCCCAGAAAAAGACCGCTTTGCTCTGGCAATGCTGCTCAACAACATCCTGGCTGCACCGGCCTTCCAGACCTGGATTGAGGGCGAGCCGCTGGATATCCCCAGCCTGCTGTTTGGAGCGGACGGACGGCCACGCCACAGCGTCTTTTACATCGCCCATCTGAATGACGCCGAGCGGATGTTTTTTGTCACCTTGCTCTTCTCAGCTGTTGAGGCCTGGATGCGCACCCAGAGCGGCACAACCAGCCTGCGTGCTCTGCTGTACTTTGATGAAATCTTCGGCTACATGCCGCCGGTGGGAAATCCACCTTCCAAGCAGCCAATGTTGCGTATGCTCAAGCAGGCGCGCGCCTTTGGGGTTGGCTTGGTGCTGGTGACTCAAAACCCCGTGGATCTGGATTACAAAGGCTTATCGAACACTGGCACCTGGTTCATTGGCAAATTGCAGACAGAGCGGGACAAGATGCGCCTGCTGGACGGGCTGCAAGGCGCGCTGGCCGGCGCTTTGGATCGTGGCGCGTATGACAAATTGATTGCCGGCCTGGGGAAACGCGTCTTTCTGATGCACAACGTGCACAACAAAGAGCCTCTGCTGTTTCAGACCCGCTGGGCGATGAACTACCTGGCTGGACCGCTCACCCGCACGCAGATCCCGGCGTTGAATGCCCTGGCTGGGGCGGAATCGGAGCCGGCTCCGGCGCCCACTGCGCCGGCGGCCCCTGCAACGCAGGCTGTAACGGCAGAACCTGTCTCACCCGCTGCTCCGCCGGCTCCAGTGAAGCCTGCGGTGGCTGAAGCTCCATCACGCAGCCTGGGTTCCGTCACCCGCCCGGCCATCCCGGGCAGTGTGGCCGAATATTTCCTGCCCAATAACCTGACCCTGGCAGAGGCTTCCCAAGCCGCAGGGGTGACCTTGCCGAGCAATACAAAGAACCTGGGGCTGATCTACAAGCCGGCAGTGTTGGGGCAGGCGCGGGTGCGATTCTTGAACCGCAAATATGGCCTGGATCACGAAGAGGTGCGCAGCGTTCTGGTAAACGCGCCCGACCGACGGGGGGCGGTGCGTTGGGAGGACTTCCCCGCAACACCCATTGACCCGAAAAGCATGGATGATGGCCCTGCCCCAGAGGCGCGTTTTGCTGCCCTGGATGCGCCATTCAGCGAGGCAAAGATCCTGACGGCAATGCAAAGAGATTTTATTGACTGGGCGTTTCGGACACTGCAGATCAAGGTGCGCGCCAATGAGGCGCTGAAGGTCTATGCAGGGCCTGAAATTAACCAGGCTGAATTCCGCCGTCTGTGTTCCGAAGCAGCGCGTGAAGGTTGCGAAGCGGAACTCAAAAAGGTAGAAACAGCCTATGCAAAGAAGCTGGCGGCTTTGGAAGACAAGATTGCTCGCGAGGAGCGCGAGCTGGCTCAGGATGAAGCCGAGCATTCCCAGCGCAAGCTGGAAGAACTGGGTAGCGCAGCCGAGACCGTGTTGGGCCTGTTTGGCGGCCGCAAAAGCAGCCGCCGCCTTTCCAGTTCTTTGAGCAAACGGCGGATGACAGCGCAAGCCCGGGCTGATGTGCAGGAATCCCTGGAGGCCATTGCGGATTTCAAGAAGCAAATTGCTGCCATCGAGCAAGAAAAAGCCCAGGCATTGGAGGAAGTCAACCAGCGCTGGGGAGATCTGGCAAACCAGGTAGCTGAGATTGGACTGACCCCGTTGAAAAAAGACATCCTGGTCGATTTTTTTGGGGTCGCCTGGGTGCCTCATTATGTCATTCAGACTGGCAGCGAAATTCAAGAGCTGCCAGCTTATCAGTAATCGATTGAGCGTTTGGGATTAAGAGCGATGCAGATCCACCTGTTCAGCACCCCCGGCGAACAAGGGATCGAATATGTTCTGGAAGCTGCCCGCACGGCCCTGGCCAACAAAGCCAGGCCGGTTGTTGCCTGTCTGCTTGCTGCCGGCGACGAAACCCGCTGGCTGGATGAAACCCGAGCAGCTTTCCAGGACCTGGGGACGTTGAATGAAATTGACGTGACCCAACAGCCGGCAGAGCGCATCCTGGCCACGCTGGATCGCGCCGACCTGCTCTACATTCCCGGGGGTAACACCTACCTGCTGGCCCGGCGCCTGCATGCAGTGCAAATTGACCCGGATCGCCCCAAAGCGGGCACAGTCGATCTGATCCCTGAGATCCGCTGGCGCGTCCTGGAGGGCCTGCCGCTTGTCTGCTTCAGCGCTGCAAGTGTGCTTTGCGGACCGGATATCCTGACCACCAACGATTTGAATGACTGCGACTGCACAAACTTTGAAGGGCTGGATCTGCTGCCGTTTAATCTCAATGTTCACTTCCCGGCAGAGCCTGGCGAGGCGCGCCAGGAGCGAGAGGAGCGTTTGCAGGCGCTCCTGGCCTCCTATGCACCTCGGAATGTGGTTGCATTGCAGGATGGGGCTTATTTGCGGATTGCAGGGGATGCGATCCAGGTGATTCGGGGAAATATTTGGGATATTTGGCCTGGGCGACCGGCAATCCTCCTTCAGCCTGCATCGTTGGCCCGCGCAGCACTCAACGACCTGCCATCCGCTGAAACCGGCGATTTGAAGATCGTTCAGTTGTTGAGTGCAAGACGAATGACGCCCACCCAAGGGATCAGGAAATTGGGAGATAGCGAAATGAAAACCTTGCTTATCCTGCGCCATGCCAAATCGAGCTGGAAGGACGACACCCTTCCCGACCATGATCGCCCGCTCAACAAACGCGGCAAAGCTGAAGCCCCACGGATGGGCCGGCTGCTGCGTGATCAGGATCTTGTACCCGACCTGATCTTAAGCTCGGACGCCCGGCGCGCTCGCGCTACTGCCGAGATGGTGGCAGAAGAGAGCCATTTTGAGGGCGAAATCACCTTTTTGCGTGAACTTTATGCGGCTGAACCGGAGGCGTATCTCGACGCATTGGCGACAATGGGAGGCGATGCTGCATGTGTCATGGTGGTTGGCCACAACCCCGGCCTGGAAGAGCTGCTTCAAGAGCTAACCGGCGAGTACCTGCCCCTTCCAACGGCGGCTTTGGCCCAGGTGAACCTGCCTTTGAGCCGCTGGAGCGATATAAACACCGACCTTGAGGCCGCAGGCATCCAGGGCAAGCTGGTGAATCTTTGGAGCCCAAAAGATCTGTAGTCTTCTGAAAGCCTGTTGTAATCTAAATGTTGTGATCAGGCGTATGATGAATTAACGCCTGAAATATTTCCATTTCAAAATATGTGGACTGCTTTGCGTAATTTCCTGATTATCCTGGCGGGTATCGCCGCTTACGGGTTGTTGCATTCCTGGCTGGCATCCCTGCAAGCAAAGAGCCTGGCCCGGCGCAGCCTGGGCCGGACTGCAGACCGGGTCTACCGCCTGGTCTATAACCTGGTTGCGGTGGTCTGCTTGCTCCCTGTGCTGGTTTTGCCAGCGGCGCTCCCCGACCAGCGGTTGTACACCATACCGTTTCCCTGGAGCTTTCTCACTCTGGCTGTCCAAGGGTTGGCAGCATTGGCGCTTCTGATTGGCCTGCTGCAAACTGGTGTATGGTCGTTCATTGGCATAGACCAGCTGCTAAGGGCGCCGGATCACCAACCGCCAGAGCTGGTGATGAACGGATTGTATCGGTGGGTCCGTCACCCGCTCTACACAGCCGGATTGGCCTTCATTTGGTTGACGCCGGTGATGACCTGGAATGTGCTGGCATTAAACCTTGGCCTGACGGCTTACTTGATCATTGGAGCGTACTTCGAAGAACGCAAGCTGGTGCGCGAGTATGGCGAAGCTTATCAACGCTACCAACGCTGCACACCGATGTTCTTTCCCAGATTGATCCGCCAGCGGCGGTGAAATTTTAGGTTATAATTCTCTCCCGTGCCAAAGCAGAAATCGCCCCAAGATCTGACCGTGGACGAATTGCGCTGGCTGCTGGTTGGAAAACGCCGTGCAGCGCGCGAGGAGCGGCTGGAGCGCTACCGGCGGACTGGCCGGACTTTGCGAATTGTCTCCGACCTGGATGGGCCCTCGCTGGACAACTGGCGCGCCAGCCCAGTTACGGATGAAGCCACAACCGTTGAGCGAAGCCGCGGTCGCCGTGTTCTGGACGGCCTGCTTTTGCTCATCGAGGTCAGCGCTGTAGTCGGTTTCCTTTTCATCCTGTTTAATGGGCTGAACGTGATCCGGGAGCTTAACCAGGAGGTGGCAGCGGTGATTGAGCAGCCAACATTAACGCCCACGCCGCTCATCGCTGCGGTGGTGCTCCCATCGGGTCACATCCCACCCAACGCTCCTGGTGGGACGCGCTTCAACGAGGACGAAATCCCAGAGCACCTTCGCCCGCTGGTGCAGACCTGGTATAATGCTCCAGTGCCCACGCCTGGGCCAGAACAAGCCGTGCGCATCCAGATACCAGCTATTGGAGTGGATGCGCCAATTGTGCAGGGTGATGGCTGGGAACAACTTAAAAAAGGCGTTGGCCAGCACCCGGGCTCTGCAAATCCAGGCGAGCGGAACAATGTTGTCCTCTCGGCGCACAATGACATTTTTGGCGAGATCTTCCGCAACCTGGACCGATTGGTCCCCGGCGACCTGGTCATTTTGTACACCAACCAGCGGTCTTACACCTACGTGGTTGTGGATACGAAGATTGTGCAGCCCACGGCAGTGGAAGTGATGGCGCCCACGACGAAGGCCACCGCTACGCTGATCTCGTGCTATCCGTATCTCAAGGATAATATGCGCATTGTTGTTATTGCCCGCCTGCAAACCGGCGGATGAACGATCCGAAAGGAATTTTTTAGGAGTAATCACATGTCTCAAAAATCCAGATCAAAGAAACAGACCCGTAAGACCCCCGCGCCCCGCCCGGTTGAAACCGGTGAATCAACCGCCCAAACGGTTCAGGTCTCCACGAGCAGCGGTTCCAGCCCGCGATCCTTTACTGCCGAATTCAACCCCGATTATAGCCAGACAATAAAGGATCTGAAGCGAATCGGCTTGCTGGCCGGGATCTTCTTTTCTGTACTGATCGTGCTTGCCATTGTGCTTCCGTAGGTTGATCCGTTCAGATAATCAAGTCAACTAAAAAACTTTGTAATCCCAACGGGGCCATTCCCTGCAAGCTGTGCAGATGGCCCCGTTGACTTTCGCTTCGGCAGTTGCTAATTTGATTCAATAAGGCTAGAATGGGGGGTATGCAAGCACCCAGATCGCCGTGGTCTGCATCAACCAAGCTGATCATCATCCTGTTGCTGCTTGGGCTAGGAATTTTCCTGCTCTATCGCTTTCGAGCTGTCATCATCCCATTGATCCTGGCGGTCATCCTGGCATTCATCCTGCTGCCGATGGCAAACTGGATTGAGCGTCGGCTGCGAGTGCGCCGTGGGCTGGCAATCCTGGCGGCTTACCTGGTATTGCTCATTTGCCTGGTTGCCATTCCTATGTTGCTCATTCCGCCCCTGGCGGCGCAGGCAACGGAGCTGAACCTGGATATTCAGCGCATCTGGGGAGAGGTTGAGACCTTTCTTGGCAATCGCTATATCATTGCAGGGCAAATGATCGATGTTCAGGCTGCCTTGCAACAGATTGCCGGCTCGGTACGCGGCCTGCTGGAACCAGTCTTTGCGCAGTCTTTGCGTTTTGCAATCGAGTTTGTTTCATCCCTGGTGTGGGTTGTTTTTATCCTGGTCATTTCATTTTACCTGGTGAAAGACGTGGATGCGTTGGAGCGGTGGGTTCTGGAACTGGTGCATCCAGCATACCGCGAAGATTTTATTGGCCTGCAATCGGAGATCAACCAGATTTGGAGTGCATTCTTTCGCGGGCAGTTGATCCTGGCCTTTATTGTGGCGATAATCTTCACCCTGATCGGCTTCGCGATTGGCCTGCCATTCGCGCTGGCCATGGGGGTGTTGGCTGGTCTGCTGGAATTTATCCCCAGCCTGGGACACGGCATCTGGCTTTTCATTGCAGCGTTGCTTTCCCTATCACTTGGCTCCACGTGGATGCCCTTGCCCAATTGGATCTTTGCCCTCATGGTCATTGGGCTGCACCTGTTCTACCAGCAATTTGATTTGAATTATTTAATCCCTCGAGTGATTGGGCGGCGTTTGCACCTGCCGCCTTTGGTTGTTATCCTCGGCATTGTTGGTGGAGCGCTACTGGCAGGTGTGTTGGGTGTGGTTTTGGCTGCCCCAACCATCGCATCTGCTCGAGTGGTGGGACGATACCTGTATGCCAACCTGCTCGACCTGCAACCCCTGCCAGCCCCAGTTTCAGAGGATCTGCCGCCACCCAACCCGCGCTGGTGGAGAAAGACTGCCCCAGCAAAAAAACAGCCCGACGAAGTTGACTTAGGGTAAAATTCCGACCATGAGTGAAGAGGCTCCCCTCCAGACCAGTGGCTCTCCTCGCTGGGGATCCAACACCAAGCTGATCGTTGGATTCACGGTTGTCGCTATCGTGGCGGCGCTATTAATCTACTTTCGCACGATTATTGGCCCGCTATTGCTGGCCTTCATCCTGGCCTATCTGTTCCAGCCTCTCGCTGCCTGGTTGACAACCACCCTGCATTTGCCCTGGCGGACTTCGGTCAATCTGATTTACCTCCTGACATTGATCCTTTTAGTGGGTCTGGTGACGATTGCTGGCCTGGCGCTGATTCAGCAGGCCCAAAGCCTGGTCATATTTATCGGAAATTTCATCGATAACCTTCCCCAACTGGTCAATCAGCTCACCACTCAGACTTACACCATTGGGCCTTTCCCGCTGGATTTCTCACAGCTCGATCTGGAAGCGGCCGTCCAGCAGCTACTGGGCATGGTGCAACCGTTGGTGGGCCAGGCGGGTAACATTGTTGCCAGGTTTGCTGCCAGCGCGGCCACCCTCCTGGGCTGGACGTTGTTTGTGCTCCTGATCTCTTATTTCCTGCTCTCTGAATCGGGACAGGTGCGCCAGAACCTGGTGCATATTGATATCCCAGGCTACAACGCCGACAGCCAGCGTCTGATAGGTGAGCTGACCCGCATCTGGGATGCGTTTCTGCGCGGCCAATTGCTGATCTCGCTCTTGATTGTTGTTTCATACTATATCTTACTTACCATTTTGGGAACGCGGCTGTCGCTGGTCATTGCAATCATGGCCGGGCTGGCTGCCTTCATTCCTTATGTCGGCCCTTTGATCACCTGGACCGTCACGGTAATCATTTCGTATTTGCAGGTTGACAATTATTTTGGCCTGAGTTCTGTAAATTATGCATTGCTGGTCCTGGTATGCTGTCTGATATTGAATCAGGTCTTTGACAGCTATATTACGCCTCGCGTGATGGGCCACACGCTGGGGGTGCATCCGGCCGGCGTGTTGATCGCCGCAATCATTGCCACTGATTTGATTGGGTTGGTTGGGCTGGTCCTGGCCGCACCGGTGCTCGCCACGGTGATGCTCATGGGACGTTACATCGTCCGGAAAATGCTGGATTTGAACCCGTGGCCGGTTGTCGAAACGAAACCCCGTCCGATAACACCCTTCTGGGTGCGGGTTGCGCGGCGGTCTCAGGCTATCTGGCGCTGGCTGCGCAGTCGCGGGCAATGATATTAAAAACACAAAAACGTGGCGGGTGAGGCCTGCCACGTTTTTGTGTTTAAGGCGGCTTCAGGCTGGACGCAGCCCGGATAAGCCAATCGCGCTGTACAGTCGCTCCTTGATCTCGATCACCTGGCGGCGCAGCCGGTCGTCCTGTTCCAGCAATTCGGCCACTTTATCACAGCCATACATGACGGTGGTATGATCGCGCCCGCCCAGGGCTTCGCCAATCTGTGGCAGGGAGATGTTCGCTTCTTCACGCATCAGGTACATGGCAATTTGCCGGGGCAGGGCAATCTGGCGCGAGCGATCGCGCCCAAGCATTCTGTCCTCGCTGATGCCGAAGGCTTCCGCCACGCGGCGGACGATTTCATCCGGCTGCAGCTCATTGCGGCGGGGCAGTAAATCCGCCAGAGCCGTCTCCACAAGTTGCGGAGTCAGCGGCGAGCCGCTCAGGTCGGCAAAAGCCGCCACACGGGTCAAACCACCTTCCAGCTCGCGGATGTTGGATTGCACCCGGCGTGCAATCAGCCCCATCAACTCATCCGGGACCTGGCGGCCAATCCGCTCAGCCTTGGAGCGCAAAATTGCCAGGCGGGTCTCAAAATCAGGCGGCTGGATATCGGCTGTCAATCCCCATTCGAAACGCGAGCACAGGCGCTCCTCCAGGGTCACCAAAGCTTTGGGCGGACGATCTGAGGAGACAATGATCTGTTTATTCTGGCCGTGGAGAGTGTTGAACGTATGGAAAAACTCCTCCTGAGTCGACTCCTTTCCAGCTATGAACTGAATATCATCCACAAGCAAAACATCAATGCTGCGATATTTCTCTCGAAAAGCCTGCGTGGTGTGCGTGCGGATGGCATTGATCAAATCGTTGGTAAACTCTTCCGAAGACACATACAATACCTGCAAACGTCGTTGGTGGCAAAGGTTACCGATGGCGTGGAGAAGGTGCGTTTTGCCCAGCCCAACACCCCCATAAAGGAAAAGCGGGTTATATGCCTGGGCGGGCTTTTCTGCTACTGCCAGCGATGCCGCGTGGGCCAGACGATTGCTTGGCCCAACCACGAAATTTTCAAATGTGTACCGCGCGTTTAAACAGGGGTTTGCCGGGATCACGCTGGTTTCTTCGGCTTCAACAGGAGTTTCCTGCACCTCAGGCGTTTTTTGCCCGTTTTGCCAGACCACAAACCGCACTTCAACTGTGCGATTCATCATCCCAGTCAATATTCGCGTCACAGTGCTCGAAAGGCGGCTTTGCAACCAGTCCCTGGCGTATGCGTTGGGCACACCCAGGATGAAGCTGCCATCTTCGTAAGATAAGAATTCAGCATTGCGGACCCACGTATCAAAAGCAGCCTTTGGCATCTCCATCTGAAGCTGCCCTCGAGCGGCTTGCCAGGCCTGTTGAGCATTCATGACCAGGTACCTCCTGACCCATTTAGAGGATAGACAATGACAGACTAAAGCATCCCCTGCTCGATGCAGAGGGCACCACGGTGAAGCTGTCCAGTTGTCTTCGGTTTGTTGAGAATTTTTGCTGCCCCTAGCGCCAAAGTGCTACGGACCATTCGCCATGATTTTAGCAGAACCTGCCACTTGCGTGCAAGATGCTATCCCTACGCACGTCTAAAAAAACACAATACTTTAAGGTTAACAAACGTTAAAGAAAGCAAACGCAGGGAGCAATATTCGTGCCAGGATCAACTGCTCCGATTACAACCCACACGTTGGGGATGCCATACACGAACCCCCCAGATATAGGCTTAAACCCCTTGATTCAACCCATAGCCCCCATATCAATCCATTTGACTCTTAAAGAAACGGTTAAGGAGAACTTATCTGTTGTGGGGATTAAAAAGGTCATATTCAAGCACTTCCCAGGTTTTTCCGCTGTGCACTCAATTTAAACTTGCCCGGCCAGGCAAAGGGCGTATTGAGGGGAATTTTTGATATATATCCTACGCATCGTTAATACATTTCTTGCATTTTATCAGTATGCTATCCCATAGTAAACAAAGGACCCAGAAGGCTTGTCTGGCGAAACGATCCGACTAAAAGATGGAGCGCCAACGGAATCTGGGCTGTAAAACTGTACAAGGAAAGGAATATATTAACATGGCAAAGATTATAGGTATCGATTTAGGAACCACCAACAGTGTGGTGGCCGTTATGGAAGGCGGCGATCCGACGGTTATCGTTACTGCTGAGGGCTCCCGATTGCTGCCTTCGGTAGTTGGTTTTAATAAAAACGGCGAGCGGCTGGTTGGCCAGACTGCCAAGCGCCAGGCTGTGGTGAACCCAGAGAACACGGTCTATTCGATCAAGCGCTTCATTGGCAAGTGGTATGAAGATGTCAGCGCGGAACGCAAACTGGTGCCTTACCAGGTGGTGCGGGGGCCGGCGGGTGACGCCCGGGTCAAAATCCCGGTAACCGGACGCGAATACAGCCCACAGGAGATCTCTGCAATTATCCTGGGGAAGCTCAAGACAGACGCCGAGGCATATCTGGGTGAGCCAGTTACCAAAGCAGTGATTACGGTACCGGCTTATTTTAACGATAGCCAGCGCCAGGCCACCAAAGACGCCGGCCGGATTGCCGGGCTGGAAGTTCTACGCATCATCAATGAGCCAACCGCTGCTGCTTTGGCTTACGGTTTGGACAAAAAGGCAAATGAGACCATTCTGGTTTTCGACCTGGGCGGCGGCACATTTGATGTGAGCGTGCTGGATGTTGGCGATGGCGTTATCGAGGTCAAAGCAACCAATGGCGACACGCATCTGGGCGGCGATAACTGGGATGAAGCGATCGTAAACTGGATTGCCGATGAATTCAAAAAGGAGCATGGCATCGACTTGCGCACCGACCGCCAGGCTTTGCAGCGCCTGCGCGAAGCTGCAGAAAAAGCCAAAGTCGAGCTGTCCAATGTGATGGAGACCGAGATCAACCTGCCGTACATCACCGCCGACGCGACAGGGCCAAAGCATCTGCAATTGCGCCTGAGCCGGGCCAAACTGGAACAATTGACCGAACACCTGGTGAAGCGGCTGCGTGGCCCCTTTGACGCCGCGCTCCGGGATGCCGGTTTAACCGCCGATAAGATCGACGAGGTTGTCCTGGTGGGCGGCGCAACCCGCATGCCCATGGTTCAGGATCTGGTGCGCAGCCTGACCGGCAAAGAGCCGCACAAAGGCGTCAACCCGGATGAGGTGGTGGCGGTGGGCGCTGCAATCCAGGCTGGTGTGCTTGGAGGCGAGGTGAAAGATGTGCTGCTGCTCGATGTAACGCCATTGTCGCTTGGGTTGGAGACCCTGGGTGGGGTGATGACTGTGTTGATTGAGCGGAACACCACCATCCCAGTCAAGAAGACCGAGGTGTTTTCTACCGCTGAGGACAGCCAGACCGCAGTGGACATTCATATCCTGCAGGGAGAACGCCCAATGGCAGTCGATAACATGAGCCTGGGGCGCTTCCGCCTGGAGGGGATTCCGCCTGCGCCGCGTGGCGTTCCGCAGATCGAAGTCACCTTTGACATTGACGCCAATGGCATCCTTAACGTTACGGCCAGGGATAAGGCGACCAACCGGGAGCAGAAAGTCACCATAACGGCTTCGACCAACCTGGATAAGAGCGAGATCGATCGTATGATCCAGGAAAGTCGCCAGAACGAGGCGGCCGACCGCAAACGCCGCGAGGTTGTGGAGGCGCGCAATATGGGAGACAGCCTGGCCTATCAGACTGAGAAGACGCTCAAGGAATTGGGCGATAAGGTCCCCAGTGTTGAGCGGCAGAACATCCAGAGCAAGATTGAGGCGCTGCGCGAAGCAATCAAGGGTGAGGATGTCGGAAAGATCAAACAGCTCAGCGACGAGCTTCAGAATGCTTTCCACGCCCTGAGCCAGCAACTCTATGCTCAGCAGCCGGGCGATAACGGTCATGGTATCAGCCACACGCCGCAACCTGAGGACGAGGGCGAAGTTATCGAAGGCGAATATCGCTAAATCGATTGCGTTGACCAATCTTTACAAAGTTTTTGCGGCCGTCAGGCCGCAAAAACTTTGTAATCATGTATAATCCAGGCATGGACTCTAAGCCTTCGCCGCCGTCTGTGCGCAGCTTTCTGCCAGCTTCCCTGATCCTGACCCTGGTGGGTTGGGGCGGGGTGGCGTATTTATGGACCCAAACCCAACCATTCCTGGTCCCACGCTGGGCTTTCTATTTTGCCAGCGTGCTGGCTTTTAGTGGCATTGCCCTGCCCATCGTGGCCTATCTGAACCGGCGCTTTCCATCCACACCGCCGCCTTCGCCGGGTGTGATTGTGCGCCAGGCGATCTGGGTGGGGATCTACTTCCCAACCTTGCTCTGGCTGCGCGTTCCGCGGGTGGTCAACCTGCCTCTGGCTCTGCTGCTGGCTGCCGGTCTTATTCTGATTGAGTTCTTACTCCGCCTGCGCGAACGCAGCCAGTGGAAACCAGAGTCACGTCCGTGATCCTGCCTCCCGAGGTTTTTTATCAGCTAGCCGAATGACAAGTTTGCGCGATTTGCCCTCCGTTGACCAGCTCTTGCAGAGTGTCCAGAGCCAGGAATGGATTGCTTTTTATGGCCGTCCGTTGACGGTGGAAGCCATGCGCAGTGCTCTCCAGGAAGCTCGCGCCCGCTATTCACAGAAAGGCAGCCTGCCAGATAGAGACGCTCTTATGCAAGCGGTTGAGCGTATGCTCCAAACCTGGACTGCGCCGACCTTGCAACCTGTGATCAACGCTGCCGGTGTGATCCTGCACACCAACCTGGGGCGGGCCCCCTTGAGCCAGGCTGCACTACAAGCGATGCAAAATGTTGCGGGGGGATACTCAACATTGGAGTATGACCTGAGAAAGGGGAAGCGCGGCTCAAGACTGCTGCACGCCGAAGCACTGCTCTCTCGACTGACCGGGGCGCAAGCAGCAATGGTGGTGAACAACAACGCTGCGGCCGTCCTGCTGACCTTGACGGCGCTGGCGCGCCGCCGGGGTGTGGTGATTGCGCGGTCACAGCTTGTGGAGATTGGGGGCGGATTCCGAGTGCCCGATGTCATGAAACAGTCGGGGGCACGCTTGGTGGAAGTGGGCACAACCAACCGCGTCCATCTTGCGGATTACCAGGCTGCCCTGGAGGAAAAGCCGGCGCTTTTCCTGCGCGCCCACCGTTCCAATTTTCGCCTGGTTGGTTTCACCAGTGAGCCGGATCTGGCCGAGATCGCCGCCATCGCTCATGCGGCTGGTCTGCTGCTGGTCGATGACCTGGGTTCGGGAACGCTGCTGGACACGGCTCGCTACGGGCTGGGTCATGAACCCATGGTGCAAGAGTCTCTCGCCGCTGGGGCGGATCTGGTGTGCTTTTCTGGCGACAAGCTTCTGGGCGGGCCGCAGGCCGGGATCATTGCCGGGCAGGCCGACCTGGTGGCGAAATTAAAAAAACACCCCCTGGCTCGGGCGATTCGCGCCGATAAACTGTGCCTGGCAGCTCTGACTGCCACGCTGCTGCATTACCTGAAGGACGAAGCTGAGCGGGAAATACCCGTCTGGCGGATGATTGCAGCGCCCGCCGAAGGTCTCTGCGCCCGGGCAGCCGCCTGGGCTGTGGCCCTGGGTCAGGGCGAAGTGATCACGGGCGAGTCGACCGTGGGCGGCGGCAGCCTGCCAGGTGAGACGTTGCCTACCTATGTCCTGGCACTCTCAGCGCCCAGCCCCGACCGCCTGCTGGCAGGCTTGCGGCAGCAGAATCCGCCCATTGTTGCCCGCCTGCAAGATAACCGGGTTGTCCTGGACCCACGCACCGTGCTGCCTGAGCAAGAAGAGGCCCTGTTGAGCGGCTTAAAGCAGGCCCTGGAAACAACCCGCTAAAGATTGTGTTTGAGTGAGCGATCTCGGATGAAAAAAGACCTGGATGCTTTGATGCAGGTTCGCCAGCTTGATGCCTTGCTTGTCGTGGGGCCTGGCCTGCACAACCCTTGCATGACTTACCTGACGAACGGCGCCAGCCTGACCCAGGCCATCCTTGTCAAGCAGCGCGGCGAACAGCCGGTGCTGTTCTACTGGCCGATGGAGCGGGATGAGGCAGCCAAATCTGGCTTGCCCACCCGGGATCTGGGCGACTTTCGCTACGACTTGCTTTTCCAGCAGGCCGGCGGCGACCAGGCTCTGGCGATGGTGTTACTGCACCAGCGCATCCTGTCCGAAGCGGGGATTGCATCCGGTCGAGTTGGCCTGTATGGGAAACTGGATGCTGGCATGGCCTACGCCACTTTTACCCGTCTGCAGCAGGCGCTCCCGAATCTGGAGTTGGTGGGAGAGACGGGCGTTTCGGTCTTCCTGGAAGCCATGGCAACCAAAGATGAAGATGAGGTGGAGCGCATCCGCCGCATCGGGAAGATCACCGCGGAGGTGGTTGGCGAAACCGCAACTTTTCTCACCAGCCACCGAGCTCGCCAGGAGGTGCTTGTCAAACCGGATGGCGACCCGCTCACCATCGGAGATGTGAAGCGCCGCATCGACCTATGGCTGGCAGAGCGAGGCGCTGAAAACCCAGAGGGAACCATCTTCGCCAGCGGCTATGACGCGGCTGTGCCGCATAGCACCGGCAAGGATTCTTCTCCGCTGCGATTAGGCGAAACGATCGTCTTTGATATCTTTCCCCGGGAGGTGGGGGGCGGTTATTTCTACGATATGACTCGCACCTGGAGCCTGGGATACGCCACCGACGAGGCCCTGGCGCTGTATGAAGACGTGCGGGCGGTGTACCAGCAAGTGCGTGATGGTTTGCGCCTGGGCGAGATCTGCCGCATCTATCAGGAACGCGCTTGCGAGTTGTTCGAAGGTCGAGGCCACGAGACAGTGCGAACCAACCCCCAAACGCAATCGGGCTATGTGCATAGCCTGGGTCATGGGGTGGGCTTGCATTTGCACGAAGAGCCCTTTTTCCGCCTGAACGGCCCCGATAGCACGCGCCTGACCCCAGGGGTTGTGGTCACCATAGAGCCAGGTCTGTATTACCCAGAGCGCAACATGGGTGTACGCCTGGAGGACACAGTCTACGCCCGCCCAGATGGGGTCTTTGAGACCCTGGCGGAATATCCGCTGGACCTGGTCTTGCCGCTGCAACGGTAAAATTCAGCCATTGATTGGAGGATCAGGCATGAAAGGGACCAATATCCCCCAGCTCGGCGAAGCCCGCATCCTGGGAATTGAGACTTCCTGTGACGAGACCGCGGCGTCGGTCGTTGAAAACGGGCGTGTGATCCTGGCAAACACGGTTGCCTCCCAGGTGGACCTGCATGCCCAATTTGGCGGTGTCTTTCCAGAAGTGGCCTCTCGCCAGCATATCCGCACAATCTACCCGATCCTTGAAACGGCCTTGCAGCAGGCGCATCTGGAGCTGGGAGACGTAGACGGCATTGCTGTGACGCGCGGCCCCGGATTGCCCGGCTCATTGGTGATTGGCATGAACACCGCCAAAGGATTGGCGCTAGGCAGCGGCCTGCCCATTGTCGGCGTCAACCACCTGGAAGCGCACATCTATTCCGCCTGGCTGCACTGGCCGCCGGTGACCAGCGGCGGCCAGCCGCCCACGCTGGCGCCGGAGCCCCAATTCCCTCTGGTGGTGTTGATCGTTTCTGGTGGGCACACCGAGCTTATCTTTATGAAAGATCATCTGCAATATGAGCGTTTAGGGGCCACCCTGGATGATGCTGCTGGTGAGGCTTTTGATAAGGTTGCCAGGCTGATTGGGTTGAGTTACCCGGGTGGGCCGGCGATCCAAAAAGCCAGCGAATCTGGAGATCCAAAAGGCTTTGCATTCCCGCGCGCCTGGTTGGAAGAAACCTGGAATTTCTCCTTCAGCGGGCTGAAAACGGCGGTGCTGCGCGAGGTGCGCCGCCTGCAATCCTACAAGAGCGAGTTGCCGTTGGCCGATCTGGCAGCCAGCTTCCAGGCCGCTGTGGTGGATGTCCTGGTGGGCAAGACCGTGCGCGCTGCTCAGACGCTGGGCGCAGCCGAGATTGTGGTGGCGGGTGGCGTATCGGCCAACCGCGCCCTGCGAGAAGCGGTCCACGCCCAGGCGCCCTGTCCGGTGCATATACCGCCGATTTCACTCTGCACCGATAACGCCGCCATGGTGGCCAGCGCGGGATATTTTCGCTTTGCCAGATTGCAGCGAGACGACCTGGCGATGGATGTGTTGCCCAATTGGCCGCTCACCGAAGTCTGACCTGGCAGGCTATCCTTTCCCCATCTCCTCAAAAATCTCGGCCAGCCGAAGGGCTAATTTGGCCCGGTCAAAATTGGCTTCTACATAGCGGCGAGCATTAAGTCCCATCTGCCGTGCCTGGGATGGATTTTCCGCCAGGTGCAAGATAGCCTGCGCCATTGCATCAATATCCCCCGGTGGCGAGAAAATTCCACCCTGAGCCTCTTCCACAACCTGCCGGATCACCCCGTCGATTGCCAGGATGACCGGTTTGCCTGCAGCCATATAATCGAAGACTTTGTTGGGATATACCGTAGCATACAATGGGATTGGCTTAAGGATCGCAATACAGGCGTCGGTGGCTGCCAGCGCCTGGGCCATTTCCGCTTTGGGAACAGGCGGCACAAAACTCAGGTTGGTCAGTCCCAGGTCAGCCGCCTGCGCCATCAGGGCCGGTTTTTCTTTGCCATCTCCCAGCAGTACAATCTGGATCTTGGGCCGGTCTGCCAGTCGATGGGCCGCGCCGAGCAAAACGCTCAAATCGTTCGAAAGGCCATGCGCTCCCGCGTACAATGCCACGAAGCGCCCCTCCAATTCATGCTCCTGGCGAAAGGCAGCACCGCTGGCGTATGGATCGAACATCTGCACATCCACGCCGTTGGGCACCAATTCCACCTGGCGCGCCCCGCGCCCCTGCACATGCTCGATGAAGCCGGGTGAATTGACCATTACCCGGTTGGCGCGGCGATAGAGAAACCGCTCTAACCACTCGGACAGGCGGATCAGCAGCGGATTGCGCAACACGCCAACCTGAACGGCAAAGGCGGGCCACAGGTCGCGCACCTCGAACAGGAATGGCGACCGCTTGAGGCTGGCCAGCAACCAGGCTGTGAGGCCCTGAAAAATCGGCGGCGAGGTACCCCACACTAAATCGACCTGGCCCACTTTCAAGCCCAGCCAGAAAGAAGAGACCATGAAGCTGAAGAAACTGAAAACCCGGTGCACAAAACTGCGATGCAGCGCCGAGTAGGTGCGGGCGCGCAACACGGTGACGCTTCCGCCGCCCTCAACCTCCTCGCTGATAACCCCGACCGACTCCGCCCTGCCAGTTAAATAGCTGACCGTGCTGGCAATGACCGTTACCTGGTGGCCGCGCGCTGCCAGGTAACGCGCCAGCTCATGGTGGCGGGTCCCGCCTGGCTCATCAAGAGCCACAAAAGCCTGATGAATGAGCAAGATGCGCAATTTAGCTCCGGTTTAGGTGTTTTCTTTCCTCGTTTCGGCTGGAAAAGCGACCCGGGTCACAAAACGAATGGGCACTGGTCCAATGGCTGTGAACCGGATAGAGAGAGCGGGAACCTTCAGGCCATAGGTTGGCGATCTCCATCCCCACGTGGGCTGAACCGAGCCACTGCCATAGAGCAGTACACCGGCGCGGGCAATTTGAAGCAGACCTGCGTTTACATCCTTTCCAGACTGCTCCAGCGCCAGGTGCAATTGCACAGGGCCATAGGGCGAGGCCAACTGGATTTCTCTCGCCGGTGAGCCTGGGATTGTTTGCACTTCCCAGGGCCAGTCGGGCAACAACCAGTGCAGGCAGACCGTATGGCGCAATTCAGGCCCCGCCGATTGAGCCGGGTAGATCGCATCTGTAATTCGCCAGTTGCTGTCTTCTTGGGTGACAACATCCCGTTGATGCCAGATGCCAAGGCGGCGATAGCCGTTGTGCCTTGCAGATAAATGCCATTTTGAATTGCCCGGATCCGTGCCCAGGCTCAAGACCTCAGCCTGGGCCCAATCAATGTAAAGGAAGCGGCCAGCGCGGCGCATCTGGTCCTGGTCATCCACGGTCACTGTGTTGTGCACGCCGCTGCCTGCCAGGGCATTTTCCCAGGGAGGGGCGGCATTGTACGAGTAGGTGCCGGCGTCTTGCAGCACATTGATCCCACGCCACCAGAGGTCCAAGTGGAGCTGATCGGCATGCCCCGGACGGCCGGTGAAACGGGCTGCGCGCAGGTATGCCCAGGAAGCGCCAGATGGGGAGCGCAGCACATGAGGCGTCCGTTCAGGGTCAGGCTGCCGCTGGTCTGTGAACCGGGGCTTGATGGTTCCAGGCTGCCTGGCGCCAAGCCAGATCGACATTTCATCCCATTGGCCGGGCCTGAATAACCGTTCCCCCAGGAAGGCAAACGCCGCAGCCTGCAACACCGGGCGGTAATCGCTGTGAGGGCAAACTGTCAAAGGCAGGATATACGCGCCATCGTTTGGCCCCAGGTTGGGCACACAGCCGCTTTCAGGATCCAGCAGCGTCAAAAGCCAGTCTGTCGCCGCTGCCAGCTTTTTTTGAGTATTGACCGGCAAGGCTTGCCCCTGGGTTTCGGCCAGGAAATTGACCCACAAAGCAAGTTGCAACATCAAACGATGGTAGCTGGTTGAATGCTGGATATATCCACCATCTGGAGTAATTTGCGCCAGCAAGCCTTGATTAAACCAATGCCATCCCAGCTTACGCCAGCGGACCGCTTTGGGGTGAGATGGCAGGAACAAGCCAGCCGTGTACAACCCTGCAGCCTCGCTGAGCAGGTGATTGTTGTTTTGCGCCCGCGCATAGACCAGGGTGGGAGGGATGCGGTGGGCATGAATGGCCACTGCCCGGGCCAGGCGGGCCGTCTGGTGTTGGCTGGCGCTCCCGGCTTTGCCAAACACCTGCCAGCCGAAGGTCAGGGCAATTAAGCGCAAGGCGACTTCTTGCGCCGAAGCCCAGTGCGGTCCCTGGTAAGGCGGGTTTGCTTCTAAAAAAGCTTCTGTCCAGGCCCAAAATGCTGCGGCGTAACGCTCGTTCTGGCTGATCTGGAACGCCCGTCCAAGGGTGAATACCCATCCCAGCCGACCAGGCTCCCAGATCCACTTGATGTCACCCTGCTCGGCAGCGGTCTTGCCATGCTCGTAGGCCGTCCAATGCACAAGCGCGCCGGGGACAACCAGTCGCAAAGCCACCGGTGGGCCGCCAAACAGACGCACCTGGCCAGAGACAATTTCATCTGCCTGGGCCAACAGTTTCTCTTGCTCTGTCGCACCCAAAACGGATTGCAGCTCGTCTGAGGAGGGAAGCCGCCAGAGTGGGCAAACAGAAAGCATATCCACGCGCTCTGCCTGACGGGCGGCCTTTTGAGGATCACAGGCCCAGCGGAAGTAGCCGATGGACAATCCCAGGCGGTAGAGCGCAAATAGACTTGCCTGGCGCAAACCCAGCTCGCGCAGCACAGGCATCAGAAACCTCCGGGAGGGAGAGCTTGCAACGGCAGATGCGGAATTGCTCATATCCTGATGATAGCACATTTCCAACCCCGGGCATGACCCTGTGGCTTTCCCACACAGGCATCCAGCGGTCAAAAAAACGTGATATATTTATGGGAGGTTCGCAATTGCAAACCCAAACACAAATCGCTTTCATAAAAACACTCCGTTTGGAAGGATCGTGAACATGAAAAAGTTCATTTGGCTGCTCCCTGTACTGGCGCTTTTCATCATGGGGGGATCGGATCCTGTCGAGCTGATCCGGTTTACCATTATCAACAAATCCGAATCGGATATTGCCATCCAACTCAGCGCGGTACCCAAAGTTTGTTGCAATGAATCGGACACCGTCCAGGGAGAGTTTTACTACCTGCCTGTCGAGGAGGGGTCGAAGGAAAAGCCAACCGTTAAGGAATACCACATTGCCAAGGACACTTACCGGATGCAGTTGTTCTTCCTTTCCACCTATGACCCTGTTTATGGCTACAAATGCGATCCAACTGTGCCAAACGCACTAAGCGCAGGCCGCAACCTGCGGCTGGTTGTCTTGCCTTGCAACGAAATCCCTCGCCCCTGGGCTATTGGTGAGCCTACGATGTGGAAGTACATTCCTTTTCCGGTGTCAGATCTGGCCCGGGTCTTCAATGATTTCTGGAAAGATCGTTTTATCTATTGATTTGCCAGACTCGATATAACAACAAGTGGCCCGGAACAGAGCGATATCTGCCTGTTCCGGGCCACTTTGCCAATTTTGAGCCAGTTGCTCTAGGATGTCACTCCCCAACCCAATTTGTCCTGCCCTCGATGAATTTTGTCATGCAAATTCAATAAATTGCTCCATCCGGCTGCGTCGAAAACAATGTGCCTTGAACCGCAGAGAGGCTATAAACCGTCACAGATGCGCCGCTCCAGGCTTGCAGGTCGAAGGTTGCGCCAGCGCCGCTCAAGCGCTGAACTTCCAATTCCCGGAAGGTGAGCGGTGTGTTCTTCTCGCACACCTCTGGGGTTGTTGTGGTGCGCAAGAAGTAAACTGCCCCAACACCATGCAAGGTGGCAAGCCCATTTCCGTCCACAGCCAGGGCAGTCATGCCATCGATGCCAATGCCGCGGGCCTGTCCGGCCCAGCCGTCTTGCAGGATGCGCGCCAGGAAGGTTACCAATCGACCCATGCGGTCGCGCTCAACAAAATGGCTGTCGGTGATCGTCCCTCGCAAATAAGGCAATTGGAGGAAGTCGCGCTCCAGGGTCAGGCGCGGATGGTAGGGATTCTTCAGGGCTTCGTCCGAATAAATTGTGTTGCGCTCCGCGGAGAATAGAAATTCGCCCAAAATGGCCAGGCCGGCGCTGGTTCCGCCAACTGGCACACCCCGGTTGACCAGCTCATGAATGGCATCTTCGACTGGCGTCCCTTTCCACAGGCGCACATAGTCCCACTGGTTTCCGCCAGCAATAAACAACGCCTCGGCCTTCAGGATCTTATCCAACACGAAGGGGTCGTAGGCAGCGCGCTCTTGCTTCATAACAATGGTCTCAACCGAGTCCACCACCCGGCCAAGCTCCGAGTATATATAAGCGTTGTAACCGTCGGCGCCCGAGGCGCGGATGACCACGAAGTCGCCGCCCCCTGATTGATCAATCATCCATTGCATGGCCGTATCAACATCCGTATTGCCGCCAGCCAGTAGAAATCCGGGGTGGGTCGTTGTGGTGGCATCGGCTTCGTTGCCTGTCAGATAATATTCATAACCATCTGGTTTTGCCAGGGCAGCGCCGCCGGGGAGCAGGACAACCAGAACAACAACAAAGATCATCACCAGATGAAGCCCAAAGCTGAACGTTTTCATGATCGACCCTCCTTTTATGCAATTAAGATTGGAACATTTAACATAATTTGCCAAACACTATAATTATACAGCTTATCATCAGTTTTGAAAGGCAATTAACACCTCAGTGAGTTCGCTGTATGACAATTGTCAGGTTGTTTGCTATAATTTGAGCAGTTTGTTCGAAAATCCGCGCAAGGGAGATGAAACAATGGCCTATAAAATAATTGAGGTTCCCGCCGATGGCGAGAAAATCACCATCCGGGACGGCGTTTTGCAGGTGCCGGACCATCCAATTGTCCCGTTTGTGGAGGGAGATGGCACCGGGCGAGATATCTGGCGCGCCTCGAAGCGCGTTCTGGATGCTGCGGTAGAAAAATCATATCAAGGCAAACGCGTTATCCACTGGATGGAGGTCTACGCTGGCGAAAAAGCCTACAACAACTTCGGCTCCTGGCTGCCCGATGAGACGATCCAGGCGTTCGATGAGTTTTTGGTGGGCATTAAAGGGCCGCTGACAACACCCATCGGAGGCGGCATCCGCTCACTTAGTGTCGCCCTGCGCAAAGCCCTGGATCTGTATGTTTGCCAGCGGCCGGTGCGCTACTTCACTGGTGCGCCCTCTCCGGTCAAGCGCCCCGAATACGTGGATATGGTCATCTTCCGCGAAAGCACCGAAGATATATACACCGGAATTGAGTTTGAGTTTGGCACACAAGAGAACCAGCGTTTTCGAGACCTGCTCAAAGAGCATTTTCCAAAAGAATACGCCAAAATTCGTTTCCCAGACACTGCCGGGATTGGGATAAAACCGGTTTCCAAGGAAGGCACCGCCCGCCTGGTGCGTGCGGCCATCCAGTGGTCGCTGGATAATGGGCGCAGGAGCGTTACCCTGGTGCACAAAGGCAACATTATGAAATTCACCGAGGGCGCTTTCCGCAACTGGGGCTACGAAGTGGCCGAGCGCGACTTTGGCGATCGGGTGTACACCTGGGCGCAGTGGGAGCGCACCCGCGCCGACGAGGGCGAAGAAGCCGCCAACGCTGAGCAAGACATGGCCCTGAAAGCGGGCAAGCTGCTGGTCAAGGATGTGATCGCCGATATTGTCTTCCAGCAAACCATCACCCGGGCCAAAGAGTTCGATGTGCTGGCAACGATGAACCTGAATGGCGACTATCTCTCCTATGCCCTGGCGGCCCAGGTGGGCGGGATTGGCATTGCCCCTGGTGGGAACATCAACTACACCACCGGTCATGCGGTGTTTGAAGCCACCCACGGCACTGCGCCTAAATATGCCGATAAAGACGTGGTCAACCCCGGCTCGGTGATTCTTTCCGGCGAGATGATGTTGCGCTATATGGGCTGGAAGGAAGCGGCCGATGCGGTGGTGCGTGGCATGGAAGGCGCCATCGCCGCCAAGACGGTCACCTATGACTTCCACCGCTTGATGGAAGGCGCCACCAAGCTGTCCACTTCGCAGTTTGGCGATGCAGTGATCCAGCATATGTAGATACCTCTGGCAGGTATCCCTGAAAACATGACTGGCCGGACTATCTAATAAGGCGGTCGAGTCAAACACAAAGGG
>CAZDAU010000006.1:0-102578 GCA_964503625.1 uncultured Anaerolinea sp.
CGGACGTCCGGCAGGACACCGACCAATGCTTCGATCTCGCCAACCGCGGTGTGCAGGCGCACGGTATCGCCCAGGCGAAGGCCCAGGCGCTGGAGGGCGGCGGGGTGCAACGCCACCGGGGGCGGGCCATTGGGCTGGGCGGCGATACCAGGCAAGCCAGGAGGGAAATTGGCAAATTGGAGATAAAATTCCGCTCCTGAAGGATCCAATGGCCAGGGGGTTGAGGCGTGGTAGGGCAGTCGCTCCAGCGGGCGCAAGCTGACCGGCGGAAGCAAGCCGGGCCGGCTGGTCCACCAGCCGCCCTGCGCCAGCCACTGCGCCCAGGGATCGGCAGCACCCCCCCAGGTCAGATCGGAAACCGCCTGGCGCAGGAACTCCTGCTCATCCCAATAGGGCAGGCTGGCGGCCAGTTTGCCGCCCAGATGGCGCGCAGCCTCCAGGAGCAGGTCGGTGGTCGAGCGGGTGTTGCAGCGCGGCAAGAAAGCCGGTTGGATGGCCGAAACCAGCGGCCGGTCGGCGGCAGGCGAGAACCGCTGGTAGCCCCAACCTTCCAGCGGCAGGTGGTCGGGGAGCAGGGCATCGGCGTATGGGGATGTTTCATCTCTCAAAGCGCTGAAGGAAACGATCCGCTCGACTTTTTCCAGCGCGCGACCGGCATCCTGCACGCCAGGCAAGCCGGCAACCAGGTCGACGCCATGGATAAAGAGGGCCTTGACCTGGCCCGCTTCCATGCGCTGCACCAGCGCCTGCGCTTCCGCCAGGGTCGCGGTGCGGCCGCTCAGCCCGGGGTTTAGCGGGGGCTGCGGGGCGAGGTAAACGCCGCCGGGGCGCCCCAGGTTTTCAATGAGCAAATTCAGCCTCAGCACCGATTGGGCAGCAGCCATCCCGCCGGACTGCCCCAGGCATCCCGAGCCGGGGATCGCCAGCGGGGCGAGCGCGCCGGCAAAACTCCGCGCCAGGAGCAGCAAATCTTCAGGAGGGACTCCGCTGGCCTGGCTGGCGGCAAGGACTTCCGCGGGAGAGGAATGTTCAAGGTCCGCGCCGGACTTAATTGAGGCAACCAGGCTGCCCAGCGCCTGCGCCAGCAAAGCTTCGCTGCCGGGGCGGATGTTGATCCAAAGATCTCCGGCGGCGACCAGCGGGCGGAGCGGGGCGAAATGAACCCAGGCCTGCCCAGCCGGACGGGAGGAAGGCCAGGCAGAGCGAGCCAGCCAGGGCTCATCCCCGCCTGCGCCGAAGGCGAAGACCAAATCGGCGTGGGGCAGGTCAAAATAAGGAAGCCGAGGCAAGCCAAAGAGCCGCTGGGCAGCATCTTGCAGGGTGACGCGCCCATCGAGCAGGCCTGCGGGTGAAATCCGCAGCACCGTTGCGCCGCCCAGGGCAAAGGCCAGGCGCCGAACCAGATCGTTCAGGTGATCGGGGGTATCGCCAACGACAAAGGCAATCTCGCCCGGCTGGTAGGCGCTGAAAAGCTCGCCAACCAGGGCCGCGGCGGCCGCCCAGCTTACCCCCTGAAAGCCCCCGCCCCGTCCGGATGAGCGTCGCAGCGGGCCAGACAGGCGGGCAGGCGAGTCCAGGCGGCGGAGGGCGGCTTCCAGGCCATCACAGGGGGCCGGGCAGGCCAGAGGGTGCTCCGGGTTGGGCTGCACGTCCAGGATGCGGCCCCTGGCGACCAACAGCTTCAGGGCGCACGCAGCAGGACATTCCATGCACAGGGTGGCCACCACCCCATTTTCAATAAAAGCAGCCCGGTTGCTGCGCTCGACGCCTTGCACCCTCACCAGGCTTGCGCCGGCGGCTGCGGCGCTGATGCTCGCCAGCTTGAGAAAATCCCGTCGTGTGACCAATTCGCTCAGGCTCCCTTGTCGCGCCGGGCAACCAGCCTAGGCTGCGGTAGCCATAGAGCGCAGGATGATCCCCATCAGGAAAAGAAAGCCAACGCCATAGACCAGCATCACGCGGCGGGTTTCATCGCCCCGGGTGTACATGAAGAGAGCCGGCACAACCAGGACCGCCACCACCCCGTAGAGGATATGCATAAATGAGCCGTTTAGCTGGCCGATCCCGCTGAAGAACAAGAAAGCGCCCAGCGCGCCTTGGGCCAGGTAAAGAACTTCCCCAATCACCAGGGCTGCCCAGTAGCTGCTATCAACCCCCCGGTGACGAAAGAAGCGCCACAACCCCCAAACCGCCATGGCTATGGTATAGTATAGGGCAGTATTTGCCAGTCCAGCATGTATTCCAATCAGCATTGTTTCAGCCTTTCATGGACAGGATATCTCTCCGAATTATACTCTGAAGATGACCTGGGATAATCAGATCGGGTGATGAGTGAATCACCCAATTTAAACATTTCTTAATGACCCTTTTTGTCTTGTTGCGACAAGAGGCGTATGCTATAATCCCGCCGGATAATTCAGGGAAAGATTCTCTCTATATTAATACCCGTTGATGGAGGAAATTGTATGGCCAAAGAAACGGCGCCACCCCAGGAAGAGCCAAAGCCGGTCAGCCGCCGTGAATTTTTGAACTTTGCCTGGCTGGCTTCGCTGGGTTTCATGTCTCTCAGTGTAGCCGGTATGACCTACTTGTTCGCCATGCCGCGCTTCAAAGAGGGTGAGTTCGGTGGTATGTTCACCGTTGGAACGGTAGCCGAGCTCCCCGATGCCGGTTCGGCGCCAGTCAATTACCCCAAGGTGAAGCTCTGGCTTTCGAATACAAACGAGGGAGCGCTGGCAATTTACAAAGTCTGCACCCATCTGGGCTGCCTGTACAATTGGGTCGACCAGGAGGGCAAATTCATCTGTCCCTGCCACGGCTCTCAATTCACCCCGGAGGGGGAATATATTGCGGGACCTGCGCCGCGTTCCCTGGATCGCTTCGTGATGCAAGTTGTCGATCCTGCCAGTGGCGAAATCCTGGCAGAAACCGATGAAAGCGGCGCACCGTTGCCGATCCCCGACAACCCGCAGGCGATTGTCCGCGTCGATACGGGGACGCGCATCCCAGGCGAAGCGCACGGTTAATTGCATTGATCCGGCTTGAGTGTCAACGAAACCAATGATTTGACGGAGCGTGACCGAATGTTAAAGTCTTTGAACCTGCAAGATTTGCGCCAGAAGACCCGGCAGGCTGTGGATAGCCGCGTGCGCATTATCACCGCCGGCCTGGGGCTGAATGAGCTCCGCAACCTGATGCGCGGTGATCCACCGAGCGAAAAGCCCAACCCGCGCTACAAAGTGCACACCACTTCCTTCCTTTTCCACATCCGCCCGCGCTACTACGAAGCCGGCAGCACCATCCTGACCCACACGTTCAGGCTGGGCTTCTTCACCAGCTTTTTCTTCTTTGTGGAGCTCTTCACCGGCCTGATCCTGATGCTCTACTACACCCCTTCCCCAGAGAAGGCTTACACTTCCATTCTCAACCTGGCGAACAATGTGCCTTTTGGCTCGATGCTGCGCAACATCCACCGCCTGGGAGCGGAGGCAATGGTGGTGTTCACGGTGCTGCACATGCTGCGCACCTATTTCACCGGATCCTACAAAAAGGAGCGCTCCTTCACCTGGCTCACCGGGGTGGTCCTGCTGGGCATCACCATGTTCCTGAGCTTCAGCGGCTACCTTCTGCCCTGGGACCAGCTGGCTTACTGGGCGGTGACTGTGGGCACGAGCATGGTGGAAGCGGCCCCAATCTTCGGCACAGAAATCAACCTGCTGTTGCGCGGCTCACCGGACATTGCCGCCAATGGCTTGCTGCGCTTCTACCTGCTGCACGTGGTTTTGCTACCGCTGGCTGCCATCCTGGTGATCAGTATTCACTACTACAAAGTGTCGCGTGAGCACGGCATCTCGCTGCCAGCCCGATTTGAAGAGGGCGAAGTTTCGCCGGAAGTGAAGAAAGCCGCCAAGCAACGGATTGACTTCATCCCCGACCTGCTCACCAGCGAGGTCTTTTACGTCGCCCTGGGATTGTTGTTCCTGGTGCTGGGTGTGACGGTATTTGGCTACTCAGCGCCCCTCGAGTCGATCGCCAACCCGCAAGTGACGCCCCTGGACACCAAAGCGCCGTGGTATTTCTGGTTTTTGCAAGGCATGCTCAAGCTGGGCGATAAAATCCTGATGGGATTGGTGATCCCGACCATCGCAGCAGTTTTGTTGATCGCGCTTCCCTACATCGACCGTAACCCTTACCGCAGCCTGTATAAACGGCCCTGGGCGGTGGGAATCGGGGTCTTAGCTGTGCTGGTGATGGTTGTCCTGAGCTACATGGGCCTTCCCCAGTATGGCATCGAAATGGAGCCTGCCCAGCGGATTATTCAAGATATGACGCCTCAAGAGGGCGAAGGCCCACTGGACGAAGTGCCCTTTGATGAGCTGCAGACCGGCAGCTACGAAGTGAACGCGGTCCAACCCATCAATATGTGCCCCAACCTGGACTTCGGCTGCCCGGGGTTTGAGGAGTTCTTTGAAATCTACGGCGACCGGGTGAACGAAGCCATCCATGCCGGAAAACTGCCAGCGGAGACTCAGGCGTTGGTCACCATTGAAGACTGGCAACAGGACCTGAAGAAAGTCATCCTGCGGATTATCTGGCTTGAAGAGGGCGAAACGAAATCCTACGAACGAGTGGATTTCATTCACAGGGAACGTGGGGGCGAATAATCGATGAACCGAATCAACCTGCAAATCCTTCTTGGGGCCTTGATGGTCCTGGTCATCAGCGTTGTGGTGCTGGTGTATGGTCTGACCGAAGATGAGCGCATGGCCAGGGCGGCTCAGGCACAGCACGCCATGGCGATTGAGCAAGGTGCATCGCTGTTTGATGCACAGTGCAGCCGCTGCCACGGGACACAGGGCCTGGGCATCCCAGGGCTATGCCCGCCGCTGAACGACCGCTACTTTTTTGACGACCGCCTGACGGATGTGGGCTGGAGCGGCAGCCTGGAAGACTACATCGTTGCCACCGTTTCCAGCGGGCGGTTGGCTTCCACCCGCCCGCAGACCTACCCAGGCCAGGGCGTCCCGGCGATGCCGGCCTTCTCGGAGCATTACGGCGGGCCGCTGCGCGACGACCAGGTGCGCAGCCTGGCGGCATTCATCATGAACTGGGAAGAGACGGCCACCCTGGTGGCCGTGCCCGAGGTGCCCACTGGGCCGGTGGTCGGCACGGATATCACCAAGGAGCTGCCAGAAGGCGACGCCGCAGCGGGCGAGGCGCTGACTGTCTCCCTGGGCTGCACCGCCTGTCACATCACCACCGCCACCGGGCCGGCCTGGTTGCCCACCGCTGAGCAGCCCGGCATTGGCGAGCGCGCCGCGCAAGTAATCAACCTGCCAGATTACACCGGGGAAGCCACCACGCCCGAGCAGTACCTGTTCGAGGCGATTGTCAATCCGAACGCTTACCTGGTGCCGGGCTTTGCAGCCGGGCTGATGCCGCAGAATTATGGCGCCACATTGACCGATCAGAATATGGCCGACCTGATCGCCTATTTGCTGACCCTCAAATAGGAGAACGGCATGCCAAAAGCCACGTCCTACCTGGGAGTTGCCCTGTTCCTTGCCCTGGCCCTGCTGACCCTTGGATTGAGCGGCGTGCAGGCGGAGGCGCCGGCGCAAGAGCCAAGCAGCGAGCTTGGGGCGCAACTGTACGCTGAAAACTGCGTTGTGTGCCACGGGCCAGAAGGCCGGGGGCGGGTGGGGGCCACCCTGGCAAAGGACTGGCCTTCAATCCGCCCGGACCTGACGGTCAAGACGATCATCAGCAACGGGGTCCCCGGCTCAAAAATGCCGGCCTGGAGCCAGGCCAACGGCGGCCCGCTGAGCGAGGCCGAGATCGAAGCCCTGACCCAGTACATCCTGAGCTGGCAAACCGCTGGGGCGCCCCAGATTACGCCGCGGGCCACCGCCACGCTGCGCCCTCCAATCACCCCCCCACCCAATGTGACCGGCGACCCCAACCGCGGGGCCGTGCTGTTTGACGAAAATTGCGCCATGTGCCACGGCCCAAACGGCCAGGGGCGGGTTGGCGCCACCCTGGCAAAGGTCTGGGGCGGCGTCCGGCCTGATCTGTCGGTGAGGACAATCATTGCCAGCGGCATCGCCGGCTCGCAGATGCCTGCCTGGAGCCAGGCCAACGGCGGCCCGCTGAGCGAGCAAGATATCGACGACCTGGTCACTTTCATTCTAACCCTCGAAGAAACAAACCCGGTGGAGCAAATCGCCCCAACCGCGGCGTTGCCTGGAAGCGGCGCCGGTGAATCTCCGCTGAGTGGCTGGACCGGAGTAATCCTCTTCGTGATCTTGCTGGGAGCGGTCATTGCCGCGGCGCTGTTGCTGCAGCAACGCAAAGCTGAATAAAAGACCCAGCCCCCCAGGGTGGGGCGCTCATTAAGACCAAAAATTCACGCCCAGCACAAGGGGCGTGAATTTTTGAAATTGATCCTATTGACAAGCAATTCTACCTGAGGTATGCTACAGGGCGTCCGGGTGGGTCCGGCGCGGCAGAAGCCTTCGAACCCCGTCAGGTCCGAGAGGAAGCAGCGGTAAGGAGGAAATTCTGGGCGCCGCCGGGTAGCCTATCCGGACATTGGTGTTCTTATGGGGCTGTCCAGGTCTTTTTGGACAGCCCCCATGGTTTAACCGCCGACTGGCGCTATTTCTCCAGGTTCAGATAGGTCGGGCGGACCATCTGCTCGTTGGAGTTGAAGACAACATGGGTCGATGACGAGCCGCCAATGGTGACATCCCAGCCAATGATCTGGCTGTGGAAGGCCTCGGTCATGGCATCGCCGTTAAAGGTGATGCGGGCGCCGGGCGCCAGGATGGTGCCCACGTACTGGTGATCTGAGCCGCCGTTGATGATGAAGGGGCCGGCGTTGGTGCGCGGGGCGTAGATCAGCAGTCCGGGGATAGCCGGGCCAACATAGTTGCGGGTTGGCGCAGTCAGCCGGACCGTGGCGCCGCCGTTGATATGCAGCTCGCCATTGAGCACCAGGGTGACGCCATAACCTTCGACCCGGTCCCCGGCGTTGTTGATCCGCAGGTTTTCGTTGACACAGTACAGACCGGCGGGCAGCGGGGTGTTGTTTTGGCGATAGTAATTGATGATGTAGTTCGCCGATACCTCGTGACCAGAGCAATCCGGCGGGACGATATCATAGGTGGAAGCAGGAACGCGGTAAGCATTGTTGTTGACAACCTGCTCCGCCTGGCGGGTCGCGGGATCAAAGACAATGTCATCCAGGTCGCTGTTGTTCTCGGTGAAGAAGTACCACACGCCCGCGTTCTGGACGGTGATGCGGGGGTTGCCATTCACCACCATGCAGCCGTTGGACCAGATGCCGCCATCGGTGACGGTCAGATTATTGGAGTTGCCGCCCAGACCGTTGTAGATGACGCCAAAGACATTGCCCTTGCAGGGGGCGGGGTTGAGGGCCAGGATGGCGTAGCCGTAGGCCAAGGACTGCCTGGGGCGGATACGGGTGGTCGCCTGGACCGTGTTTTCCAACCCATTGGGGAACAGCACCTGGGCAAAAGCGGTATCTGTGCGGTTGGTGATGCTGGTCTTGAGGTCCATGAATTTCTCGGTGAAGACCGTGCTGCTGCCGCCAGTGACCAGGGGCACGGTGATATTCTCCTGACCGCAAGTGGTTTCAACGCCGCCCAATCCCTCCGTAATGCCGTTGGCCGGGATGTTGAAGTCATTGTCCAAAGCCCGGTTGGCGGCGGCGGTCCGGCCGGCCGAAGCGGCCGCGGCCACGTTCCCATCGCAGTTCGGCGGGCTGGCGGTCCAGGTTCCGACATCGATGCCGGCATTCTCCAACTGTTGCGCGGCTGTGGCGCCGCCTGCCAGCGCCGAGGCGTCGGCCGCGTTCTGGACCATGCGCCGGTCCGAATAGACCATGCTGCCATCCACCGCCAGGGCGGTGAAGCCAAGCAGCACAATCATCGCCAAGACGATCAGGACAATCGCCTGGCCACGTTCTGAATTCTGGTGTTTCGTTTGCATCGCATACCTCCTGAAAACTGAATCTAAAAAATTGAATCGCTGAATTACGGACAGGTGGGCGTGATGATCGTATCGATGACCGAGGCGCTGATCGGCACCGTGTACGTACCTTCTCGCCCAATGAGCTGACCAATCAAGGGCATGGTCAAGGGGTAATTGGGATAATTGACAACAACTTCAACGCCATGGGCGACGCCGTTAGTAGCGCCCATGCAGGCAAGACCGGTGAGGTTCACATCGATGTCCACACAATACTGGTCGTTGGCATCGCAGGCTTCTTCGTGGCAGTTCGCCCCCAGGTTGTTCAACACGTCCGAAGCCTGGCAGGCGCGCGCAACGATTTCGTCGGTGTCGGTGGGATTGATCGAGGCATACAGGGCGCCTTCCTGGGCGGCATCGCGCAGCGAAAGGTAGGTGAAGAGCGCCCGGGCGGCATCAAAGATCCCGGCGACCAGGATGAGCAGGATCGTCAGGCTGATGGCAAACTCCACCAGGCTTTGGCCATGCTCTCTGGAGGTGAATAATGTCTTTTGCTTCATGAGCATAATCCTCCTTCTGGGCCTCAGCGGCTGAGCAAGGGCATACTGTACTGGTAAACGCCCAGGTAACTGGCATTCCCGAAACCATAGGCGCTGGTCTGATAGAGCGGGTCGCCCCACGGATTAGAGATAAAGATCATCGGCGGGGTGCGGATGGCCTGGTCCTGGTTCAGAACGGTGTAAAACATATAGTCCTGGTCATCCAGGTCCACCCAGGTCACCACCGCCTGGCCTTCTTCGCGCTCCAGGGTGACGGAGAGGCTGTCGGCCGCCCGGCGGCTGATGTGGGAAAAGTATTGCAAGGGGCCGGCGTTGTAGGACGGATCCAGGTAGCTGTAGGCCACCCGGCCATCCTGTTCGATCCAGGCCAGCAGGGTGCTGCCGTTGGCAAACTGCACCGCGCGGGGCTGCACGCCATTGGCGCCGACCACCTGGGTCGGCCCTGCAACCAACGCGCCAGTGCTGCTGACCACGGCATAGTAAACATTGGAGTAATCCGGCAAGGCCTCGGTGAAAGTCACCAGAACGCGGTTATTGGCCAGGGGAGCCACCGTAAGATGGTTGAGCGACAGGGCGTCCACCGCCGCAGCGTACACCTGCAATGCAGCCGTCTGGGTAATCTGCTGATCAAAAGTGTGGACAGCGCAGCGAACACTCCTGCCGGCGCTGAACTGGTCCACCCAGCAGACCAGGTAGCGGTTATCGCCGGTGACGGCGACTCCGGGGTAATCATAGGTGTGGCCGGTGATAAACCAACCAGTGTCCTGGGTCACGTTGAAACGCTCGGAGAGGCGGTTGCCGGCGCCATCCAGGATGGCAAAAAAGACGTTCGAGTTCTTCTCGTTTTCAAAGGACGGCGGAGGCAAGGGGCGCCATTTGAGCAGGCTCCAGGCGATGGCCACGCGGCCATCTGGGGCTGGGGCGATGGTGGGGTTCTTGGCGTCGGCCAGGGTTACCTCCGGCTCTTGAACAATTTCGGCGCCGTTGGTCAGCAGCAACTCTTGCCCCGCGCCGCCAAATCGGTTGTAGATTTTATAGCGAATGTCGGTGAACAGGTCGCCTGAGAACGAATCGAGAAACTCCCAGGCAACCAGGTAATCGTTGGCCGAAGTTGCCTCCATGCTCAGGGTGGCGCCGGTGTAAACATCCAGCACCGTGCGGTCGATGACATTTTCCTTCCAAAACTGGCCCATGCGAATGCCGCGGCCGCCATCCACATAAATCTGCGAGAACTGGACGGGCAAAGCCACCTGCACGGTTCCGGTCATCCAACGGGTAGCAGCCAGCGATGAAGTGGCAGTGAAAACCAGGGTGGTGAAATCGCCGGGCAGGGCAACCGCCGGGGCGTTGACCTTGAGGGTGATCGTGATGGCGCTGCCCTGGTTGACCGTGCCGGTATCGATCCAGGCGTCGCTGTTGGTATCGGTGAGGAGGCGCTCGCCGATTTGATCGTATAAGGAAGCCCCCCAGCCCGGGGCGCTGGAGGCGATCTGCAGATTGTACACATCCTCGCCAAACTCGCCGTTGTTCTCCAGCCGGAACCGGTACTGCGCTTGCAGATCGTAGACAAAGCTGCCCTGGAAGCGGGGCAAGATTTTCACCCGCGGCCCCGGCTCGGGGCGGACAAAGCGGATGTCACTGCCTTCCACCAGAGCAGGCAGGTACTGCAGGCCGTTCACCCCGTCGGAATCTTCAATGCCGACGGTGTAGCGGGCGGGAAGGTTGTCCAGCTCCTTGTATTGCAAGACGATGTTGGAGGAGCTTTCGTACAGGATGACCTCAAAGTTCAACACCAACACCGCTGCGGGGTCTGAAGGCGGGCGATCGTAGATCTCCCATTCGACGACGCAAGTCCGGGCTGGCGAGGTCCCAAGGGTGCGCAGGTAAGCGCGCCCGTTGACCATGTTCAAATCGGCCCACAAGGCAGCAACCATATTGTTGGGCGTGGGCTCCCAGGGAATGGGCTTGATGTTGTAAGCCGTGGTCCAGGTGCCAAAGGTGACCAGGCCATTGGTGGATACATACAACGTGGAATGGGTCTGTTCGTAGAATCTGAAATTGAAGCCAATGTTCAGCGGACCAACCCAGCCGTCATCATAAGCAGAGAAGGTGAGCAAGGTGCCGGTATTGGCTTCGATCCAGGGATCATCCACGTCGGCAATGTAGGTGTAACCGTAGCCATCGGTCGGCTCAGCGTTGGGGGCCTGCTGGGCAGAAACGCCGCCAATGGGTCCCGAGATGCCAACGATCAGGCCAACAATGACAGCGCAGGCAGCAACCCGTTTAGCCGTTCTTTGAAGATCCACAAATCACCTCATTCAATCGTTCAGGCACCCGCTAGGGGCGTGTGGTGGTCTGGATGCTGGAACAGCCCTGGAAGGTGGACACCAGGGTGAAGGGGCCGTCCGAATTGCGGCGTGGCTTGGGCTGGAAATCGATGATGATCTCGATGGTGTTGTTGGCCCGGAAGTAGCCAGTCCACACCGGGCCGAAGACTTCCACAATCGAACCGGTTCTCACCCATCGCGAGCTGGGCACAGGGATGCCTTCAACGGTGATCGAGCTGACCGAAGCGCTGGTGTTGTCCAGGGCAATGCGCAAATAGTCCATGACATACGGCTGGGTCTGGGTGACGCCGGTTGGGATGGTCAGGAACCAGCTGACCTTATCGGCAAAATTGTTGTTCTGGTACGACCAGACCGTGCTGCCTGGGGAGGGGCAGACCGGCTGCCAGACGGTGACCCGAATGGTGGCACGGGCAGACAGGCCGCCCGCATCGGTGACGGTGGCGGTGATGGTGTGGAATCCCGCGCTGAGGGTGGTGGTGATGCTGGCGCCGGTGCCAAGCTGACCATTGATGCTGGAGGCCCATTGGATCAGGTCGCTGATTAACCCCTGCTGAGGGTCGGTTGCGGTGCCGCGGAAATTGATCGGTCGGGTGGAGACCAGGGCAGCGTTGTTAGCCGGGGCGTCGATGGTTATCGTCGGCGGGTCATTGTGCTCGATGACGTAAACAATGATGGAAGCGCTGCCGGTCAGCCCATCGCTGTCGGTCACCGAGGCAATGATGGTGTGAACGCCGGGGGTCAGGCCGGAGTAGCTGAAGCTGCCGCCCGTGCCGATTTGACCATCGATGCTGGAGCGCCAGACAAGCTGAGCGGTCAGGTTGCCATCCGTGGCATCCGTGGCGGTGCCGCGGTAGGTGAGCGTGCCACCGAAGAGGACCGAGGTGCCGTTGGCCGGGGAGTTAATCACGACCTCTGGTGGGCGGTCATCCACAACCCGGATGGTGATCGAAACCGTCGTCGTCATGCCGTCCGAGTCGGTCACGCTGGCGGTGATCACATGCGTCCCAATGCGCAGCTGGGAAACCGAGATGCTGGCGCCCCTGCCCAGGTAGCCATCCAGGTCAGAAGACCAGGTGATGCTGGCGCTGATATCGCCGTCCTCAGCGTCATTGGCGGTGCCGGCAAAGACAATCGCGGAGTCTCGGGCGTAATACGAGCCGTCCACCGGGGAGGTGATCACCAGGGTTGGCGGCGTGCGGGGTGTGATCACGATATTCAGCGAAACACTGGCGGTTTGCCCGTCCGAGTCCGTGACCTCGGCGCGGATCGTGTGCAGGCCCGGGGAGAGGTCGGTGCGGGTGAAGGTCTGCATGTGGCTTTGCAGCAAGACGCCGTTGTCATACCAATCGATGAGGTGGCTCAGGTCGCCTTCGATCATTTCGCTGGCAAAGCCCAGGAAGGTGATCTCTTCGCCTTGCTCAAAGCGCTCACCATCCCAGGGTGTCCAGATGCCAACCGTGGGTGGAGGGTTGATAAACACCTCGACGGAAGCGGTGGCAAGATTGCCATCCGAGTCGGTCACGCGGGCGGTGACGATGTGTGTGCCAGGGGGAATGGTCGCGGTAGAGCAGGTTCCACCGGAACAACCGCCGATGCTTTCCCCATCCAATTCCCACTCAATGCTCGAGGTGAGGTCGCCATCGTCGGGGTCAGAGGCCGTCGCAGTGAAGTTGATCGTTTCGCCTTCGTGCACGGAATAAGGGTTGGCTGTGGGGAAGGTGATAGTCACGATGGGCAAACCGGTGCCGCCGCCGCCGCCGCCAGAGCCCGGCAGGATGGCAACTTCTTTGACGATGGTGCGGCTGGTGGTGGAGGCAACGGTAAACGGCTGCAAGGGCGTCAGCCCCAGGATGGGGTCGTACAATGCGGTGACGGTGACGTTGATGCGGTCGCCCAGGCGCACATCGCTGCTGGAAGAAGGTTCAAACTCCTCGGTATTGGGGCCGTGGTCGTAGGTGATGTCGATCGTGTCGGGCGCGATCAGCAGGGTCATGCGCATGACCGCCTCCTGGATGCCCTGTGTATCCAGATAGTAAGGCACATTGTATTCCGAGGTGCCAGCGGCGGAGCCGTAACGGGCGCCCTCCCGGCTGGCGGCGGCGACCGAGGTGTAGATCACCATTAAACGCCCCAACTCGATAATCCCAAACACCAGGAACAGGAGCAAAGGCAGGACCAGGGCAAATTCCACCATTCCCTGGCCGCGTTGAGCACGGCATTTGCGCCCAGCGCCCTCTTCTGGAGGGCACGCTTCCCCCTGAAAAGGGTTAAGAAAGAGTGGTTTGATCAAGCGTTTCATGGATCGCTTCTCCCATTCAATCAATACACATCGATGCACAGGCTCTGTGACGAAAGTGTTCAGGCAGGGTCCATCATCCTGTGGTCTGCTTTGTGCATAACCTTACCATTCTAAGAACGATGCCACAAGAGCTGCGTTACCCCGCACTGCATCACCTGACAAAATTGTAAGCCATCTCCCTGGCCTGGAGAAAGGCGGCGCCGAACCCGCTTGCGCCGCTGTTCCCCTGGTCGAGCACTTTTTCCATGGCCGAGACGCCATCTTCGGCAATCGACAGGACGAGCTGAAAATCGGCACGCGAGTCTGCAGGGGTGAAACCCGAGAGCAGGACCACCAGCGGCATTTGTTTGGAGAAGACGCGCTGCAAATCCAGCGCCAGCTCATGCGCCTGGCCGCGGTCCTGTTGGGCAACCCGATCCACCGCGGACACCGCTCCCTGCACGTGGCGGCCAAAATTGGCCACCGTGGCGGGGATTTGATCAAAACGGCTCTCCAAAACCAGGGCCTGGGCTTCCAACAGGCGGCGTTGAGCGAACTGGATGTGCAAGCGGGCATCGCCCGCCGGGCTGGGCGTGGCGAGCAGGGCGATCCCCTCCATCGCCAGCTTGACCGGGTAACCGACATCACCCGGCAGCCATTTGAGCGAGGCGGTCGTGATGCGACCGGCATTTAACAGCAGCGCGACCAGGAGCAGATAAACCAGCGCCAGTCGGGGGATGTAATGGCGCCAGGTGGAGGGATAGCGCAGGCTGGCAAAAGACCAGCGCATTTTCGATGCGGGGGTCAACCCGCCCTGGACCTCGATGCGTGCCAGCACCCGGCGCTGGGAGGCCGCGACAAAACCCGGGCGGGGCGCCAGCGCCGGGCGTCGCTCTTGCAGCCAGCGGGCGGTCTCCAGCTCGGGCCGCAAAGCCTCAGCGTGGCGGGAATGCTGCGCCAGGGCAGCTTCCAGGCTCTGCTCTGGCTGTTGAAGCTGGTCCAGGCATTCCTGCAAAGCTTGCTCTTGTTTTTCACGCCGGTCTGGCGTCATCTGTCCAACTCCTGTTTTAACATTAATTTGCGCGCGGCTGCCAATGCACGGTGCTGCAACACTCGAATGGCGCCGGATGAGCGGCTCATGGCCTGGGCAGTTTCGTCCGGCGAGAGGCCGACCAGAAAGCGCAGCACCAGAACGGTGCGGTAATCTTCGCGCAATCCCGCCAGGGTCTGGCGAAGCTCCCGGCGCTCCAGGTGCAGGGAGACGCTCAGGGTGGGGTCAGGGTGGAAATCATCGACCAGCTCCTGGTCAATCCCCGCATCTGCAGCTCGATGGCGCCTGCGGCGGTAGTGATCGTAAAGTGCATTGCGAGCCACGCGAAACAGGAAACCCGTGAACGGCACACCGCGCATGCGGTAGTTAGGCAGCGATTGCCAGGCCCGCAGGAAGACATCTTCGGTCAGGTCTTCTGCATCCAGCCGGTTATCCAGGTGCGCAAAAAAGAAGCGGAACACCAGAGGGGCGTAAAATTCGTAAATCTGGCCAAACGCTTCTGTATCACCCGCAATGGCCTGCTGGAGCAGGCTTGTCTCATCGACTTGCTGCCGCTCAGGCATCCATCCTACTCTAGGAAACGCATCATCCATGATAATTGTTACACAACATTTGCTCTGCTTTACACCAATGTAAGATTTGCCCGCCGATCCCTGCTGCTTTATTCATTATATATTAAAATCCATAGATATCCTTCAACTGTTTATGTATTTCAGGCCCATCTATAGTACTATTGGCCTGCTGGCTGGCTTGCCCTGTGCACCCGCCAGCCGATGAAAGAATGATTGCCGATGAACCCAGACCCGATCAACCTTCCTGACCTGCTGCGCCGCCATGGATTGCGCCCCAGCAAAGGGCTGGGGCAGAACTTCCTGGTCGATGAAACGGCCCTGCTGCGCGTGGTGGAGGCGGCCAACCTGCGCCCCGAGCACGCTGTGCTGGAGATCGGCCCCGGGCTGGGCAGCCTGACCCGCCTGTTGGCCATGCGCAGCCGGCGGGTGGTGGCCGTGGAGCTGGACGAGACCTTGATGCCCGCCCTGGAAGAAATCCTGGCGCCTTTTCCCAATATCCGCCTGGTGGTGGGCGATATCCTGGCGCTTGACCCAACCGAGCTGATGCAAGAGGGGGAGAGCGGGGCAGCGCCGGGGTACCGGGTGGTCGCCAACATCCCGTATTACATCACGTCGGCGCTGATCCGCCACTTGCTGGAGGCGCGCCAGCCCCCCGAGCTGCTCACTCTGACCGTGCAGCGGGAAGTGGCCGAGCGCATTTGCGCAGCCCCCGGCAAGATGAGCCTGCTGGCGCTGAGCGTGCAGGTGTACGGGCAGCCACAGGTGGCAGCGCGCATCCCGGCCGGGGCTTTTTACCCGCCTCCCAGGGTCGATTCGGCGGTGATCCGGGTCGATCGGTACGACCAACCGCGCATCCCGGCGCCTCAGTTGGCGGATTTTTTCCGCCTGGCAAAAGCGGGTTTCAGCCAGAAACGCAAGACCCTGCGCAACGCCCTGGCAGGGGGGATGGGCTGGCAGCCAGCACAGGCAGAAGCCGTGCTGCGCCGGGCCGGCATCGACCCGCAGCGGCGGGCGGAGACGCTCAGCCTGGAAGAATGGCGGGCGCTCACCCAGGCTTTTACCGGCAACGGTTGACCCCACATCCGGCCATTCAGCCCGCTCCATTTCAACCCCAAAAAAGCAGCAGCACCCCGGCCAAAAAGCGCAGGCCTGAGCCAACCAGCAGGGCTGGCTGGATGCCCAGCGCTTCTCCCAACAGCGGGCCGGATAACGAGCCAACCAGGATGCCCAGGTTCAGCGCCAGGTTATGCAGGGCCATGCCGGCGGCGGGCTGATCCCCGGGGACACGTTCAATCAAGCGATTGATCAGGCTGGCGCTGATCACCCCCCAAACCACGCCACCCGCCAGCGAGGCCACCCAAAACAGCACCGGGCCATCGGCAATGCCCAGGAAGAAAGGGTACAGACTGAATGACATGGCGCTCACAGCCAACAGGGCGCGGTTGCCAAAATGGCGGGCCAAACGTCCAATGCGCAGGGAGATCAGAAACATCGTGACATAGAACAGGCTGCTGCCCAGGCTGATCATGCCATCGGTTAATTGCAAATCGTTCACATAAGCCAGCGGGAAAAGGGGCAGGCAAAGATACTGGAAAGTGTAGAAGGTCAGGCAGGCGACCATGAACAGGCCATAAGGCCCGCGCAGCAGCCCGGTTTTCAGCCCCGGCAGGCGCAAGAATGGCTGGTCAATCGGGTTTGGCAGGCGTTTGCCCAGGACAGAAAGCTGGCCCAAGGAGCGGTGTTCGCCGTTGTCAGCTTTGGCCTGGGGGTCTGCAAGGCGCAAACGCCCAAGATGGTAGCTGGACATCAACGCCCCAAAAGCGCCGATCCCAAAGACGATCTGGTAATTGAGAGGAAAGGAAACTAGATCCAGGATCTGCCCGCTGACCAGGGTGCTGACGATCATGCTGATGGCCAGCAGGGCGTTGCGCCGGCCAACCACATCGGAGCGCTGATCGGCGGGCACAACGCCCGCCAACAAGGCGTTGAAACTGATCGCCAGGAAGGCCGCCGGCAAAGACATCGCCAGGGTAATCCAGATCATGGCCAGTATCTGCTGCGGCTGGTTGAACAGGAAAGGGAGAAAAATCAATGGGATATAAAAAAGGCGCGAAATCAGGCTGGTCCAGTAAGATACCGGGATCAGCGGCTGCCTTTCCAGCCAGCCGCCGGCAGGCAGGGAGATCACCAGGTTCACCACTGCCGGGCCGGCGGTCAACAGGCCGATCTGCATCGCGCTGGCCCCCAGGCGGGCAGCGTAAACATTCAGAAAGGTCATTGCGCTGCCGCTCAGGATGCCGAACCAGAAGATATCGGCATACAGGTGGCGGATATTTGAACGTGTGATCGAATGGGACAGCACAAAAGTCAGCCCAGACGCCTGAGGCGCTGGTATCGAAAACGCATTTGCCACACCCGGATTGCCGCTTCCCGCTGGATGCGGAATGACATCTTCGATTGGCCCCAGCGGCGGTCGGCAAAATAGATGGGCACTTCTTTGTGGGTGAAACCCATCAGGTGAGCAAGATAGATGGTCTCCACCTGAAAGGCGTAGCCATTCGAGCGCACGAGCTCCAGGGGCATGCCCAGCAAAGCTTGCCGGCGCCAAAGGCGAAAACCGCCGGTTGCATCCCGAACAGGAATGCCCAGGATGGTGCGAGCGTAAAAATTCCCAAATGCAGACAGGCCCTTGCGCCACAGCGGCCAGCGCTCATCCACACTGCCGCCGGGGACATATCGTGAGCCCAAGGCCACATCGCAGGTCTGGAGCGCCTGCACCAGTTCAACCAGCTTTTCGGGGGGGTGAGAAAAATCGGCGTCCATCTGGGCAATCGCAGTCGCGCCGGATTTGAGCGCATATTGAAAACCGGAAATATAGGCCGTGCCAAGGCCAGCCTTGGCACGGCGGTGGAGCACCGAGATGCAGCCGGGATGCTCAAAGGCCAGCATTTCAGCCAATTCGCCGGTGCCATCCGGACTGTTATCGTCAACCACCAGCAGGCTGAGGTTTTCCAGGGGCAGATCAAACAAAGCGGAGACCAGCCTGGGGAGGTTCTCCGCTTCATTATACGTTGGAATAATGACGGTCAATCGCACAGGAATTAATGTGGTTTCTTAAGCAAGTTGATGGGCCAGCTTTTTTTTCAGATCTTCCAGGCTCTTAAACGGACCATCGCTGGCAACCAGTTGGCCAATGCGCACTCTCAGGCGGCCGCCCAAGACGCCCTGGTCGCTGCGGTCCTTAAGCGGGTAAAAATAATCCAGGGATTGATCCAGGCGGGAGCGAATGCGGTCTGCAAGGGCGGTGAGGCTGGCCGGCTGGGTGACCAGGATGTATTCCGTTGGCCCAAACTGGCCGATGAAGTCGTTCGATCCACCCACATCGCGCATAGCATTGTGGACCATCAAGCCGATGGCCCGTTGGACATCGTCTGAAGCGACAAAACCATAAGCCTCGCGAAACTCGCCAAAGTTATCAATGGCGATCAGCAGCAAAGCCCAATCACCGCCCGCCAGGCATTCGCGCAGGCGTTCATCCACCAGAGCGCCTTCAGGAAGACCTGTCACCGGATTGGTAAGCGAGGAGGGCACGGTGCGGCGCAGAGCGTTGCGCACCCGCAAACGAAGCTCCTGGATATCAAACGGTTTGGTGATGTAATCATCGGCGCCAAGCTCCAGGCCTTGCATGCGGTCAGCCCGCTCGCGCTTTTCGGTCAAAAAGATGATCGGAATATCCTGGGTGCGCTGGTTGCCGCGCAGGCGGCGGGCAACTTCAAAACCATCGATATCCGGCAGGCGAATATCCAGGATAATCAGGTCGGGGTGATTGTTTCGGCAAGCTTTGAGCGCATCCTCCCCCCAATTGACTGCAAAAACTTCGTATCCCTGAACGCGGAAGTAAGCCGTGACCATCTCCGCCACATCCGCATCATCTTCCACAATCAACAGGGTGGGTTTATCCTCAGCCACAATCGCGTCCTCAGACTAGCTGATGGGCGTCTTTTGGATGACAAACTCGCAAACCGGGTCGCCCATGGCAACGCACTTGGATTCATTGACCCGAAACTCGTTGCCGCCAGAGACCCACTTCAGCCCTTCTTGAAGCAGTCCCACTGCAATGAAACAGACCGGCTTGTCCACATTGGTGCGCCCCCAGCAAACCGGGCAGCGATGGATGGTGTAAATAAATTCGTTTTCTTTTTCTTCGACCGTAGAATACTGGTCGCTGATCTGGCTGAAGATGCGCGCCATGGCCGGGATGCCGATGCGCATCTTGGCGTGCAGGGGGAGCACCTTGAAGGCCAGGTCGCCAGCCCCAGCCAGGGCGCCAAAGTTTCGCAGCGAGTCGGCGAAGGTGGCGCGCCCAGCGCGCAGTGCCAAACCTCGCCCACCGCGCGGGCCGTACATTTCTTCCAGGGCCAGGTTCAGGGCGGAAAAATCGGCGAAGTTGAATTCCCGCTCCAGGTTATCGGGCGGATAATTATCGATCAAGTGCGGCAGGTGCGCCAGGTTGAGTATGGCATTCAGGCCATTTTTCCCCATCACCTCTTCCAGGGCTTTCAAGGCAATCAGGGCAATTTTGTTGGCATAAAAGTATTGACTCTTTGGTATCGGGTCCATAGCCTCCTCACCCATCAGATCAATTTTGCCAGTGCTTCGGCAGCCCGGCGCATATCCAGGAAGATTAAGCCCAGCTTGGCCTGCTCACGCGCCAGGGCAGTCAACACAGCTTCTTCCCCGACCGACATCAGGATCACATAACCCTGCTGGCCTTTGATGTACACCTGCTCCAAAGAGCCACGGCCCAACTCCGAGGCAATCCGCTCACCCAGAGAAAGCATGGCGGCGGACATGGCCGAGACACGGTCTTCTTCGACACCCTGGGGCAAAGCAGAGGCTATGCTCAATCCGTCCACGCTAACGACTGCAGAGGCCTCGATATCTGGCGAGGAGGCCTGCAGATCACGAAGACGCTCGACCATCAGTTGAGAACGCGATTTTGTCAATGCGCATCACTCCTTCCAGGGATGAGACTGCTGCAAGCGGTCGTTGCAAGTGACTGCCCACCTGCCTGGCCATCCAGTAACCTGGACTCATCCAGATCGTTGCAAGAAGCGTACAAAACTGCTTCAGCACAGGCAAGATCACTTGCCAGGCAACCGTGATTATTTTAACACAATCCTTAGGGTTGTATCTATAGATCATGCTATAATCTTGCAGTTTTGCAATGCAGGGTTGCCTGAAAGCTGGCCCTGGCAACGCTGGCCTGCAGGAGTTTGCTCGGCAACACCCTCCGTTAACCTGAATGATGGTCAATCCTGCTGGTGCAGCGCAACTCGCCGGAGCGACTGCCGGCGGTCACTCCCCCCTGCTTGGAAAACATGGGTCTTTCTGACCGGGTATGTGGGATCCCGGTCGCATATCGGACAACCAGATCATCCCTATTTTAAAGAGGTCTTTCTGATGAACAAGAAACAAACCCTGGCAATTTTGCTCTTCCTGGCAATCCTGTTCAGCCTTGCGCTTTCCGCCTGTGCGCCAGCCGCCCAGCCGGCCACGCTGAAGATTGCCGTGCTCCCTGTGATTGACGCGTTGCCCATGTACGTGGCGCAACAAGAAGGCTTGTTTGAAAAGCACCGCCTGAACGTCGAATTTGTACCCGTGGCTTCGGCGCCGGAGCGCGACCAGCTCATAGCCGCCGGGCAGGCCGATGGCATGATCAATGAAGCTCTGTCCACTGCGCTCTTCAACCAAGATCAGGTGCAGGTGCAAATCGTGCGCTATGCCCGGGCGGCCACACCGGAAACGGCTGTGTTCAGCATTCTGGCATCCGGAAAGAGCGATATCGACTCGCTGGATAAGCTCAAAGGTGTGGAGATCGGCATCTCTGAGGGCACGGTGATCGACTATCTGACCGACCGCTTGCTCCAAGCCGAAGGGTTCTCCGCAGAAGATATCCAGACCATTGCTGTGCCCAAGATACCAGACCGGGTCAACCTGCTGAGCACGGGCGAGCTGCAAGCGGCCACCTTGCCTGAGCCGGCGGTATCGCTGGCGCTGCAACAAGGCGCCCGCCTGATCGTCGACGACACGCAGCACCCGGAATACAGTTTCAGCACGATTTCCTTTCGCAAAGCAGTCATCGACCAGATGCCCGAAGCCATCAAAGGTTTCCTGGCCGCAATTGAGGAGGCAACTGCGATGATCAACGCCGATCCGGCGAAATACAACACCCTGCTGGTAGAACAGAAAATCGTCCCACCTCCGCTGGCCGAAACGTTCAAGGTGCCCACTTTCGTCACAGCGGGCGTGCCAACGCAGGCCCAGTGGGATGATACACTCGCCTGGGCAAAGGAAAATGGCTTGCTGAGCGAAGATGTAGCCTACACCGATTCGGTCAACGCCGGCTTCTTGCCCTGACGCGCCATCACGTTGGATCAAGCTGCCATGATCCGCCTGGAAGAGCTGACGTACACCTTTCCGAACCAGCTTTCGATCTTTGAAGGTTTTAACTGGCGCGCCGGTCGAGGCGAGGCCTGGGCCGTGCTGGGACCATCGGGCTGCGGGAAGACCACGCTGCTCTACCTGCTGGCCGGGCTGCGATTTCCCACTTCTGGGCGGGTTTTGATCGACGGGCAATCCCTGGATCGCCCGCGGCCGCACACCGGCTTAATCCTCCAGGACTATGGCTTATTGCCCTGGGCAACGGTGCGCCAGAACGCTGAATTGGGGTTGAGGGTGCGGGCCTTTTATGGCCCCGATGGCAAGCATGCGCCGCAAGACTTCCAGCCCAGGGTGGACCTGGATCCCTGGCTGGAACGGCTGGGTTTGGCAGGCTTGCAAAAACAATACCCAGGACAGATTTCCGGTGGGCAGCGCCAGCGCACCGCCATCGCCCGCACCCTGGCGCTTCAGCCTGACCTGCTGCTGATGGATGAGCCTTTTTCTTCGCTGGATGCCCCCACCCGTCAGAGCCTGCAAAACCTGATGCTGGAGCTGTGGGCCGAACAAGAGCTGACCCTGGTTATCGTGACCCATGCCATCGAAGAAGCCGCTATCCTGGGGCAAAAGATTTTGCTTCTCAGTCATCCGCCAAACACACAGGCAGTGATCATCGATAACCCGGGCGCGGCGCAGCCTGGCTTCCATGATACGCCAGAATACAATGCCCTGTGCCGCGATCTGCGCCGGCGAATGGAGATTTCTGGGTGAGGCGGCGAGACTTGCTACTGGCGGTGATTGCCCTGCTGGGGCTGTGGCAACTGGCAGCAATGGCTCTGGACCAGCCCATCCTGCCGACCCCAGTGGCGGTGTTCCAGGCGTTTTTTGAAGAGCTGGCCAATGGCGATCTGCCTTTTCACCTGCTGGCCAGCCTTTGGCGGGTGGTCGCCAGCACCGCCCTGGCAATCGGTTTTGCCGTGCCGGCCGGGCTTGTGTTGGGGCAGTCCAGGCGATTGAACAGCCTGTTTTCGCCGGTCATTTATCTGCTTTACCCCATCCCAAAGGTTGTGTTCGTGCCGATTGTGCTGCTATTCCTGGGCGTCGGCGACCTGGCCAAGATCGTGCTGATCTTCATGGTCTTGTTCTTCCAGATCCTGGTGTTGGTGCGCGACCAGGCGGCAAACATCCGCCCTGAGCTGATCCAGAGCGTGCGCAGCCTGGGCGCCGGTCGGCGAGCACTGTTCCGCTTTGTCTATTGGCCCGCCAGCCTGCCAGCTATCCTGACCGCCCTGCGCCAATCGGTGGGCACTGCGGTGGCGGTGCTGTACATCGCCGAGCTGTTTGCCACCCGGCGCGGGTTAGGCTATTACATCTATCTTTCCGGAAGCACACTGTTTGATTACCCTGCCATGTATGCCGGGATCGTGGCCTTGAGCCTGATGGGCCTGGGTTTGTACTTCGGGGTGGATTGGCTGGAGCGCCGGCTGTGCCCGTGGCAGTTCGCCCGCGGCTGATGACGCCAGGACCGGCGATCCGGTCTAAAACCTGGCAAGCGCCGCAGCGATCACCAGGCCTGCCGAGAAGAGCAACGCGTAGACGAGCGTCAGGCGGCCCGTGCCTGCCAAGGCCTGGTTCAGTGGGCGGCCAGCTTGCGTCCACACCAGGCGCGTCTGCGACACAGCCAGGGGCAACGAAAACCAGGTCAGAACAGGCCAGAACGAGAAACCGACCATACCAGCCAGAAGCGGGGTCAGATAAGCAGCCGCCAGGCAGATCAAGTACTCCCAGCGGGTGCCCTGCTCACCCAGGCGCACCGCCAGGGTCTTTTTGCCAACCTGGCGGTCGGTGGCGATATCGCGCAGGTTATTCACCACCAGGATCGCCGTGATGAGAAAGCCCATCGGCAGTGAGGACCAGACGGCCAGGGTAGATACCTGGCCGGCCTGGACAAAGTACGTGCCGCAGACCGCCACCGGGCCAAAGAAAATAAAGACCACCAGATCGCCCAATCCATAGTAACCGAACGGAAACGGTCCACCGGTGTAGGCAATTGCCGCGGCAATGCTGGCAATGCCCATCACGAGCACAGGCCAGCCTGCCACCAGGTACAGGTAAACGCCAAGCAACGCTGCCAGCCCAAAAACGATCCACATCCCAAGCAACACCTGGCCTGGCTTGAGCAACCCTGCCTGGGTGACGCGCAGCGGGCCCAGGCGAGCCTGGGCGTCGGCGCCGCGATAATAATCAAAGACATCATTTGCCAGGTTGGCGCCTATTTGCAGGAGCAACGCCGCCAGCAGGCAGGCCAGCGCCGGCCCGCAGATGAACTTGCCATCGTAAAAAGCCGTTGCCGCGCCGACAATCGCCGAAGCAGCCGCAGCCGGCAGCGTCTTTGGACGGATCGCCAGCAGCCAAATCTGCAAAGGGGAGAGACCGGTTTGCATATCCGCTGTATTATAATAGCCCTTCCCAAAAAGGCCACAGCGTTCCTGCGATTCGAGCCAGAATATTCCCTGGCTGACCGATCCGGCCGCGGTGGTCGTTAATAATTCCATGAGTAATGAGTTTTTTTCGCCCAAGAAAGCTCGCTTTGGGTAAAATAGAGTTTCATTGGATGTTTATGCTCGATGAAAAACAGCTTCGATAAACTATTCCTGGTGGTCCTGCTGCTGGCCGTCACGTTCAGTCCGGCGCGATCCATGGCGGCGGCTTCGCCAGCAGCCAGCCTGACAGAGCAGCAGGCCCAAACTGAGCCGGCGGCTGTGCTGTGCCTGCCTGGCATTTACACTTACCTGCCGGGAGATTGCCTCCCCAGCGGACCCTCTGCGTATCTCAGCCGCATGGCCGAGAAAGGCATCACCCTGCCCCTGCCTCCGCTGGCTTACCAGCGGATTGACCCGGCATTGGGAAGTGTGAGCGTCCGCTACGCAGAAGTGACCAACCTGCCTGCGCCGATCTTCTCGTCCATCGAGGAGGCAGTCAGCGGCAGCAAGAAGGCCGCTGCCGAACGCCTGGATGGCGACTTTGTGTTCATCTCTTACACCAACGAACAGGAATCCAACGGCCGGAAGCTTTACGAAGTCCGGCCTGGGGCATGGATGACCGGCAACTACCTGTCGCGGCTGGGGGCGATCCCGCAGCCGCATGGCATTACCTTTAACTCCACACCCAGCACTGCCTTTGGCTGGGTTCTGACCTATTTTTCCCCAACGCCGCAGGTAGAAACCAAGCGCACCCCAGGCTACAGCACGCCGGATTACACCGGGCGCTTGCTCAACCTTTATGATATTGTGCAGGTCTTTGCCACCGAGCAGGTCAATGACGAGCCGTGGTATTTGATCGGGCCGGATGAATGGCTGCCAGGAAAGTTTGTTGCCCGGGTGTTGCCAGACCCCACCCCACCGGATGGGGTGACTGGGGATCGATGGATCGAGGTCAATCTGCTTGACCAGACCCTGGCCGTTTACGAACAGCGCCAGCTTGTTTATGCCACCCTCATCGCCAGCGGCGCCAAGCCTTTTTGGACGCGGCCGGGGGTTTTCCAGATCTACGAAAAACACGAAATGGCGCCCATGACCGGCGCTTTTGAAGCCGACAAGTCGGACGCTTACTACCTGGAGGATGTCCCCTGGACAATGTATTACGATAAGGCTCGCGCCCTCCACGGGGCGTACTGGCGGGCAAAAATGGGTTTTGAGCAGTCGCACGGCTGTGTCAACCTGGCTGTGGGCGACGCACACTGGCTGTTTGATTGGGCCAAACTGGGCGATTGGGTGTATGTCTGGGACCCTTCTGGCGAGACGCCCACCGACGAATCGTTGTACAGCTCAGGGGGCTACTAAAAACTACCCAACCAGGTCCTGGATGAGCAGGCGGCCTGCCCGGCCCATGTGCCGCAGCGTGATCCTGAAAAATCATCCTCTCCAGGCCACCCTCGATTTGCCATGAAAGCAACCTTCCGTCGATCGATTCTTCTGTTGCTCTTGCTGATCCCCCTGGCGTGCAAAGCCACCCAGGGGTTAGGCCAGGTGGAGCCAACAGCCACCTCCACGGCGACCGCCACAGTGACCCCGCTGCCGCCCACACCAACCCCCGCGCCGCCGACCGAGACGATCACCCCCACCCCCTTGCCTTCGGCGACGCCATCACCGCTGCCCAGCCCGACCCGATCCGCCACCATTGACCCGCTTGCAACCGCGCGCCAGCTTGCGGCTTTTGAAGAGCTGTGGGGCATTGTCAACCAAAACTATCTGTACCCCGATTTCAACGGCCTGGATTGGAACGCTGTGAGGCAGGAATACCGCCAGCGGATTGAAGCTGGCATGAGCGATGAAGAATACCACCTGGCGATGAGTGAAATGATTTTCCGGCTGGGTGACAATCACTCGATTTACCTCAGCCCAGAAGAGGCGCGGGAAGATGATCGGATACGCCAGGGCGAGGTCGATTATGTGGGCATCGGTGTTCGGAGCCTGCTGGTGCCGGAGAAGCGAAGCCTGGCAGTTTTGCTGGTCTATCCCGGCAGCCCGGCAGACCTGGCCGGGATCAAGATGCACGATAATATCCTGGAAGTGGACGGGCAACCGGTGGTCAGCGCTGAGGGAGCCCGCCAGAATCTGCTCCGCGGTCCGGAGGGGACCACAATCAACGTCACCATCCAGACACCAGGTGAGCCAGCGCGAACAGTGCCAATCACCCGCCAGCGGGTTGGAGGGGCGCTGCCGGTGCCCTTTTCGGTGCTGACCACGCCGCAGGGCAAGCGAATTGGCTACATCTTCATGACTTCTTTTGCAGACACCAGCGTCGATGACAGCATAGCAGCGGCGCTGCGCGCAATGACCGCTGATGGCCCATTGGATGGTCTGATCCTGGATAACCGCTACAACTCCGGCGGCGCCAGTGACGTGCTGCTGGATACGATGAACTATTTTGCCAGCGGATTGATGGGCACCATTGTTGACCGAAAAGACAACAATCCGCTCACCGTTCCCGGGGTCGATATTGGCGGCTCGCAGAGCCTGCCGATCGTGGTGTTGATCGGCAAGGGAACCGCCAGCTTTGGCGAAGTCTTTGCCGGCGTGCTGAAGAAACTGGGGCGAGCCACCCTGATCGGCGAGCAGACAGAGGGAAATGTAGAAATTCTCTCAATTTATAACCTGACCGACGGCGCAAGAGCGCAAATTGCAGCCTTCACTTTCCGCCCGCCCAACGATAACGGCGAAGACTGGGAGGAGACAGGCATCATCCCCGATTTGAGCGTCGCCAGTGTATGGGAAGAGATCACCCAAGAAACCGACCCGGTGATCCAGGCTGCCCTGGAGCATTTTGACCGGCAATAACTTCTGTCGGAGCCATCCAAACTACCCCCCAAGAGCTTGAAACACGGTCATCCAGCCGCCTGGATAACATTTGACGCAGCGCGGTATGACAAAGATCACTTTTTTATACCAACCTAAATAGAATATGGTAAACTGAGCAGGGTTGTACTTTTCGGCACAAGTTTATTGCAAGCAGGTTCCCAGTCTTTTACCCCAGCCGGAGGGACGCTATGCTCACCACAGTCGAAAAAATCCTGTTCATCCTGGCGTTTTTAGCTTCCATGTACGCTGTCATTCAGGTTGCCAGGCGAATCAGCCGCACAATCCTGCGCGGTCATGGCAAGCCAGACCTGGAACTGGCCCGCAAACGACTGGTTTCGGCGCTGTTCAAGGTTGCCATTCTGCAGCCAACCTTCAAAATCCGCTTCTGGCCCAGCCTGTTCCATGGACTGATTGCCTGGGGGTTTCTGTATTACCTGCTGATCAACCTGGGCGATGTGCTGGAAGGTCTCATACCGGGGTTTGTCTTCTTGGGCGAGGGCTTGATCGGCGGGATTTACCGGCTGCTTGGCGACTTGCTCACTGTCGGCGTGCTGCTGGGGATGGTTGCCATGCTCATCCGGCGTTTTGTCCTCAAAACCCCCGACCTGACCACCCGCCAGGATGTGCTTCTGCACCCGCGGGCGCGGGCCGGCATCCTGCGCGATTCGGCCATTGTTGGCTCGTTCATCCTGGTGCATGTTGGCTCAAGATTCTTGGGAGAGTCTTTTGCCATCGCTCTTCAAGGCGAGCCTGACCCCTGGCAGCCATTTGCTTCGGCAGTCGCCAATCTGTGGGTCGGATGGAGCGAGATCGCCCTGACGGTGGCTGAGCACATTGCCTTCTGGCTTGCGCTGGGCACCATCCTGGCTTTCATGCCTTACTTCCTGATCTCCAAGCACATCCACCTGTTCTTTGCCCCGTTGAACTTTCTGCTCAAACCTGAGCGCCGCTCGATTGGCGAGCTGAGCAAGGTGGATTTTGACGACGAAAGCCTGGAGCAATTTGGCGCCACCCGCCTGGAGGATCTGGGCTGGGAGCAGCTCATGGATGCTTATGCCTGCATCATGTGCTACCGTTGCCAGCAGGTCTGCCCGGCGTACAACACCGGCAAAGTGCTCTCGCCCGCTGCGCTCGAGATTAACAAGCGCTACTTTCTCAACAGCGAAGGTGGGTGCATCGCCAGGGGAGAGCCAAGCTCGCAAACCCTGGTCGAGTTCGCCATTCCGGTTGAGGCAGTGTGGGCCTGCACAGCGTGCGGGGCGTGCATTGACATCTGCCCGGTGAACAACGAACCGATGCGAGATATCCTGGACATCCGCCGCGCTCTGGTGTTAATGGAAAACCAGTTCCCCAAGCAGCTGCAGGCGGCTTTCCGAGGCATGGAACGCCAGGCAAACCCGTGGGGCATCTCACCCACTGAGCGAATGAAATGGGCCGAAGGGATGCAAGTGACCACCATCGATGACAACCCAGAGCCGGAAGTGCTGTGGTGGGTGGGATGCGCCCCGGCAACCGACGCCCGGGCGCAGAAAACTGCCCGCGCCTTTGCTGAGATCCTTAACGCAGCCGGAGTCAACTATGCGGTGCTGGGCGAGGGCGAGCAGTGCACCGGCGATTCGGCCCGGCGCGCCGGCAAGGAGGATATCTTCTTCGGACTGGCCAGCGCAAATGTTGAGATCCTTAACGAGGTCAAGCCAAAGCGGATCGTCACAACCTGCCCGCACTGCCTGCACACGTTGAAGAATGAATACCCGGCCTTTGGCGGGAATTACACCGTCGTCCATCACACCCAGTTGATCCATGAGCTGGTGGCCGCTGGGAAACTTCGCCTGCAGCGGGACGGGTTGGAGAAACTGACCTACCACGACCCCTGCTACCTGGGCCGCCACAACCAGATCGTTGAAACGCCACGCCAAACCCTGCAGGGATTGGGAGCAAACCTGGTGGAGATGCCCCGCCATGGGATGCAGTCCTTCTGCTGCGGGGCGGGCGGCGCGCAGATGTGGAAAGAAGAAGAACACGGCAATGAACGGGTGAGCGCCAATCGATTCAAGGAGGCTGTGCAGACCGGCGCATCTACCCTGGCGGTGGGTTGCCCGTTCTGTATGACCATGCTCAACGACGCCCGCAAAGACGCCAACAGCGAAATGCAGGTGCTGGACATTGCCGAGATTGTCGCCTCAGCGATGGAGAAATGAGCTTGCCCAAAGAATCGCCCCACAGCACATCGAGCAGGCGCTGTGGGGCTTACCCATTGGGGAGAAAAATTAAGCCGGGTAGCTCTCTCTGAACCTGCGTACTTTTTCGTTGGCCAGGGTAGCCAGCGCCACGCCGTCCGCCATCAGCATCAACATCTGGTAGCCGCGCTCGTACAGATTTTGCGCCTGTTCCCAGGGTCCAGCGATTGTGCTGAGGATCTTGCCGGCCCCCAAGACTTTGGTCTCAATCTGGGCGATCGCGGCCTGCACAGGCGGCTGTTTGGGGTCGGCCAGGTAACCCATCGAGGTGGCCAGGTCCATCGGACCGATGAAGATGCCGTCCACGCCGGGCACGGCCAGAATCGCATCCAGATTGGCCAGGGCTTCCGGCGTCTCAACGGCCAGGAGAATCAGGATTTCCTGGTTGGCATGCGCCAGATAGCCCATCGAATTTTGGCCATAGCCAGCAGCGCGTGGGCTGGCGGCCACACCCCGAATGCCTTCCGGTGGGTAGCGGCAGGCGCGCACGGCGGCTTCTGCATCGCCGGCAGAGTTGATATAGGGGAAGAGAATGCCATGCGCACCCGCATCCAGGATGCGCTTGACCAGCACAAAGTCATTCCAGGTAGCGCGCACCAGCGGCGCGGCAGGCGTGCCTTTCATGGCCTGGATTTGGCTGATCAGGCTCAGGATATCGCCGGGACCATGCTCCAGGTCGATCATCAAGAAATCGAAGCCGGCCTGGGCCATGATCTCGGCAGTAAAGGGGCTGGCAAGCTGCAGCCAGGCGCCAGCAGCCTTGCCGCCCTGGGCCAGCTTGTGCTTCAAGGGGTTCTCAAAATTGGGCATTGGATTCCTTATCCTTAAGGGAGATGAAGAAGCTTGCGGCGCATTTGCTCGTTGAGGTCGGCGTAATTGGTCGGGTGGACCATCCGGCCGCTGGCATCTGCCTTGAATCCATACTGCGCCGCCTGCTCGATGACGTGCTGGCTCCAGTAGGGATCTTTGCTGGTGAAAACATCGTGCTCTTCCAGAATGCCAAGCAGCCAGGCATCCTGGTCACTGATGTTCTCAAATCCTCGCCACAGGCCGGGCGGCAGGGAGATCAGGTCCCATTGCTCGACAACCGTCTCGCCCTCTGGCGGACTTTCCGGATCGTTGCCCCAGTAAAAACGCCAGCGCCCGCTGAGCGGCATGAAAGCTTCAATGTAATCGTGGGTGTGATAGGCTGGACCGTTGCCGGGAGGCGCCATAACCATGCCCACCTGAAACTTATGCGGGGAGCGCAGGGCCACATTATCCTCGTAGTCGGGGTTTTCGCTGGCGGTATCACCGATCAGGGCATAGTTCATGCGCTGGTGACCAGGCAGGATGCTATCGATGAACATCAGCGGTATGCCATGCTGTTTCAATCGCTCAAAACGCACGACCCGGGCCAGCATCTCTTCGTTGGTGATCTTATTCTTACCCATATACTGTCCTCTCAATACGGAATTTTGTGCTGCGTTGCCTGAATCTGCACGAGACTGTAGTGCCCGCGGAAGGCTCCGCAGAACCTATCAGGAACCTGGCGATACTTCTTTGACCGCATCGAACAAAGCCACCACATTTTCCGGCGGAATATCCGCGCCAATGTTGTGGCAGGGCGCCAGGATATAGCCGCCCTGGTTGCCCAGGTCGGCGATGCGCCGCTGGACCTCCTGGCGCACCCCCTCGGGGGTGGCATTTGGCAACACCTGCTGCACGTCCATTGCGCCATGAAAGGTCACCCGGTCGCCAAAGCGAGCCTTCAGCGCCTGGGTATCCTCCAGGCCCTTAACCACCGTCTGGATGGGGTTGAGAATATCCACCCCAATCTCAATCAGGTCTTCAATGATCGGCAAGATGGCGCCATCGCAGTGCATCAGAACCTTGACTCCCGGAGCGGTTTGCTTGATTGTGCCAATCTGCGCGGCCAGGCGCGGTTTGATGAACTGGCGGAACATTGCAGGGGAGATCATGAGCGAATTTTGGGTGCCCTGGTCGTCTGTGATGACCACAACCTGAACATAGGCGCTCACTGCTTTCATGTAATTGGCATACATGGCGTTGATCCGCTCCGAGATGCAGTCCAGCAAGGCGTGGGCAAGCGCCGGGTTAAGGGCAAAGTCCATAAACAGCTTATCGTAGCCACGCAGCTGTGAGGCGGTTTGCAAGATGCCCACCTTGATCCCATCCGCGCCGATGATGTAATCGGTCTCCGAGTGCCAGCGGTAGGCCTGCTCCGCCAGGCCGGTAAACATCTCTGGCTGATCCGGATCGGGCCAGGCAAAGGATTGCAAGTCACCCAGGCTCAAGTCCGGGCTGCCCAATGGCTGGCCGGCAATGGCATAGTAACCGCCCACATCGGTGAACTGGTGGGGCGTGTGCCACATATCCAGGTAGCCAGGCTGGCCGTTAACCTCGATCTCGCGCACGCCAACCCAGCGCGGCACCAGCCAGCGGAAGTCGATCCCCAATCGCTGGCAAATCGCCTCCGGCAACACCACGTTCTGCGCCATGCGATCCAGGATCTGGTACTGGCGCGGCAAGGCTGGGTCATCCAGATAATCCAGCAAACGCTCATAAGCCTGCCGGTGAAATGAACCGATATGCTTGCCGTAATCCACCAGCACCCGCGGCGGATGCTGGTGATCCACCGTGGCAGCAAAGATCTCACGCCGATTCATCGCCATCGCACCTCATTCCCTGCAGCCCGCAGCTAGAACACAAGCGGCTCTACATTCAAAAGCTCACACAAGCGCACCAGCTCTTCCTGATAAAGGCCTGCCACGCCAGAGATATGGTTTGACCCGTAGACCTGGAGCAGGCGCTCCAGGTCTGCACCAACCTGGACAAAGGCAGTGGGCAACTGGTGGGCGCCGCGTGCCTGGACAAATGCCTCCAGCTCCGCCGGTTCCAACGAAACCGCCTGGCCGGTGATAATCGCCATTTGGTAGCGACCCGACTTGCGAAACAGGCGGGCCAGGGTAACTGGGCCGGGGGCCGCGGTGAAGTAGGCAATAGCCCCGCCGCCGGGACGGATTGCCGGGCGCAGCTCCACATGGCGCAGGTTTTCTGCTGGGTCATCGGAACGGGCGGCGTACCAGCTACACATGGCTCCGCAATTGGGGATATACAGGATCCGCCGTTGTTCATTGATATAGCTCAAGTCGCCAAACAGCACCGGTTGGCCGCCAGAGACCAGTTTGAGCATCTCCATGGTCAGCGCTCCGTCGCCATCCGCTTCGCAAGCCATCGACACCGGCTCTTTGCGGCCATCGGCATCATAGGGTCCGGGCAGCAGAGCAGCCGAAATGCACTGGGGCACAAAGTGGTTGGTCAGGTCTGGCATACATTGAATGGCGACAAAGTCCAGCCCTTTTTCGGCAATGATCTGGCGGGTGGCCAGGTAGCAGCGCGCCTGGAAAGCCAGCTTTTCTTCGGTCAGGCCGCCCTGACCCAAATCCACCCGCCCCACGCTGCGCTTCAACCAGCCGGTCATCTGTTGCGCCTGCTCATCCGGAATCTGATCTGCCTGGCGAATGATCTCCAATTGGTCGATTTGCTCGACGTCTACGCCAAACACTGCTCGCCATTGCATCGGGTCGAAGCTGCCGGTATCAATGCCCAACGAGCGCCCACCAAACAGGCCAAACACTCGCCCTTTCAGGCGCCTGACCGCTGAAGCCGCCCGGATCACCGGCAAGAGCTGGCCGGCCAGCGTTTCGCCGCTCTCAAAATCCTCGCGCACGCGCCAGAAGCGGTACCCGATTTGATCCAACGCGCCAGCCGCGCCCAGGAAACCGACCAGGCCATGAGTGCTGGGGCTCTTATTCGAAAGCAAAAGCGTGGGCAGCCCAAGACGCTGCACACCGCGCACAACCAGGTTGGGGGAGGTCCAGCAGGGTGTGTGCGCCACCAGGACCTCTACTCCCGCCTGCCTGAGCTGGTCAACCTGGGCGTCGATCTCATCTTTCTGGCGAGCCACCTGCGGACTGGCATGGAGCACAATCGGCAGGCTGCTCAAGTACTCGATTGCCTGGGCATGGCGAGGCACGGTCAACGGCCCAAAGACTTTGTTCCACTCGTGCTGGCGGGCATCGCCAAAGGTGATCAGACCAACCTGGGGGGCATCCATGGGTACACTCCTGCTGCCTAGCCCGCAGCACCTTTTTCCATTGACCGTGGGAAGGCCTGGATCATGCGCCCGCCATCCGGGTAGATCGTTTGGCCAATGAAGTAGCTCGAATCATCGCTGGCCAGAAAGACAATTGTGCGGGCGATTTCTTCGCACGAGGCAATATAGCCAATCGGCAGGCGCTCCATTAGCTTTGAGCGTTTGGCTTCGTTGTTGACCACCCGCTCCATTAACTCGGTCATCACCGGCCCTGGAGCGCAGCAGTTCACCCGTATACCCTTATCGATCAACGATAAGGCCATGGCTTTGGTCAGTTGGTTGACCCCCCCTTTGGCCGCGCAGTAGGGGATCTGGTCGGCCAGGGCCAGCACCGCCATCACCGAAGAGACGTTGACAATCACCCCTGGCTTCTTCTGGGCCACCATCACCCGCGCCGCAGCCTGGCTCAGAAGGAAGGTGCCCTTCAAATCCACGCTCATCACCCAGTCCCAATCTTCTTCGGTGATCTCGAAGAAGTCGGCGCTGTGATTCACGCCAGCATTGTTGACCACAATATCGATCGTGCCATAGTGGGCAACGGTCCGCTCCACCAGGGCGTCCACGTCCACCTTCTTGCTGACATCGCATTGGACAAACAAGGCATCACCGCCTGTTGCCCGGATTTGCTGGGCAACCGATTCACCCAGGTCTGCGCTGCGTCCAGTGAGGACAACTTTTGCGCCCTCTTTTGAAAATTCTTGGGCCACAGCCACACCAATACCCTTTGTAGCGCCAGTTACAATGGCTACTTTGTCTGTTAGCTTCATATGGCTCCTCATCTACTTCACCGGGGGCTTGACGCCCACCGGATAGCGCTGCATAATGTCGGCCACCAGCTCGCTCACGTAATCCACCACCCGGGTGACCAGTTTTTCGCCCTTTTCATAGGTGGCTTTGGTGGGGTCGCCAATCACGCCATTTTCTAGCTCTTTGTACTCCGGTCGCGCAAAGGTGCCTTCAAAGTGGTACATCATTCCAGGGCGTGGGGTCATACCCGGGGCAATGATGAACTTGCGATCGATCAATGCCTGCCCGCCGCCGGCCTCTGCCTTGCTCATATCGATGTATTCGGGATACAGATACAGGCCCACCGCTGTCTCTGCTTCATCGGCGTGCCACATGTAATCCTCAAGCACATCGCGGTTATCGCGCAGGAAATCGTACCAGTGCAGCGAGAGGGTGAAGTGACCTTCCAGGCCCAGCTTGTGCACCGCCACCAGGGTGGTGGAAACCTGCCCATGAGCGGAAAGGATGATGAATTTGTTATAGCCCGCCTCGGCCGCGCCACGCACGATATCCACAAGTAGGGCGATGTGCGTCTCGTAACTGAGGGGAATTGTGCCAGGCATGTGCCAGTGATGGTAAGGATGAGAGCCGTACATTGGGCAGGGAATGAGCATCACGCCGCTCTTCCTGGCGATCAGCTCGGCCATGCGCATGGCATTGAAGGCATCCACGCCAACCGGGGCATGCGGCCCGTGCTGCTCAATTGCGCCAATGGGCAGCAGGGCCACATCGCATTCTTCTTTTGCCCAGCGCAGGACTTCTGGCGCCGGAAGCTCATGCCACCATAAAAATTTTCGCTCTGTCATTTTTATATCTCCTTTGTGTCATGGATCCATAGAGCCCTTGCGCTTGAAAGCGCGGGGCTAAAGATGCGATTTCAGGCCGCCTGAAGGGTGGGCAGGGTCTCTCCAATGCCAAATTCCGCCGCCAACACCAGCAGTTCCTGGTGCAGGTTGGCAGGCAGCGGGATGCCGTTTTGGCGGCGCTGCTCGGACATGCGATACTCCAACTCGCCCGGCAGGAACATTTCTCCATCCGGATCCCAAACCGGCGAAGATTTGACCCGCCGGTAATAGGCAGCCATGCGCTGGGCCATTTCTTCTCGGCTGACAATGGCATCCAGGTTGACCGCAATCATTGTGTGACCGGTCTGGCTGGGCTCATCCGGGCGCTTGTACATGCTGAGGATCTCTTCGCCAAAAGCCCCGCCGGTGATCACCCCGCACAGGATTTCGACCACGTAAGCCAATCCCAGCCCTTTGAAGCCTCCCATCGGGAGCAGAAAACCAGCAAAAGCTTTATCCGGATCGTCGGTGGGACGCCCTTCCCGGTCGGTGGCCCAATCCAGGGGGATTTTTTCGCCCTTTTTGCTGGCCAGCAGCAACTTGCCGCCCGCCACCGCCGAGAGCGACATATCCAGGCAGAAGGGGAAATCCAGGTAGGTCGGGATTGCAATTGCAATCGGATTGTTGCCAATGATGGGTTTACTGCCGCCTGGGGCAACAATGTTTGGGCCGACGCTGGTCATGGCAATGCCCACCATCCCCCGCTCAACTGCCAGGCGGGCATACAGGGCAGCCGCGCCGAAGTGATTGCTGCGCACCACCCCCACCATGCCTATGTTGTACTGCTCAGCCAGGGCGACAGCGCGCCGCATCGCCTCCCGTCCAACGATAAAACCTGGTCCATCATCGCCATCCAGCACTTCCAGCCCGCGACTGCCGCGCAGCACCCGCACCTGTGGCCTCGGATTGACTGCCCGGCTGTGCAGGCGCTTCAAGTAAATTGGCGCGCGCAACACGCCGTGAGAATCAATCCCCCACAGATTGGATTGCACCAGGGCCTGAGCGTGGTAACGGGCGTCATCCACCTGCAATCCAGCCGCCTGGAACAACGCAGCCAAAAAATTTTCCAACGCATCGTGTTTCACCAAAACTTGATTTTCTGCCATCCACTTGCTCCTGTTCCAAAAAAGCTTCCGGAAGTCATTCGGAGTGAATTCGTGATCATAACGCCTGATGCGGTTCAAATGCCGCCTGGTAGGGCAGGTATCCGTGCTGGCGCATGCGCAGGCGGTACAGGCCGGTGGATGCGGTCAGGTACAGGCTGCACAAATCGGGGTCACCCCAGATGAAATTTGCCAACTGTTCAGGCATGCCGATCAAGCCCAGCGGGTTGGCCTGGGCATCAAAGAGGTGCAGACCACCCGGCCCACAGCAGTACAGGTTGCCGGCGGCATCGAACTTCATCCCATCCGGCACTCCCGGACCCTCTCCGCGAACCTCGGCCCACACCTGGCCGCCCGCCAGGCTGCCATCCGGCAAGACCTGGAACACCTGAATGTGGCGGCGCGGCGAGTCGTTCACAAAAAGACGCCCTTCGGCATGGTCAAAGCACAGACCGTTGGGGTTCTCAAAATCGTCCGCCAGCAAGGTCAACTCCCCACTTTCAGGCTGTAAGCGAAAGACCCCCTGGAAAGGCAGCGCTTGTGGTCGGGGCACGCCCACACGCTCGCGGCGGCCATAGTTCGGATCGGTGAAATAGATGCTGCCGTCGCTCTTGACGACGATATCATTCGGACTGTTCAATTCCCGTCCCTGGTAATGGGTCGCCAGCACCTGGTAACCGCCAGCCGGGTCGGTCCGGCTGACCCGGCTGGCGGCGTGCTCGCAAGTCAGCAACCAACCTCGCAAGTCATAGGTGTTTCCATTGGCCTTGTGGCTGGGCTGGCGCAGAAGCTGCACGCCCACCCGGGCATTCCAGCGATACATCGCGTCTCCAACAATGTCGCTGAAGGTCAAGGTCTGCTGGCGGGGGTCCCACACCGGGCCTTCAAGAAACTGGAAGCCACCTGCCAGCTTCTCAAGCTGGGCCTGGGGCGCAACCAATTCCCAAAAGGCGGGGCGGTGAGCTACTAGGCGAAAGGTCATCGGTCCGCTGCCAGGCTACAACAGTGGCCTGCCTCCATCCACCGGGATCACCGCCCCGGTGGTGAACGTGAGGGCGGTGGCCACGGCGTACATGGCTTCAGCCACATCTTCAGCGGTGGCCAGACGGCCCAAGGGGGTCTTGGCGGTTTGCTCGGCGATCATTGCCGGGTCCATCCGACGGGCGTATTCTCCCATCACCCAACCCGGCGCAATCGCCACCACCCGGATTTGAGGGGCCAGGGCCCGGGCAAGCGAAACCGTCAGCGAGTTCAGAGCCGCCTTGGAGGCGCAGTAAGCCACGTTGCTGCCGATGCCCGTCGTAGCCGCCACCGAGGACATATTGATCACCAGCCCGCCGGGGTCGAGCGCCAGCAAAGATTTGAAAGCGCGCACACAGGCAAAGGCGCCGCGCCAATTCACCCGGAAGATATCGTCAATCAGCTGGTCGTCCAATCCATCCAGGTCAGGATGGGGCACATAGCGGGTGATCCCAGCGTTGTTGACCAGCACGTCCAGCTTCCCATAGCGCCGGGCCACTTCATCTGCCACGTCGGCCAGCGCCGGGCTGTTGGTCACCGAGGCTTCGACCATCCAATGGCCGTTGCCCGGCAGGCTGGCAAACAGCGCCCGGCTGGCATCATCGTTGCAGCACTGGTCCAGCAGGACGATCTGCGCCCCAGCGCTTGCAAACCGGCGGCAAATGGCAGAACCTATCCCGCCGCGTGCCCCGGTGACCAAAACGACTTTTCCGGCCAGGTCTTGCATTTCTAACACCTCAGGCGTACTCAAAGTGCTCAAACTTTTCGACCGTCTGGCCTCCATACCGCCGCAGGCGCAGATCCGCCTGCTCCTTGTGGCCCCAGAAGCGCTCCAAAGCGCACAGCCGGGAGGCGTACTCACCAATCAGCACGCTGGCTTCAGGGGTGATTTGCTGGTATGTGTGAGTCTTGATGAATTTCCCAACCCACAGGCCGCCTGTATAGCGCCCGGCGCCTTTCGTGGGCAAGGTGTGATTGGTGCCAATGACCTTATCACCATAGGCAACGTTGGTCTCTGGGCCCAGGAACAAAGCGCCATAATTGGTCATGTGCTCCAGGAAGTAACGCGGGTTCTGGGTCAGGATCTCCACATGCTCGGAGGCCACTTTATCTGCCTCAGCAACCGCCTCTTCGTAAGAATCGACCACAATCACCTGCCCATAGGTGTCCCAAGAGATGCGGGCCAGGTCGGCTGTTGGCATGATCTTCAGATGGCGCTCCACTTCGGCGATGGTGGCGCGGGCCAGCTCTTCGCTGAGCGAAATTAAGACTGCGGGGGAATCCGGCCCATGTTCGGCCTGCCCCAGCAGATCGACGGCGCACATCTCGGCATCGGCGCTCTCGTCTGCAACCACCAGCACTTCGGTTGGCCCGGCAAACAGGTCGATGCCCACCCGGCCGAACAACTGGCGCTTGGCTTCTGCCACATAAGCGTTGCCCGGTCCCACCAGCATATCCACAGGCCGGATGGTCTCGGTGCCTAAGGCCATGGCCCCAACCGCCTGGATACCGCCCAGGATGTAAATTTCATCCGCGCCGCCGAAGTGCATGGCGGCAATCGTGGCTGCAGGCAGCTCGCCTTGGATGGGCGGCGTGCAGGCCACGATGCGCGGCACGCCGGCCACTTTGGCGGTGAGCACGCTCATGTGGGCGGAGGCCACCATGGGGTAACGCCCGCCAGGGATATAGCAACCCACGCTGTTGACCGGGATATTCTTGTGGCCCAGGATCACCCCCGGCAGGGTTTCCACTTCGATGTCCTGCAAAGCTGCTTTCTGCGCCTGGGCAAAGCGGCGCACCTGGTCCTGGGCAAAGTGGATGTCGTCAATCACCTGTTGCGGCAGGCTGGCGATGAGCGCATCGATCTGCTCCTGCGACAGGCGAAAACTGGGCGGCGACCACTTGTCGAAGCGCTCGGACAGCTCACGCACGGCTGCGTCGCCGCGCTGCTCAATATCCTTCAACACGCCTTCCACTGTAGCGCGGACGCGGGCATCACTTTCCTGCGCCCGGTCTGGGCTGATGCCAGACTTGAGTATTTTCACCATTTTTAAAACCTCCTCGCAATTCTTTGATTTGATTCCTTCCCGCAGGTCTGCGAGAACGGATTGGCCAAAGGAAAGGTGCTAGGCCCCTGCAGACGCAGGAGCAGCAAGCTGCTTGAGCAAGGCGAACTCATCAAAAATCATCCATTCCTCGAGAATGCGGGCATCCTTTACCATAAGATGGCTGATGCCCATCAGGTAAACGCGCCGCCCGGTGGGAGCGCCGTACGGCCCCGGCCCACGGTGAGTGCCCTGTAAATTCCAGCGCACCATCACCTTGTGGCCGCTGCGGGGATCGCCCATCCAGTACAGGTGCTCGATGGTCAAATGGGCGTCGGGGAAAGCGGCCATCAGCCCAAGCAGATGCGCCTTGTAAGGCCCGCGACCATTGAGCTTGCGCGCCGGAACCGTGTGACAGACAAAGCCTGGGGCGTAATAAGCATCGATTTTGTTGAGCAGCCGCCAGTCCCAAATCTCGTGGTAGGCGCGGCGAACAAAATCTTCCAGGTCGAAGCCAGGCTCGGAGCGGGGCGGCATGTGCGGCGGCGTGGATTGCCCCTGGAGGCGCTCCAGCTCGCCAAAGGCGCTCTGGCGCGGGGTTGCGCCGCCCTGGGGCGCCAGGCGGGCGACAGCTTCAAAGGGATCGAGGCCCAGTTGAAGCACAACCGCCATCTCGTCACGGGCAATCCATTCTTCCACAATACGATTCTCTTTGACAAAGCAGTTGGCGATACCCGTGCGCAGGATGCGCCGGCCCCTCGGCGGGCCATAAACGCTGTAACCGGTGTTGTGCGCCACCCAGACGATGCGGTGGGAGGTGTGAAAGCCCTGCTGGTCATCGCCGCACCAAATCACTTCGTCGCCATACAGGCGCACGTCGGGATAGGCAGCCAGGGTGCGAATGGTGCCAGCAATCACTTCATCACGCCCGTAGCTGCGGCCTTCGGTTGTCCAGATGGATATGTTGTGGATGTAGGTATCGTAGATCAGGCCAATGGCTTTCTCTTCCCAGATGCGGTGGGTAATCTTGATAATGTAATCGACGATGTCGGCGTAGTCATCATCGAATCCAGCCAGGCTCTGGCGGCGGGGTTGGTCAGGAGCGAGCATTCGGCTGATATCGCCCTTGGCGTGCAGATCGATCTCGCCATCATTTTCTGCAGAGGGGTCGTGCAAAGGTTCAGCGTTCATCGGAGACCTTCCTTGCCTGCAAAGCAGCGCAAATGGTTCAACAGGGGACAAGCGATTGTATACGTATGCAATGTATCGAATTTACACCAACTTGTCAAGGATGAACTCCTGTGCAGATGGCTATTTACAGCAGCCAATCGCTGACGCTAATGGGTTGATGCTGGCGGAACTGGTGCCGGAGACGGCCAAAAATATCCACACCCATCTGGAGCAGCAGGTGGGGAATATCGAAGGGAACCCAATTTTCGACAATGGTCTGCTCGTCGCAGCGATAAAAATCCATCACGCGCATGGCCACCCGCTTGCCGGTGGCGGGAAGGCCCAGGTAGTTATCCCCACTGTGGGTGGCCTGCAGATAACCCCAGCCGCCGGTCACGGCGTAGTTGCCATCACCAATGCGGATAAAGTGGCCTTTATCGGTGCCGCCGCGGTCTGGGAAAGCCACCAAAAATGGAATCTGGTGGTAATCCTCAAATCCCTTTAAGCCCCGCGTCGTGCCAATCCCAGCCGGACCATACCACATGAAGTTCGGATGCCAGTGCTTGACCATCTGCATCAGGTCAAGCACTTCTCGCGTAGGGGGCTGACGGTTGTAATATCCCAGGGCGGCGTGCATCCGCAGAACACGCTCGATGCTGCGCTGAGAAACGGCGTCCTCCTGAGGCGTCAGGATCACCCCATCGTGGGTCATCGGAGGCAGCCAGCGCATCTCCCGCCCCAGGCTTGGGGCAATTGGCCAATAGCCAACCTGGCGCATCAGATCCAGGAAATCAATGAAGATATAGCTGCGGGCGATTTTATCGCCATGCAGCTCATGCCCTTCGGCAAAGCGCACCGCCACCACCTGGCGGGTGGCTGGGATGCCCAGCCAATCGTTCTCAAAGGTGCCAACGTAATGACCCAGACAGGCAACATGACTCCCATCGCGATAGCGGCCGCCAGCCACAATGTCGTCGCGCCGCTCGACATCGGGGATGGCCTGGCGCAGGGGCTGCCACAACTGGTCGCGCACCGCCTCCAGACTGGGCAGCTCATTAATGGGATGGGTCACGTTAATTTCGGCGGCAGGGTGATAGGCAAGACGGATGATATCATCCAGCTCGGCCAGCGGCGCAGCAACCATCATTTGCATTGTTCCGATGACGCGGCGCTTGTTGGCAATGTTTTCCGCCTGGTCGATCGGCTGGTACTGGTAGCCCTTCACTTTGTGATCGTCTTCCTTTGCACTCATCATCCATTCAGCCTTTGTTTTCATCCGGTCCGTTGGCGGGCGTAGGTCAACTCGCGCATGCGCGAGAAGACATCCACGCCGATTTGGTGATACACATGGAGCAGATCGATTAACACCCAGTTTTCGCGAATCAGGCCATTCTCGCAGCGCCAGAAGTCCAGGCTGCGCATGGTGATGGCTTGATTTGACGGCGCAATCCCCAGCCAGCCGTCGCCGCTGATGGTCATGCGCATCCCCGGCCAGGCTGTGAAAGCAACATAGTCGGCGTCGGCAAACATAACGCCTTTGCCAAAAACCACCTCACGGTCCGGCAGGGCTTTTAGAAAGGGAATTTGGTGCCAGTTGCGAAAGCCAGAGATACCCCGGGCAGTGCCAATCCCGGCCGGCCCGTACCAGTTCATCTTTGGGTGCCAGTAGCGATCCAGTTGCATGATCTCTTCGCCGCCCAGGCGAGGATGCTTTCCCATATCGGTCAGCATATCGAGCACATGTTTCAGGCTTTGTTGCGATTTGGCGGGGTCATAGGGCGCAGTAATCATGCCATCTTGCGTTGCCGGACCAGGGGCGAGCCATTCCAGACCCAGGCTGGGCGCCAATGGCCAGGCATCTGCCTGCATCATTAACTGTGGAATATCCCAAAGCGCCTGCATCTCGACCACCTTGTCACCTTCAAGACGGAAAAACTCATGGTAGCGCATGCCTATGGCGTGCCGGGTGGGCGGAATATCCAGCCAGGATTGCTCGAAAACTCCGGTGTAGAAGCCTGCACAGCCAACCCAATTGTGCTCATCCGATTGCCCCGCCATCAGAATATAATCTCGTCGCTCCAGATCAGGGATGGCGGTAAGGAGCGGCTTGTAAGCCTGTTCGAACAGGTCATCCGGCCCATTCAAATCCTCAAATGGAAAGGCCAGATGGATAGCACAATCTGGAGCAAACACTCTCTCTAGCTGGCCCTTCAATGCAGCCGGATCGCTGTCATAGAGGGCAACTCTAAATTTGCCAATCAGGAGTTTGTTGCGTTGATGAATATCCATGGCATCTGCACCTTGTGTCGGGAGGCGTTCTTTGGTTTTGGTCAGCCTTTTACCGCTCCAGAAGCCAGGCCCTTGACCAGGTTCTTCTGGAAGAACAGGATGACGATAATAATTGGGATGGTAGCCGAAACCGCTGAAGCCGCTGCCAGGGTCAGGTGACGAGGGTCTTCACCACCGGTAAAACGGGAGATGGCTACCGGCAGGGTCCACAGGGTTTGAGCCAAAAGCCGGACGAGCAAAAACTCGTTATAGGCCAGCAGGAGCGAGAACAATGCGGTGGAAATGATCCCCGGCCACATGATCGGAATGATGACCTTGCGGAAGGCAGTCAGGCGATTGGCGCCGTCAATCATGGCCGCCTCTTCAAGCTCCTTGGGGATCTCCATGAAAAAGCTGCGCAGCATCCAGATCGTGAAAGGTTGGTTGATCGCTACCAGGGTCATGATAATGAGAATGTATGTATCCAGCAGGTTGGTGGCGTTGCCAATCCAATAGTATGGCAGCACGAAGGCCAGGCGCGGCAGCGCCCGGAAGCCAAGCGCGGCCACCAGGATCACCACACCCAGAATCCCGGGATACCGCGCCAGGCCATATGCGGCCAAACTACCGATGCTGATCGAGATGACCACCGTGCCCACGGTGACAATGATTGTATTGATGAAATAGTCATAGAATTTTGCCGTCGCAACCACCTTCGGCACTGTCCATAAGAGGGCTAAAAAGCCAAGTATCACCAAAGAATAAATCACCCCATTGGGGATAGGGATGTACTTTGCAAACAGCAACAAACCAATCAAGATCACAACAGCCAGGATCAGGAAAAACGCAATCTGGGTTCCATTTTCGGGTGTCGAGCGCAGCCACAACTCCTTGTAATTTTCCCAGGTGGGCGTAAAGAAAATTTTCGGCGTGCGCGCGTTGGCGTCTTTAACTGTTTTGAACGACTGCAGCGCTGTCCATAAAAACGGCACCAGGCTATAGATTGAAAACAGGATCAGGGTAGTGTGGATCAATACACGACCCACCGGGCTTTTGACTTTATCCATGGCTAGCGCTCCTCAACTTGCTCGCGATAGGATTGGATCAAATTGGGGATCAAGATAATCATGATACCAACAACGGTTAAAACCGCCATCGCGTTGGCTTTGTCCAACCGTTGCACAGTGACCGCCGTGCGGAAGGTGTAAGTCATAATAGTATCGGCTTTGTAGATCGGGTTCATTTCCGAAAGGACAAAGACGCTGTCAAACAGGCGGTAGGCATCCATGATGGAGATCAGCAAGAGAAAGACGGTCAGGGATCGGACATGTGGCAGGACAATGTGGCGAATTTTCTGCCAGCGAGTGGCGCCGTCGATTGAGGCCGCTTCAACTTGTTCAATGGGCAAGGTTTGTAGACCGGCAAAATAGGTCACCAGCGCAAAGGGGGTGACATACCAGATGCCGTGAAGGATAATTAATGCTTTAACTGTAACTTCGGTGTAGCGAAACTTTGTATCCAACAAGGTCTGGTACAACCAGAGCAGCAAGCCGGACGGCTCAAAAAGCTGTTTGAACATCAAAGTGCCAACAACCGGCACAATGATGAAAGGAAGTAAAAAAATTGACAGGTAGATGCCGCGGGTCAGATTAGAAACCTGGTCCAACAACAATGCAATTGAAAAGCCAATGATCAACTGCATGGGCACAACGATCAACATGTACAGGCCGGTGAAACGGAAAGATTGCCAGAAGCGTGGATCGCTCAATACCTCAATGTAGTTACGCAGGCCGATAAACTGCGGGTCATTGATATTGTTGTAAGTAAAAAAATTCATCCCCAGCCAGATGGCCATGATCAGAGGAATCACCATCAAAAGGGTCATAACGATGATGCTGGGGGCGGCAAACCCGAGAAAAGTGCGTCGCTTCATGGTTCACTCTTCCTATCTTTCGACTAACAGTCGCCGGCCAGGGAGAAGTATGAAGCATGAACAAATCTATGCTTCATACTTCTCCATTCAAATCGAGCGTGGATTACTTGATGTAACCTTGCGCAGTCGCCTCTGTGATATAGGCCTGAGCGGCGGCATCCAGAGCTTCCTGGGCAGTCATCTCGCCCGTGCCCACCAGCGGCAGGAACTCGCCCAACTTGGCGCGCACAATTCCAATTGCCGGGTTCTTGTCATAGATGCCAATGCCTTCTGCAATCGTCTGGTTAGCGGCGGCCAGATACGGACCGCCAAATTCAATCGCCGAAGCACGCGTTGGCGTGCCGACTTCGGCTGCATCGCGCTGGCTGCGAGCATCCGCCGCTTCCATGATGATGCGGAAGATCAGATCCGGATCGTTGGTGGTTTTAGCCGGGATCATGTAGAAGTCATTCCAGGCAGAACCGGCGCGCGGGCCGCCCGGTACTGCACGGGGAGCCGGCGCGTAAGCAATGACATCGCCCAGCTCGGTGCGCTCGGGATCGGTCATATTGGCCGCCCGGCTGGCCCACATGTTGGTGGCTGGCAAGGTGCCCTGCTGCATAGCCACTTCCTGGTCGTTGAGGCTGAAGCTGTAGCCATCGGGTCCCATGCAGGCGTTAGCAATTTCCACCAGCTTGTTCACCGCTTTCACGCCTTCTTCGCCATTGAAGATGGGCATATTGTTTTCATCCAACAAGTCGCCGCCAAAGGCGCGCAGCATCTGGAAGAACTCCAGCTCCCACGCCCAGCCAGCAGACAGGTTAATGGTGAACGGCATATCCCAATCTGGGTTGTCCAGGCCAATGGTATTGCACATTTCGATGACTTCGTCATAGGTATCTGGAACTTTCAGCCCCAGCTCATCGAAGACGTCTTTGCGGTAGATCAAGTGCAGGGTATTGGCGACGATGGGCACACCATAGATCTTGCCATCAATGGTTGTACCTTCCCAGGCATTCTCGGGAATTTCGCCCAGGTTGTATTCATCCCAATATTTTTCAATCAGGTCATTAAGCGGCATCATCCAGCCCACGCCAGCCCATTCGCCAACCTGAGAATTGGCTGCATGAACAATGTCATAAGGGGAATCCCCACCGGAAGACAGCGCCAAACGCACCTGCTCCTGGGCATCTGCCGAGGCTAACAGGTTGGTGTTGACCGTCAGGTTATCGACCTTGTCGCATTTTTTCAGCTCTTCAGCGTAATAGTCGGTGATGGGGAACGACCAGCCGATCATGTTAATCTCAACCGGTGAGGCCGGGGGTTCGAGATTGCATTCGGTAGGATCGACGATCACTTCCACCGTCTTTTCGACCTCAACGGTGACTATGACCTCTTTCTCAACTTCAACGGTCTCTATGACGGTCTCGCCTTCCTTTTCAACCACGACGGTTTCAACGACGGTCACCGGGGTGGGCGCCGGGGCGCAGGCCCCCAGAATCACCCCCAACACAAGAATCAGGCTGACGATTATGTAAATACTGTTCTTCATTTTGTACTCCTCCAAAAGCTGATAGTGGATTGGCAATCGGGCGCAAAGGGGACAGGTTTTGTTAAGAGATCTATTTCAGAAAGCCTCCTTTCACACCCATTCGATGAACACGCCGGTGCACCTTTCGGTTTAACCAGTTACGGAATTGTTTCCCAACCTCGCCGCAAACGGGGACGAGAGAGCCAGACCGATTATTGCATACGTATGCAATGCAGGCAAAATTTTTATCGCCTCCCCTTAAGCGCCATGTTTGTTCCTCGGTCATGCGCCTTTTCACTCCTTGCTCAATCGAGCCGAGCTGCGAGCGATAAACTTTGGTGGGATCACAGCAGTTACCGGTTTCGCTTCCGGTGCTGCAATCGCTTCCGTGAGCACCTGGATGGTCGCTTTCACCATATCGCCAAACGGCTGGCGAACTGTGGTCAATGAAAATGAGGACCAGGCGGCCATGGGGATATCGTCAAAACCAATCACTGAGAGATCTTCCGGTATACGCAATCCAAACTCATAACGCGCTGCATCCAGCGTTCCAATTGCGCTCAGATCGTCGGCGCAAAAAATTGCATCGGGGCGCTCAGAGGATCGCAATAATTGCTGCGCGGCTGCATATCCGCCTTCGTAAGAGTAGTCCCCTGCAGCGCGCTGCCAGAGCTTCATCCCACGGGCTTGCAAGCCTTCAACAAAGCCACGCTCACGATCCTGGTTGGTGGAGCTGCCTTCCTCACCGGCAACATAAGCAATTCGTTGGTGTCCGGCATCCAGAAAAGCGTCCGCGACCATGCGCCCACCGGCGTAGTTGTCACAGCGCACGACGTGGGTTTGCCCACTGGAAGCGTAGCGGTTGAACAGCACCACCGGTGTGCCGGTGCGGGCAAACTCCTCGGCCAGCTTAGAAGATAAGGTCGCCGAGGTAATGACCACTCCATCCACCTGGTATTGGAGCGCCATCGGCAGGGTCTTTTCTACCTCCCCCTCCTCGGCAATATCAAAGAGTAACGTCCAATAACCCTCGGCCTGCAAACCACGTGTAAACTCGCGGATGATGCGGGCATAAAATGGCTTGGTCAGGCGCATCACCACCACGCCAATCATGCGGGTTGACCGGCGGATCAGGCTACGAGCAATCGCATTGGGTCTGTAATTGAGCTTGCGCGCAGCGTCCAGCACCTTGGCGCGGGTTTCATCGGAGACGCTGGCGCCCGGCGTAAAGGTGCGAGACACCGCAGCCTGAGAAACACGCGCCAAGCGGGCCACATCCACTTGAGATGCCGGTTGAAAGGAGGACAAATTGGCGTAAGGGTCGTCGCGGTTATCCACAGGGGTATTGATTTACTGGCTAAAGAATCCGGAGCAAATCAACCAGAGACTGCATACGTATGCATGTATACGTATACAATATACCGGAAATCAGCCCGTTTGTCAAGTATTTTTTGGGGTGTTGCCGCCCAACAGATCAACCAGTCTGCAGGCGGGGGCAGCCCATCTTCATTCACAGCCGCCCAGCCACCGCGTCGAGCAGCGCAGTGAAAGCGTCCGAAAAGGATTTAACGCCCTCATCTTCCAGTTGCTGGGTGACGGCTCGCATGGATATGCCCAGATTTTCCAGCTCAGAAAACGTCTGGCGGGCCGCGTCCAAACCCTCCTCCAGGCTACCCGGGCGAATAACGCCATGCTCCAGGAAGGCAACCAGGGTCTGGGGTGGCACGGTATTGACCGTGTTGGCGCCAACCAGCTCCTCAACGTAGATCACATCCCGATAGGCCGGGTTCTTGGTGCTGGTGGAGGCCCAAAGCGGGCGCTGCGGGTGGGCGCCAGCGGCTCTAAGTTTTTGGAACCGCTCAGACGCCGTCACAGCTTTGAAGTCGGCGTAAGCCAGGCGGGCATTGGCAATGGCGGCTTTGCCGAGCAGCTCTCTGGCAGTGCCAGCCCCAGGATCCCGGCGGTCAATCATTGCCTGCAGGCGTTGATCAATATGGGTATCCACCCGCGAGACAAAAAAGGAGGCCACCGAGGCGACCCGGTCGATGGGCAAGCCCTGCGCCAGGCGCTTTTCCAGACCAGCCAGGTGAGCGGCCATTACCTCAGCATAGCGCTCACGGGCAAAGATCAGCGTCACATTGACATTAATGCCATCCGCCAGGGCATCGGTAATCGCGGGCAAGCCAGCCTTGGTGGCGGGGATCTTGATCATCAGGTTGGGCCGGTTCACCCATTTCCAAAGCCGCCTGGCTTCTTCCAGCGTTCCAGCCGTGTCGTGCGCCAGATAGGGGCTAACCTCCAGGCTGACATAACCGTCGCCGCCGGCTGTCTGCGCATAGAGCGGCTGGAAGAGATCGGCGGTGGCCTGAATATCCTCGATTGCAAGCTGATAAAAGATCTCCTCAGGGCTGGCGCCCGCCTGGGCCAGCGGGATCAGGCTCTTATCATAATCCTGCGATTTGGCAATCGCGTTCATGAAGATGGTTGGGTTGGAAGTAACACCGCGAATCTCGCCCTGGGCAATCATGCGAGCCATTTCGCCATTCTTTAACAGCTTGCGCTGAATGTTGTCGTACCATAGCGACTGGCCGGCTTCTTGATAGAGCTTCTGTGATAGATTCATGGTCTTATTACCTTTCTGGATATCTCGGAGGATTTGCTGAATGTTTTTGCGCATCAAGCCCCTGGGCTTGATGCGCAGATCCGCTTTGCGCTAGCCAGGGGGCAGCATCCACCAGCAGGCCCGATTGACCCGAGGCAGCCCGTTGAACGCTGCCTGCAAACAGAACTTGGACTGGGTTGATGGGCAGATGACGAAGGTGTTTGGTCCCGAGCATTTTAGTCCTCATTCCTCAGGCAACAGAGGCTTTTTTATCCTGCATGCGCAGGAAAAACTTGGTGATTTCTTCTGCAATGGCCGGGATAAGCGCCAGTCCCAAAACCACCAGCCACTCCGAAGCCAATAGGGGCTGCGTGTTGAAGATCGGCTGCAGGAAAGGCACATTCACGACCAGCAACAGCAGGGTGGCCGAAAGCAGGACCGCATACTGCATGTACTTGTTGGAGAAGACCCCCAGCTTGAACAATGAGATCCGTTCGGAGCGGACAGTATAGGCACGGAACAATTCACACAAAGACAGGGTTACGAAAGCCATTGTCTCAGCGGTTTGCACGTCTACGCCGCTCCAGTCATATTGGAGCAGGTAAGTCAAGGGGTTCATGCCTTCCGGGATCACCGCGGAGGCCCCCAAATGCCAGTACAGACCCAAGAGAAATGCGCTCAAGACGGCCCCGGTCTGAGCAAATGTCTGGATCACCATCCCGATTTTCATCGGCCGGTTGACGATCGATTCACTCTTGGGCCGCGGGGGTTGCTCCATGATATCCGGATCACCCTTCTCCATCGCCAATGCCAGGGCTGGGGCGCCATCGGTGAGCAGGTTGAGCCAGAGCAACTGGATGACGGTGAGCGGCATGGGCAGGCCAGCCAATGTGGCCAGGAAAATGATCATGACCTCCGCGATGTTCGACGAAAGCAAGAAGAAGACAAACTTGCGGATGTTCGAGTAGATAATCCGGCCCTGTTCGACCGCGGCAACGATGCTGACATAGTTATCATCGGTCAGGACCATGTCTGCAGCCCCCTTGGCCACATCGGTGCCGGTTATGCCCATCGAGATGCCGATGTCTGCCCGCTTGATGGCCGGTGCATCATTGACGCCGTCGCCAGTCATGGCAACAACTTCATTGTTGGCGCGCAGCGCATCGATGATGCGCATTTTGTGCTCGGGCGAGACCCTGGCAAAGACGGCTGTCCTTTTCACCGCTTCAGTCAGGGTATGATCATCCATTTCATTGATATCTGCACCCGTGTGGACTTCATCGCCTTCACGCAGCAGGCCAAGGATCTTAGCCACCGCCCGGCCGGTGTTGGGATAATCGCCGGTGATCATGATCGTCCGCAACCCGGCGCGGCGGGCTTTCTCCAGGGCGGGCTTCACCTCTGGGCGGGGTGGATCGATCATCCCCATCAAGCCGGCAAAGATCAGGCCCTGCTCGGCATACTCACGGGTCAGTTCCTCCGGTATTTCTTCTTCAATACGATACGCAAAACCCATCACCCGCAGGGCGTCGTCGGTCATACGATCAATGGCCTGGCGAACCCGGCGGCGCATCTCATCGGTCAGCGGCGCCACCTGGTCATCGATCGTTTGGTAATCAGTGCACAGCTCCAGGACCAGGTCCGGGGCGCCCTTGACGGTGATTACATGCGAGCCAAGCGCGCTTTGATCATGGAACGGTGAAGGGCCTTCTTCCTTGATCCAGGTGATCTCGTGAACGGTGGTCATCCGCTTTAGGGTAGAGTCAAAAGGAATCTCTTTATGGCGGCGGTAGGCAATAGGCAGCTCATCCACCTTGTCCCAGGCTTTCATCGCTGCCACAACCATCGCGCCTTCGGTGGGATCGCCAATGACTCGGCGAGCATTTGGGCTGCCTTCGGAAACCGGCTCTAGCACTGCATCATTGTTCAGCAGACCCACCCACAGCACAGTCGTCAGGCCAGGCACTTTCTGGAGATCGGCCTTCTGGCCATCCAACAGGAATTCTCCCTTGGGATCATAGCCAGTGCCGGTAACTTCGACAACTTTATCATCCACCCACAGACGGGTGACAGTCATCACGTTTTGGGTGAGGGTGCCGGTCTTATCCGAGCAAATGACCGTGGCTGAGCCAAGCGTTTCGACCGAAGCCAACCTGCGGATCAGGGCATGGCGGCGCACCATCTCGCGCATACCCAGGGCCAGGCTGATGGTGACCACCGCGGCCAGGCCCTCGGGCACCGCCGCGATCGCCAGGCCAACCGCAATCATGAAATAATCCACAATCAATTCGGTGTTCTCACCAGTTATCCCCTCAGAAAACACGCCCGCACGCCAGATACCGACCAGGAACACCACTGCGCAGATGACCAGAGCCGCAACACCCAGGGTCTTGCCCAGTTGATCCAGGCGACCTTGTAAGGGGGTGCCCTCTTCCTCCACCGTCTGCAACATGTCGGCAATCATTCCCAGTTGCGTGTTCATACCAGTGGCCATCACGATGCCGCGTCCACGGCCATAAGTGACCACTGTGCCCATAAAGACGGTGTTCCTGCGGTCGCCCAGGGTGGCGTCTTTTTTCAGGATCAAAGAGGCGTCCTTCTTGACCGGGACCGATTCGCCAGTCAGCGCAGCCTCCTCCACCTGCAAATTGATTGACTCAATCAGGCGCATGTCCGCCGGGACAAAGTTGCCAGCTTCAAGCAAAACCACATCCCCAGGGACCAGCTCAGTGGCCGGCACAGACACACGCTGCCCATTGCGCATCACCTGGCACTCTGGCGCAGCCATCTTCTTCAGCGCTGCCAGGGCTTCCTCTGCCCGGCTCTCCTGGACCACGCCCAGGATGGCGTTCAAGACCACAATCAACAGGATCACACCTGCCTCAAGCCAGTCGCCCAGCAATGCAGAAATTACTGAGGCAACAATCAAGAGGATCACGATGAAGTTGTTGAGTTGGGCGATCACCAACTGAAGGTAGGTGGGCCGGGGTTTTTCTTTTAACTCGTTCAGCCCAAATTTAGCCTGGCGCTGCCTGACCTCGTCGCTGGATAGGCCATCTGCAGAGGCATCCAGGCGGGCGTAAACACTCTCCATGGGCAGGTCATGCCAGGTCTCCAAAACGAGTGGCTCACGATTGGTGGGAAGGGGTTGTTTTTTTGCAGACATTTTATCCACTAAAACTGCTGAATGTCCTGATTAGCTCAACCATGCAGGCTGTCCGTCCCATTGGACATGAACAGCAACTTTAAAGTCCATGCTCTAACAGGTGTGCAGCCCAAAACAGTCACCCGGGTGCTGGACGAGGTTGCCCGTCAAAACCACCGAGTGGTGAACATGATCAGTTCGTGTGATGCTGGTCGTTGGGATAGATATGGCGGCCAACACAGCTTATATCCTGGTATCACCATTTTAACAGACTCTGCCAGGCTGAACGGCAGGTCTTTATGGGCAGGAATCCTTGCTATAATACGGAAAACGGCTGGTTCGCTGCCCGGCGGGTTGGGCGCACGGATCGCGCTGTACGGGCACAAATCTCTCACCCTGGGTGTGCATCTTATTCGGTGATCGGATACCGCAGATACAGGAATACACTTCAGCACATTTTGAACTGGAGGTAAGCTCAAAGCGCATGGAAAGCGAAATTTTTCGCGTGCCTTACGGCAAATCGGTCCTGGAGTTCAAACTGCCCGGCACAATGCAAACAACGATCGCGCTATCTCGGCCCGTTAAGCCGGTGAGCGATACCAGGCGCGCTGTTGCCGAAGCTCTTGCGCACCCTGTTGGATCTCAGCCTGTTCCCAAACTGACCCACCCTGGCCAGCGGGTTTGCATCGTTTTTACCGATATCACCCGTTCAAGCCCTGATCACCTGCTGGTTCCCGCATTGCTGAACGAACTGGAAAGAGCCGGTGTTCATGACCAAGACATCACCCTCCTATGCGGCACTGGCATGCATCGTCCCTCCACAATCGAGGAAAAGATCACAAAGTTAGGAGCGGATATCCTGGCTCGCTATCACGTTATCGACAACGAGCCACAAAATCCAGCCGCTTGGGTGGATTTGGGCTTTACCTCGGCGGGGGTGCCAGTTCAGATGCATCGCGCCACAGTTGAAGCAGACCTTCTCATTGCCACAGGCATCGTAGAGCCTCATCTGTACGCAGGCTATTCAGGCGGATGCAAGACATTGGCCGTGGGTGCAGCCGGGGAAGCCTTGATCGCTCATACGCACGGGCCGGCATTCGTGGATCATCCAGGCACGCGGCTGGGACGCATTGAAGGCAACCCATTCCATCAAGCCATCACCGAAGCAGCCCAGCGCGCCGGGCTCCGCTTTATTTTGAATGTCGTTTTGGATGACCAAAAACAATTACTGCGCGTGATGGCCGGAGACCCAGAATTGGCATTTCAGGAACTGGTTTCTTTTGCCAGATCAGTCTATGAAATATCGATCCCCCACCCCTATGACATTGTCATTGGTGGAGTCGGTTATCCCAAGGACACCAACCTATACCAGGCCACGCGCGCCCCATCCTACCTCTTTTTTACGCCGACCCCCGTGGTGCGGCCAAGTGGCTACCTGATTATCCCCGCACGTTGCGAGGAAGGCGCCGGTTCTGGTGTTGGGGAACAACGTTTCTTAACCGCAATGCGGGACGCCCCCGATGTAAAATTCATCCTGGAAGATGCCCGGCGCAATGGCTACCCACCCGGACAGCAACGCGCCTTTGTCATGGCCAAAGTGCTGGAACAGGTTCATGTAATTATCGTTGGCAGCGAATGCCCAGACCTGGTTGCAGCCTGCAAAATGATCCCTGCCCCAACAATGGATGATGCCCTGGCAATTGCCACGAAAGATGTGGGAAGCGCAAGTAAAGTTCTGGTTGTACCCCACGCGATGCTGACGATCCCAATTGTCACGCCAGGGGCCGTTGCATAGGCAACCAGCACGATGGGGTTTTGTCATCATACACCCCTATCTCATTGCTCCCATTCAAGCGGCAGAACACCCTCGACTGCCGCTGATCACAGCCCACATCTTTGCACTCCGCGGCCATAGATCATTGCCATCCCCTGTCCAGGCGGCGTTGCGCAAGATGCTTTCCGATGGTTCCAACCTCCCGCCCCGTCCTGGCGATAGGCGCAAAGCAGACCTCTCTGCTCCACCTTGCGCCAAACGTCAGTGGTAATGTTTGGCCGCTCTCGCCGCAACCTGGAAATACCAGGTGTCCGTGGTACACCTGCGATAGAAAATGATGGAAGGATCATTTACCTATCATGCCTGATCGCTCCGCAACCGGTGTCGCTTGCGCCAACAACGCCTTTGTCAAGTACGGGTAATAGACAACAGGTTTACATCCTGACGACCAGACTGGTGGTAAGGAATATACGGTTGTACCCCAGGAGAACATGTCTCCAACATCTTTTAGCCAACGTAATCTTCTCCGAAGCAGGACAGATGGCTCTGTTGAGCCGATAAGCCAGAAACTTTATGACATCCCTATATAACATACGTCAATGTGTGGATGAGTGTTGACCATACCCCCCTGAACATCCACACGCCCTCTATCCCCCTCTTCTGTCCTGCTCTGTGCAACTCCACTCGCTTCTGCTATACATCACCTTTGCCCATCTGCCTGGTCTATCAATTTGGAGACTTGATATCCCGATGGTTTTCCCCAATATCCGTAGCAGCTTTCCTACAACGCCATCCTGGATATTCCAGGCTTCTGCACTGGACTACCGAGTATCTCGTTAATATCTCCAGGATGTGTGCTTACCGCTTGTACTGCTTGCCTCAGTTCACCCCCTCATTATAGCCAGCTCCTTGTCAATTGCCAGCCGTTGCCTGGGCTTTGTCGTATCCGCCAGACAGTCCTGAATGACGCGCTTCAGTAACTTGGTCTGGTTTTACAGTGCCAGGGCAAACTGCTCCAGAGCAGCTACCATCTGCATTTCCTGAATAGGAGCGATGGCGCCAGGATGGGTGCTGACGAAGTAATAGTAAGTGCTTCGGGCAATGCCGACCACCTGGCAAGCCTCAACGATGTTCATCCCATCATTCGAATGATGGATGACCTAAAACCAATGATGGGTGGGTTTTATGCCCACGCTGCAGCAAGCTGGATTCGGGTGGCATGCAAACGATCGATAACGGCTTTCGCCGCCTGGTGGGTTAGCAGGTAGGCCATCCGTCGATCTTTAGCAAACAAAGAGCGTAATGGGGCAGCTTCGATCCTGAGCACCCGGCTCAACCCATTGGTGCGCGCCGTCGCCGTCAACAGGTGGGGCTCGATCAAGGCCGAAATCCCGAACGGCTCCCCAGGATTGATTTCTCCTACCGGGATGCCCTTCTCCAGGGTGGTATGCTTGCCTTCACCAATTGTGAAATACAAATCGACGTAGCCTTCGAGCAGGAAGTACAGCGCGGTTGCCGTCTCGCCTTCGTGAAAAATTACCTCGCCGCTCTCGTAGACTTCTTCTTCAGCCAGCATGGCAACTTGCCTTAATTGATCTTCATCCAATGACCCGAAGAAGGGATATTGACGTAACAATTCGGGCGATATCATGGGGTTACTCCTGCCTTATCTGATTTCGACTGGCTTCCAAACCGCCGCGAGCTGTAGGCGGGTGGCGTTCAAGCGATCCACTGCCGCCTTGGCCACCTGATGGATCAGGGCATAGGCCAGCTTCTCGTCTTTCTGGCACATCTCCAGGACAGGCGCTGCCTCTATCTTGATCACCTGGCTGGGTTCGACTGCCCGGGCAGTGGAAGTCAAGATATGCGGCTCGATGAACGCGGAGATGCCGAAAGACTCACCCGGGTAGATCACGCGAAAGCGCAGCTCTTTGCGTAGCTCTGGGTGATATTCGACCTCCACCACGAACAGCAGCTCAACACTGCCTTTCAGCAAGATGTAAAAGGCGTCTGCCTTCTCATTCTCGCGAAAAAGGATCGCGCCGCGCTCATAAGCTTCCTCCTTGGCAATTTTGGCGATCTTCCTGAGCTGGGCGGGTTTAAGAAAGCTAAAAAATGGGTATCGGCTTAGCAATTCAGGGTGAACCATGGCATTCCTCCAAAGGCTAATCCACTCTTATCGCAGCTTATAAATGATCTCGCCATCGGCGTCGCGGATCGTCACCTCGAGCGGCATCTGACCTGGCAGGCTGTGGGTGGCGCAGGCGAAACAGGGATCATACGCCCGAAAAGCCATCTCGATGCGGTTCAGCAGGCCGTTGGTGATCACCGTGCCGTTATGGATCAACGACTGGGCGGCTTTCTTGACCGACATAGCGATGGGGGCATAATTGTTGGTCGTACCGACAATCAAGTTTACTCGGGTCAGAATGCCGTTTTCATCGGTCCAGTAATGGTGCGTCAAAGTGCCACGCGGCGCTTCGACGCTGCCAACGCCCTCATCGGGCACCTCCGTGACCTGGACGCGCACGTTCGGGTCGGTGATCTCTGGATCGGTCGCCAGCTCAAGCATACGCTCGGCAGCGTACAACAGCTCGATCAAGCGCGCCCAATGCGTAGCCAGGCGTTGGTGTACCGGCCGGTAACGCCCATTGACCTTCTGGCTCCCCAAGGTTTCATAGAACTTTTCAAAATACTCCTGGGCGCACGGCGTCGCCATGCCATCCGCGGCGTTCAGGCGCGAGAGCGGCGTGGCGCAATAAACCCCGCTGTGTACGCCGTCGGTCAGCCCTTTCCAGCCAACAGCTTTTAAATAAGGGAACTTCAAGTAGGTCCACGGCTCGACGTGCTCAGCCAAGTGTTTGACATAATGGCGCGGCGGGTATTTGACGAACTCCTTGCCTTCCGGGTCAACCACGCGGATCATACCGTCATAGAAATTCACCCGGTTGTTGCTGTCCACCGTGCCCATCGAGTAGGTGCGGTGGGTGAAGGTATCGGCAAGGATTAAATCTACATATTCCGGGTTACCCAGCACGATCTGGTCGAAAAGCTGCAAGCTGAACAGCGCGAACTCAATATTCTTACGGGCGATCTGCTCGTATTCATATTGTTCTTCGGCACGGGTGGCTTTGCTCCAACCTCCCGGCAGACCAGCCACCGGGTGAACGCCGCGGCCGCCTATTTGTTGAATGACATGATGGTTTCGATGGCGGCATTCGATCACTTGCTTGCCGATCTCCACACCCACCTTATGAATCACGCCGAGTATGTTCCGCTCGGCAGGCGGCGCGTCGGGACCCAGGACAAAATCCGGTCCCCCCAGGGCGTAAAAATGGGTGGTGTGATCGGTGACATAGAAAGCCATGTAGAACAGCTCGCGCAGTTTCTTGACCGCCGAAGAGGGCTCGATGTGGAAAAGGGCGTCCAGCGCCTTGGTTGAAGCCATGTGATGCGCCTCGGGGCAAACGCCGCAAATGCGGTCGGTGATGCGCGGCATTTCCTCAGCCGGCCGGCCGATACAGAACTGCTCAAAGCCGCGCAACTCTGGAACCTGGAAGTAGGCGTTGGCCACCTCTCCCTGTTCATCCAGGAAGATCTCGATTTTACCGTGGCCTTCTAGCCGCGTGATCGGGTCAATTGAGATTCGTTCCATCAAACACCTCCTCCTGCAGCGCTGCTACCGTTGGATCGCGCTCGGTTCAGGAATGAATGCGCCATGCTAAAGCGGTAAAACGTCCCCGCAGGATCAGCCAGTGTATCTACAGCGGCGTTGACCTGTTTTTCGATGTCGTCCTCTTTTTCGCCCGGCGCTCCGGCGCCTATCACCGAAGCAATCGCTGATAGCATCCGGGCGCCCTGATCCTCGACGCCATCCAGCGGGCCGTAGCAGCCCCGGCAGCCCATGCCAACTTGCGGACAGAGCGCACCGCAGCCGCTGCGCGTGGCGGGCCCCAGGCATACCAGGCCCTGCTCCAACAAACACAAGCCGGGTTGGGGAATGATCTCATACGGGCGGTAGAAGCGCTCAATTTTCTTCTCGCCTTTTTCCAACAGACATTCCTGGCAAACAGCCACCTGACCCGCCCCCAGAATGGAACCGAGCGGGGGCGGCTCGGCGCCATGCAGTAAGACACCCACAATCGCCTGCAGGACGGCCCAAATCTGGTGCGGTTCTGGCGGGCAGCCGGGAATGGTGTAGTCCACCTGCACCACTTGATCCAGAGATTTCACCGCCGGGTAAAAGCTGGGCAGGTGCAGCTCACCTTCGGGCAGGCGCGTTACCGGCTGCGGCAGGATGCCCGTTGGGTTATCCGTAGATGGGCTGGTCTGGTAGGCGGTGGAGAAGATATTCTCCGCCGTGGTCAGGTTGGCCAGGGCGGGGATACAACCCTCGTATGCGCAGGAGCCAAAGGCAACCAGGATTTTCGATTTCCGGCGCAGCAGGTGCGCGATCTCCTCGTTTTCTGAGTTGCGGATGGCGCCGTTGAACAAGCACAGATCGATAAAACCATCTGGGTAACCACGCACATCCTCGTACTTGAAATCGGCCGCCACCGGCCAGAAGGCGACGTCGAAGATTGCGTCGACATCCAGGATTTTATCGCCGATATTGAGCACGGCGATCTCACACCCGCCACAGGAAGCGGCCCAATACATGGCCAGCTTTGGTTTTCCATTTTGGGGCATGGCTATACCTCCATCACTGCTGCCTGTTCTTCGGGAATCCGAGGCGTCTGGGCTGGGTGGTGCCCGTTGCGCACCACCTTCTGCTGCCAGCGCAACGGCCCCAGCAGGCGTAGTTCCTCGGTCATCCGGTCGACGGTCTTTGCCAGCAAAGGCCCTTCGGAGGCCGAAGCCCAGACAAGCTGAACGCGCTGCTCTTCGATGCCGAATTGCGCCAGCATGCGCTTGAGCAGCGTGTAGCGGCGCAACGCCTTCAAATTGCCCTCGATATAATGGCACTCGCCGGGATGGCAGCCGGCAATCAGCACGCCGTCGGCGCCCTTGCGCAAGGCTTTGAGCACCAGATCCGGCTCTACCCGGCCGCTGCACATCACCCGGATGGCGCGCATATTCGGCGCGTAGTGCAGCCGGGCCGTCCCGGCCAGGTCCGCGGCGCGGTAAGAGCACCAGTTGCACAGAAATCCAACGATGACGGGTTCAAATGTCTCATCCATGGAACCTCTCCTGATTTTTTCGCCCCAGGTTTCAGGCCGGGGCGGCTTCGCTCTCCGCCGGTTGGCGCATATCCCACAGCAGGCCTTCGATCTGCGCCATCAGCTGCTGGCGGGTGAAATGCGCTCCGCTGATAGCCGCACTGGGGCAGGCCGCCACGCAGGTGCCGCAGCCCTGGCACAGGGCAGTGATGACCTCGGAGGCCTGGCGGTCTTCGTGATAAACAATCGCGGTGTAGGGACAAAGGTTGTTGCAGATGCGGCAGCCTGAACACTTCTTTTCGTCGATATGAGCGCGCACCGGCTCCATGAGCACCGTCCCCTGGGCGATCAGGCTGGCGGCGCGCATGGCGGCAGCCGCCGCCTGGGCAACCGTTTCTGGGATCGCCATCGGCCCCTGGCAGGCGCCGGCGATGAAGACGCCCTCCACCATGGTCAGGATCGGGTCGAGCTTGGGATGGCGCTCGATGAAGAAGCCGGAGAAATCGCAGCCCATACCGAACAGGTTGGCCACATCCCGGGCATCGTGGCGTGATTCCATGCCCACGCTCAGGATGACCATGTCCACCGGGATGCGGCGCTGCCCACCATATAAGGTGTCGTACACTTGCACGATCAGCTTGCCTTCTTCTTCCGGTGTGCGGGCGGCGTCGGTCACTTCGGCTACCCGGCCACGGATGAAGTTGGCGCCCTCGCGCATCACACGGTGATAGAACTCTTCATAGCGTTTGCCTGCTGCCCGGACATCAATATAGAAGTTGTACACCTCGGCATCTGGCAGGTGTTCGCGCACCAGGTGGGCGAACTTCAACGAATACATGCAGCACACTCGCGAGCAGTACTCATTGTAATTTTCGTCGCGCGAGCCGACACAATGGACGATGGCCACACTCTTCGGCTCGGTGCAGCCGTCGCGCAAGACAATATGCCCGGCGGTGGGGCCGGATGCGTTGACCATGCGCTCGAACTCCAGGCTGGTGAAGACGTTGGCCAGGCGGCCATAGCCATACTGCGGGATGCGGCGGGCATCGAACGGGTCGTAACCGGTTGCCAGGATGACGCTGCCCACGTTAAGGGTAATGAATTCATCCTGCTGCTCGAAATCGATCGCCCCAGGCGGGCAAAAGATCTGGCAGGCTTTGCATTTGCCCTTGACGAAGTAGGTGCAGTTCTGGACGTCCACCACCGGGTACATCGGCACGGCCTGCGGGAAGGGACGGTAGATGGCTTTGCGGTCGCCCAGGCCAACGTTGAAGACTTCGTCGAGCACCTTCTTGGGGCATTTTTCCTCGCAGATGCCGCAACCGGTGCACAGGGCCTCGTTCACATAGCGGGCTTTCTTGCGCACGGTGACGGTATAGTTGCCCAGGAAGCCCTCCACCCTTTCGATTTCGCTGTAGGTCATCAAGGTGATGTTGTGGTGCTGACCCACTTCGACCATGCGCGGGGTCAGGATGCAGGCCGCACAGTCCAGGGTAGGGAAAGTCTTATCCCATTGGGCCATGTGCCCGCCAATGGACGGCTCGCGCTCCACCAGATAAACATGGTATCCGGCGTTGGCCAGCTCGAGGGCGGAAGTGATCCCGGCGATGCCGCCGCCAACTACCAGCACGTTAGGGTTGATATCGACCACCACTGGCTCCAGGGGTTGGTGGTAAACCACCCGCTCAATGGCGCCTTTGATCAGCGCTTTGGCCTTGTGGGTGGCAGCGGCGCCATCTGTTGTGGTCCAGGAGTCGAGCTCGCGGATGTTTGCCATCTCGAAAAGGAAGGGGTTCAACCCGGCGCGCTGGCAGGCGCCGCGGAAGGTTTTTTCATGCATGTGCGGCGAGCAGGCTGCTACGACCACCCGGGTCAGTCCCAATTCCTTGATATCCTTCTCGACCAGCTCCTGTCCAAGGCTGGAGCACATGAACTTGTACTCGCGAGCGATCTCCACATTGGGCTGCTCGCTGGCCCAGCGCGCTGCTTCCACCACGTCCACTACCCCAGCGATATTGGTGCCGCAATGACAGATATAAACGCCTACTTTTTCGCTCATAGATGCACTCCTGATTCCACTGGAAGGTTTATGCCCAGTTTTATTTTCCAGTCAGATGGCCTCGTGAACCAGCTCGACCAGATCCTTTATCGCCAAGCGGCCCTCGACGCCAGTAGTCTTGACCGCGTCTTTGTACATGGTCACATCCTTGGGGCAAGCGACCACCATCGCTTGAACAGAATCCAACCCGGCCGCTTCCCGCACCCTGGCTTCGCTGGGTCGTTCTTTCACTTGTCCTTCTTCCATCCAGATGCGTCCGCCGCCAGCGCCGCAGCACAGCGCCCGGTCGCCATGGCGCGGCATCTCGACCAGGCGGCAGCCTGTGGCAGCGATCACCCGTCGAGGCGCATCATATATGGCATTGTAGCGCCCCAGGTAGCAGGGATCGTGGTAGGTAACCGTGTAATCCAGGCGCTTGTTCAATTTCAGCTCGCCGGAGGCGAGCAATTGGTCCAGTAACTCGGCCACATGCAGTATCGGGTGGTTACCATTTACGTGGCCGTTGCCGTTACGCAGAGCGGGATATTCGTTTTTGAGTGTATTGAATGTATGTGGATCGGTAGTGACGATGGCCTGATAATCGCAGCGATCCAGGGTCGCCAGGTTTTTCTCCGCCAGCATCTCGAACAATCCTTCTTCACCCACCCGGCGCACATCGTTGCCGGCGTTGCGCTCCCCGTCGTACAGGATGCCGAAGTTCAATCCCGCCGCTTGCAAGACCTCGGCGGTCTTGCGGGTGACCTCCGCCAGGGTAGCGCTGTAGGCCGCATAGTCGCCGGTGAACCACAAGTATTCGACCGGCTCGCGGCGCGCATCCTTGATCTTGAAGGACAGCGGCTGCGTCCAGCGAGGGCGCATTCGCTCGGATTGGCCGAATGAATTGCCATAGCGACCGAGGTATTCCAGTGACTCCTTGAGCTTATCATCCATATGCCCTTCGAACACCAGGCGGCGGCGCATCTCCACGATTGGGGCAACATGCTCGACAAATAAGGGGCATTCCTGGTCGCAGGCATAACAGGTGGTGCACGCCCACAGGCTCTGCTCAGGGATCGCTTCTCCCAGCAAAGACTTTTTCCCGTTGCGGCTTTGCTGATCCAACTGGTCCCGCAGGCTCATAATCAGCAGCTTGGGGGAGAGCTCGTGCCCGCTGGCGTATGCCGGGCAAACTTCCTGGCAGCGCCCGCACTCCGTGCAGGTGTAGAAATCGAGCATTTGTCGCCAGCGAAATTGCATTACCGAGCCTATCCCTGGCTTCGGATCATTCCCGTTGTCGGATCGTTCCGTCGCAGGAGCTAACCGGCCGCGGGGTCCTAAATTGCGCAGCAGAACCGCCGGCGCTGAGGTGACGATGTGGAAGTGTTTCCCCTGGGGCAGTTCGGTCAGGAAGACCAACACCACCCCAAGATGGACCCAGTAAGCCGTTTCACCGATGATCCATTGGCTGCTTTCCTCCAGCCCGGCAAAGATCGAACCGACTGCCCGCGAGACGGGCTGCCAGGCGCTCAACGGTGCTTCTCCCAGGTTGATGCGAATGCCGTTCATCACCAGCAGGCTGACCATAATGGTCAGGATAAACACCAAGACCTTGATGCCCTGGCTTTTGTGGCTGCCGCGATAGCGCTCTGGATCGACGATCACTCTTAAATACAGCGCATAGAGCATGGCGATGATCACGAAGGCCGCGAACAGATCCTGTATCAGCGCCAGCAGCCCCCAGGTTTCCAGCAGCGGAACGGTATATTCGACGCCGGTGAAGGCGGTCAACCCCTCAATAATTGCCAGTACGATGGTCGGAAAGAGCAGCACAAAACCCCAAAAAATGAAAAAGTGTGAGGTGCCGGGGATGGGAAAGCGGAACAGGCGCAACTGGGCGGCCACATATATCAACAGACCTTTGACCCGCTCACCCCAACGGTCGTATCGATCGCCTGGCCCGCCGCGACGCAGATTGACCCATAAGCGCTGGTAGCTGAGCCTGACAAACACGGCTAGCGAAGCCAACAAACCGGCCAGGACGAGGATGGACTTAACCAGCGAATAAGACATGAGATTTATCCACCTTTGGCTCGCTGGACCGCTTCGGTCAAGGCCGGAAGCAGAGCCAGCAAGTCCAGCTCGGCGCCATATTGTGCCACATCGAAAATCGGAGCCTGGGGATCCGTGTTTACGGCGATGATGATCTCGCTGCCGGTGACAGCTTCGACATGTTCCGGCGCGCCGCTGATCCCCAAAGCCAGATACACTTTGGCTTTCACTCGCTGGCCAGACTTGCCCACCAGGCGGGAGGGCGGCAGCCAGCCTTGATCCACCACCGGCCGTGAGGAGCAAACCACGGCGCCAAGCGCCTCGGCCAGGTCCTGGGCCAGCTGCAGGTTATCCTGGTTTTGGATGCCGCGGCCCACAGACACTAACATTGCTTCTTTGGAGATATCGACGTCGCTGATTTCCGGCTCGATGTAGCGCAGCAAGCGCAGGCGCGGCTCCGCGAATGCCGGAACTTCCAGCCGTGTGATGCTGGGGGTCTGGGCGCTGTGCCCGGTCTCTGGTTTATAGCCGCCGGGCATCATCGCCACCAGGGCGGTCGGGGCGGGAAGTTCGCCTTCGAACATGATCTTTCCACCGCACACCTGGCTGATAAATTTAAGCGCGCCATCCTCGGCGTGTAAACTGCGGCAGTAACTCACCAGCGGCAACCCCAGACGGGAGGAGAGCGGACCAGCGATATCGGCGCCGATGGAAGTGTCTCCAAACAGGAACAGGCGTGGAGCGTGTTCTGTGAGCAGTGCTTCCACCGCCTGCTGATAGATTTCGGGGTTGAAGTCGGCCAGGGCGGGGTGGTCCATATACCACACCTGGTCGGCGGCCAGCTCGCTCGCCAGCGCCTGAGCGTCGTGGCCCAGCAGGATCGCCACCACGCAGCCACCCAGATGATCGGCCAGGGCGCGTCCGGCAGCCAGCATTACATACGAGATATCCGCTACTCCACCCCGCAGATGCTCAACGAGTACGAAAATATCCTGGTTCATCACAAGCCTCCTGCCTCAATCCCGTACAGGGATCACAGCACCCCGGCCTCACGGAAGATCTCCACCAGCCGGGCAGCAACAGCAGCGACATCTCCGTGCAGCATGGTTGCCCGCGCCCCACTTTCGGATTTGTACATCTTCCCGGTCACCTGACCAGCCGGCTCCAGCTCAGGAAGGATATGCTCTTCGAGCGTGGCAGTCTTCATCGCCTGGCGGATGCGGCTGAAGGCGATATAGCTCAGCGGGCGTTCAGCTGCCTGGATGCCCAGGACGACCGGCAAAGCAACTTCGATCTCGGCGATCAGCCCACCCGGGTATTCTTTGCGCACCAAGGCGCGGCCATCGGTCAAGGAGACGCCCGATACATAACCAATATAGGGGAGGCCCAAGTGGCCCGCCAACAGCGCTCCCAATGGGCCATCCAGGTCGTTGTGCGCCTGGACGCCGGTGAGCACCAGGTCCGCAGGCGCCTGGCCCAGCAGGTCGGTGATCAGTCTCGCCAGGGTATGATTCCTCAGGCCTTGTTCGAAATCGCCGCACAGCTTGATCAACTGGTCGGCGCCTTTGGCCGAAGCCGTAAACAGCGCATCGTCCGCACCGTCGATATCCGGCGCAATGACGGTCACATGCGCCCCAGCGCGTTCTTTCAATACCACCGCCTGCTCGATAGCGTGTTCGTCGAGCTCGTTCAGCTTGTATCGTAGCCACATTGGGTCGAGTGCGGTGCCCTGGTCGTTGATCACCAGCTCCTCGACCAGATCGGGCACGAGTTTGACCGGTACGACGATGTTCATGTCTTCCTCCTTGTCATTCGCCCATCGACTCGGCCAGCAACTCAGCGATATCTCGGACCACCAGCCGGCTGGCTTTCTCCACCATCTTGGCGGCGTCCTCGAAGCGCGGGGCTTCATACGGACACGCAATGGCCAGGATATCCGCGCCAGCGGTGACGGCTTCGCGTACCCGCCATTCAGACAGGCGCACATGGGCCTTCTCCCAGGTGTATCCGTCCAGCCACATCCCACCGCCGCCGCCGCCGCAACACAGGCTGATCTCCTGGGTGTGCGCCATTTCCACCAGCTCGACGCCCGGGATGGCTTTTAGCAGGCGCCGCGGTTCTTCAAAAATGTTGTTGGCGCGGCCAAGGTAGCAAGGATCGTGATAGGTCACCTTGGCCTTCACGCTGTGGCGGAGCAATGGCTTGAGTTGGTCCAAATGGTCCGCCAGAAACTGGGTGTAGTGCCGGACGGGGTAGTCAATGCCTAAAGCCGGGTACTCGTTCTTCAGCGCGTTGAAGGCATGCGGATCGGTGGTGATGATCTCCCCGAAGCTATAGCGGGAAAACGCCTGAGCATTCTTTTCCGCCAGCATCTCAAACAGGCCGCGCTCGCCTGCCAGGCGCTGGGAATCGCCGTCGCTGTACTCTTCCGGCCCAAGGATGCCGTAATTGATCTTCAAGGCATTGAGCACCCTGGCGAAGGCCTGGCTGACCTGTTCGACACGCGGGTGGAAAGAGGCGTAGTCGCCAACGAACCAGAGCACGTCAACGGGCTGGCGCACCTGGCTCATGATCTTGACCGGCGGCTCGACGCCGCGGGCCCAGGCGGCGCGGCGGCGCTGTGATACGCCTAACGGGTTACCGTAGCGCTGCGAGTTTTCCAGGGCATCCTGAAGCTCGGTGGGGATGTTGCCGGCCAGCAACAGCTCCTCCTTGGCGCGGGTCATCAAACCCAGGGTCAGGGGAATCTTGGCGGGACAAGCGCGGGTGCAGGCGTAACAGGATACGCACATCCACACCAGGTCGGTTTTCAGGACGCGGTCGAAGAAGCCCGCCCGCAACGAGGCGATCATCTTGCTGGGCGGGAAATCCATCAGGTAGCCAAACGGGCACACGCCGCTGCAGGTGCCGCATTGCAAACACGCCAGGATGTTCTCGCCTTCCGGCAGCTTTTGCAGACTGGCATAGAAGACATCATTAAACGAAGGCTTATGAGAGACGGGAGCCATCGTCATGATTGCACCTCCGGATGGTAGAACGCAAATCCGAATTCTGCTCAGGTTTTGTGGCGATGATGAAGGGGGGAAAAAATAACCTGGCACCTCTTATGATCAGGATAATCCAGGTATGGCTACAAAACGACTACAAAATAAGGGTCAATTGGCTACAATTTTTCCTCGATTTTTGCCATGATTTGCTCGGCCAGCTCCTGATCGTAGCGCCGGTGGTGAAGCCTGGCCAGCTCGATAGACTTGTGGGCGAAGGATTTGGCCAGGCGGATGTTATCCAGCAAGCGATGCGCATCCGCCAGACCGGCGTACAGGCGGCTCTGTTCGGCGCGAGAATCGAGGCGTTCGGCCAGGGATAGCCCTTCGCGCAAATAGCCCAGGGCATGCTCGGCCCGGCCAGCCTGGTTTTCCAGCCAGCCAAGATGGCACAGGCAGAAGATTTCCTGTGTCCGGTCGCCGATTTCACGCGCAATATCCAGGCTGGAAAGCAGGCATTCCCGACCCTGGTCGATCCGACCGCTGCCAGCCAGCGCCACGCCCAGATCCCCCAGCGCGATGCGGCGGAGGAAAGGCAATTTGACCTGCTCGCAGCATGTCAGGGCGTCCTGGGCAAATTTTTCTGCGCGGCGCAGATTGCCGGTGTAGATGTAGAGAGCAGATAGATTGCACAAGGTGTGCACTTCGTAACTGGTCTCTTCCAAGTCATGGAAAAGCTGCAAGGCCTGTTTCAAGCTGGCTTCGGCGGAGGCAAAATCGCCGAGGGCGCGCTCTGCCAGACCGATCTCGCGCAGGGATCGGGCCTGCAAGTGGCGGTCGCCGATCGCCAGGCTGAGCTGCAGGGCTTTTTCGGCGCATTCTCGCGCCTGCAAATAGCGGCAGAACCAGCGATGGGCGTTGGCCTCGCGGATGCAGACCTGCGCCAGGGCGCTTTGGTCGCCTAGCGCGGCGGCGAGGCGGGCTTCTTCCGCCAGGTCGTCTTGATTGGATTGCATTTCACCCAGGGTACGGAAAACGCTGCTCCGCTGGGACAGCGCCGCAATCTGCCGGCGATAGTTGGCGGCGATGTCCTCCTGCGCCGTCAAGGTAGCCGCTTCTTGTTTGAGGGAATTCAAAGCCCGGCTGAAGAAATCCAGCGCATCGCCAAAGGCCAGAGCCTGGATGGAATTCGCCCCGGCGCGCAGGGCATAATCGGCGGCTTTCCCCGGCTCGCCGCTTTGCTCGAAGTGCCAGGCCAGCAGGGCGATTTCAGCCGGAAAGTACTTCTCCAGCAACCGGGCGCAGCGACGGTGAAAGATGCGGCGTTGGGCATAGCTGATGTCGTTGTAGACCACCAGGCGCAGGAGGTCAAAGGCGAACTGATAAACACCTTCGCGCTCGGCCAGCAGACGGCGAGATGCCAGCCGATCGATAGCCTGCAGGGTTTCCAGCTCGGCGGCGGGGACCAGCTCAGGCAGCATGTCGAAATGAACGGGATGGCTCAGAACGGCAAGCAGCTCCAAAATCATGCGCTCAAGAGGGTCGGCGGAAGCCAGACGCAGGCGGAGGGCTTCTTGAACGGTTTTCGGCACGGGTAGGGTTTTGGGATCAATCGGCTGGCCGGGGAGGAGGTGGCTGTCGATCAGCGCCTGAAGGATTTCGAGCAGATAGAAGGGGTTGCCACCTGAAATCTGATGGAGCCGGGCCGCCGGGTTTTGCTGGCCCTGCTGGGCGCCGAGGTGAAACGCCAGAATTTGGCTGACTTCGTCCGGCGCCAGACTGGTGAGCGAATACTCTTCAAGCAGACCAAGGCGGTTGAGGGCATGGCGCAATTCGGCCAAGGGTTGAGCCTCTTCGAACTGGTAAGCGCCGATAATCAGGATATGGCCGAGGCCTTCAAAGGCCATTTGGTTGGCCAAATAGGTCAGCCATTCCAGGGTGGTTGCGTCGGCCCACTGCAGATCATCCAGGCACAGCACCAGCGGGCGGAATCTGCTTTGCAGGCTGGCAGCTAGCCGGGATAAGGCTTCGAAAAGGCGCCGGCGCCCTTCGTCCGGTCTGGCGGGTTGCGAAGCCGGCAGCTCGGGAAAACGGGAATAGATCTCCGGCAGCAAGCGAGCGGCCTCAGCCAGCCAGAGTGGGCTGAGTGTGATCGAGAGATTTTGGCTTTCGATCACCGGACGGAAAGCCTGCGCGATGGGGTAGAAGGCGAGGTTTTTCAATCCCTGGCTGCAGGCGCTGAACAGGACCGTGCTGCTGCAATGATAATGGGTTGCGATTTGCTGCAGTAAACGGGATTTACCGATGCCGGGCTCTCCGCTGATCAGGATCACTTTGCCGCGGCCCGAGATGGCCAGATTGTAGGCCTGGTCAATGGCGGCCAGGAGGTCGTCGCGACCAACGAAGGGTGTCTCGAGACCATTCTGCGAACGCTTGGCCAGGGCGTGCGGCGAAATCAGGGCGCCGGACGGCCGGTTTCCAGCCGCCGATTGGTAGACCGCCCAGGTCTTCGGGGAGGGGCTGACGCCCAGCTCCTGCTCCAGGCTGGCGGCGCAGGCTTCAAACTGGCGCTCCGCCGCGCTGCGATCGCCAATGGCGGCGTACAGCTCGATCAGCTTGCAGTGCACTTCTTCCGCCAGGCTGTCGATTTCCAGATAGCGCTTGGCGTAAGCAATCGCCTTGTCATGGTCCTTGTGATGGTGGTAGTAATCGATCAGATCGGATAAGATCTCCAGGTAACGACACTCGTAATATTGTCGCTGTTGGCTGACCCAGGCTTCGAACTCTTGAGAATCGCTCAGGTTAAAGTTGCTCAGGAATGGGCCACGGTAAGACTGGATCACATTCTCCAATGGGGTCAGCAAAAGTGGTGAATCGTCCTCCGAGCCGGGGTATCCCCGGAGAAGCTTATAGCGCTCGGCATAGAGCTTCGCCAGGGCGACCGTATCGGACCACGTACGCGCTGGGTTCAGGGCAATCGTTTCGCTGGTAAATTCCACCAGATCCGGCTCTGGCAAGGCCAGGCGCAGATGAGTAAGTAAATGCGTGAGACTGCGCCGGGCTTTGGGAAGGGGAACTTCAGGCCAGATCAGGTCGCAAAGCTGCTCGCGAGGAATGGGTTGAAGATCGGCAGACAACCGGTACAGCAAGGCGCGCACCTGACGGCGCGAGATGGATAGGACCTCATCGCACCAGGTAATGACCGGCGGACCCAGCAGGAAGATGCGCAGGTTTTTGGCGTGCTTGATTTCCTGGCGCTTAACCGGGGCGATTTGGGCTGAAGGTCCTTCTGCACTTGCCGCCATTTTTCAACAGAAAATCGAGATTACCCAACACGATATCAGTTGTCTGATCAATTGATTATACATTTATTCAAAGTGTTTCGCCATTCTGGATATCCAAAAGTCATCGTGGTCCCTCAAATTTGAATCCTGCAAAACCGTCTGCCCGTGCATGCGTTCCTGTATCGCTCTCTTCAGCAAGCGTAACGTTCAGCGCTTCTGGCCTTCGGGCGGCGCACTTGTACTCTTAAGTATCGTCCCGGACACTTTCCGAAGTTTTTTCCCTCGGCTTTCGCATCTTACCCACCGGAGAACCGCGACCATTCCCGCCAGCGCCTGGATTGATTATAGCCCGGTGCTCGCCTCCGTCAAGGGCAACTGCGGGCTGGGACTATCCTCAGGCGTCGCCGGCGGGGAGAGTAAAGGCCGGGTGCTGCAGAATGCGCTGTTCAGAATGCGCTGCTCGACTTCTGGCGGTGTGGTGGCCGGGTGTGAATGATGCACCGGCGGCAGGCCGACCAGGCCTTTGATACCATGGGTCTGGAAGCGCCGCTGGAGCGCAAGAACCGGCTGGCAAAACTCACTGCTGACCTGAAGAAAGAGCATGCGAAACTCTCTGTCTTTCTACAGCAACTCACCTATTCGGACGCAGAAATCGCCACCATCGAAGACTTTTGCACCAAAATCCGCGAGAGACTGGATACGGTTACATTCGAGGGCAAGCGCCGCATCCTGGAAATGCTGGACGTCCGTGGTACACTTGCAATAGAAAATGACGAAAGGGTCATCTACGTATCATGTCTGATCGCTCTGCAACCGGTGTCGCTTGCGCTAATATTGCCTTTATCAAATATTGGGGCAACCGCGACCATGAGTTGCGGATACCTTCCAACGGTTCGATCTCGATGAACCTGGATGGGTTGTTCACGCGCACGCGGGTAACGTTTGACGAAGGGCTGGCTCATGACGAGCTGATCCTGGATGGGCAAAAGCAAAGCGGCGCGGCTTTGAACCGGGTCACAGCCATGCTAAACCGGGTGCGCGACATGGCAGGATTGGCCTGCAACGCCCGGGTGGAGAGCAACAACAATTTCCCGATGGGTGCCGGGATCGCTTCTTCGGCGTCCGCTTTTGCCGCCCTGAGCCTGGCGGCAAGCTGCGCCGCCGGCCTGGATCTGGATGAGGCTGCGCTATCCAGGCTGGCGCGCACCGGCTCGGGCTCTGCCTGCCGCTCGGTACCGGGCGGTTTTGTGGAATGGCGGGCTGGCGACCGGCACGAAAACTCCTTTGCCTTTTCAATCGCCCCACCGGAGCACTGGGCTCTGGTGGACTGTGTGGCGGTGGTCAGCCAGGCGCACAAAGCCACTGGATCGAGCGAGGGGCACCCCCTGGCCCACACCAGCCCGCTGCAATCCGCGCGCGTCGATGATGCGCCGCGCCGCCTGGCAATCTGCCGCCAGGCCATTCTGGAACGCGATTTTGATGCCCTGGCCGAAATCGTTGAGCTGGACAGCAATTTGATGCATGGCGTGATCATGACCTCCACACCCCGCATCCTGTACTGGCAACCCGCCACCCTGGCGGTGATGCAGGCGGTGGTTGCCTGGCGGGCAGAGGGCATTCCTGTCTGCTACACCATTGATGCTGGGCCAAATGTGCATGTGATTTGTATTGCCTCATACGCAGGACAGATTGCCAAACGCTTGAAGAGCCTGCCCGGTGTGGAACAAGTGCTCATGGCTGCACCAGGCGGGCCTGCCCACAGCGCGGATTGGCCTTAATCTGGCTCGTCCTCGGCGAGGATGACCACCCAGAGCAAGCGGTTTAGAGTAACGTTAGAAAGTGGGGTTTAAACACGGGCGCGGCTACCCTAATCTGCGGGGAGGCGATATAATCGGAGGTTGGATTTTACATAGTCGGTTTCGGATTGAACAAAAAAGAAGGTTACCAATGGCTCTGTTTACTTTCATCTTGGGGATTGCCATCCTGATTATCCTCCATGAGCTAGGCCACTTTATGGCAGCTCGTTTGCTGAAAGTCGATGTGGAGGAGTTTGGCATTGGCTTCCCGCCTCGCCTGGTAGGAACGGCACGAGACACAGAGGGGAAACGCCGCTGGTTTGGCACGAAGCCACCCGAGAACCTGGCTCCCGGTCAGACGATACTTTCAATCAACTGGATTCCTCTCGGCGGGTTTGTGCGCCCAAAAGGCGAGAACGATCCCTCCATACCGGGGGGGTTGGCTGCGGCGAACCCGTGGGTTCGCCTGGGTGTGCTTTTTGCCGGCCCGGCGATGAACCTGATGGTTGGCGTGATCATGGGGATCATGCTGGTCTACTCGTTGGGCGAACCGGTGATCGAAAAAGTGCTGATTGCCTCGATCGCCGATGGCTCGCCGGCTGCGGCCGCCGGAATCCGGCCCGGTGACCTGGTCCAGGAAGTCAACGGACAAACTGTCGACAGCATTGCCCGATTGAGAGAGTTGATTGATGAAAACCTGGGCAAGCCAGTCACGCTGGTTTTACAGCGCGGCGACCAGATCGTGGTTGTAGAGGTCACACCCCGAGTCAACCCTCCTGAAGGCCAGGGAGCAATTGGAGTGGGACTAACCAACCCCACCCGTCCAATCGGGATCGGTTTAGCCGTGCAGCGCGGCTCAGCGGCCGCCTTTGAGAACATCCGGGCTTTGGTTGCTCTTCCCATGCGCATGATCAACGGCCAGGCCAGCCCTGAAGAAAGCCGCCTGGTGGGCTACAAAGGCATGTTTGACATCTACGAGCGATTCCAAAACCCATTGTGGTTTTTTATGGTGATCTCGATGTCGCTTGGCTTCATGAACCTGCTGCCCATCCCCGCCCTGGATGGGGGCCGCATCCTGTTCACCCTGCCAGAAATCCTGATCCGCCGGCGCATACCGGCTCGGTACGAAAACACTGTCCACATGGTAGGCTTTGCCCTGCTGATCCTGCTGCTGATCTACATCAACGTGCAGGATTTTCTCAACCCCATCCAGCTTCCATGAGCCTGGCAGCAGCTAGAAAGAACCATTCATGCAATCACCTGCCGAGATACCCTTTCAGAAGCTGATCGACGCCCTGCTGGATGTGGATAACACGCTGCACCCGCGATACCTGTATCGGCTTTCTGATCTGGAAGACTCCGAACTGAAGATGCTTGGGGCTGTCTGGCCCAAGATCCCTGCCTGGCGACGGCAGGCGCTGCTGGAGGATATTGAAGAGCTGAACACAAGCGACATGCTGCTCTCTTTTGAGTCGCTTGGGCGTTTCGCCCTGCAAGACGAAGAGGCCAGGATTCGTTTGCTGGCCGTGCACATCCTGTGGGAGTTTGAAGAAAAGAGCCTGATTCCGATCTTCCTGCGATTAATGACCGCAGATCAAGACAGCGAAGTGCGGGCGGCTGCGGCCAGCGCGCTTGGGCGCTTTGTCTATGCGGGCGAAATTGACGAATTACCCGAAGCCACGCTGCACCGCATCGAAGATGCGCTGCTCGAAGTGATGAACGGCAATGATGCGCCGGAAGTCCGCCGCTGCGCGCTGGAAGCCCTTGGGTATTCCAGCCGCGACGAAGTGCAGCCGCTGTTGGAACAAGCATTTGCCTCAGATGACAAGTATTGGAAAGCCAGCGCCCTGTTTGCCATGGGCCGGTCGGCGAACCAGCAATGGCAGTCCGCCATCCTGGCAATGCTGCACAGCAACCTGCCCATATTGCGCAGCGAGGCAGCCCGCGCCGCAGGCGAGCTGGAAATATCAGATGCTGTCCCCCATCTGCTCGAGCTGCTGGACGACCCCGATGACAGCACCCGCCAGGCCAGCATCTGGTCGCTTTCCCAAATTGGCGGCGAAGGTGTGCGAGACGCGCTGCAGGCGCTTTATGATGACACCGATAATGAACAAGAGCTTGAATTGCTGGAATCGGCCCTGGATAACTTGACTTTTAACGAAAGCCTGCAACTGATGCCCATGTTTGACTTTCCTGAAGCTGAAGAGGACGAGGAAGGCTGGTACGAAGAGTACGATCTCGAAGATATGGATGACCTTTTCGACGATGATGACGAAGATTAGGGATAATCTTATTGGGCGAGTTCATCAACCTGTTCACGACTAATTTGCTGCCGATTTTCCTGATCGTCGGAGCAAGTTTTTTGTTTGGCCGCTATACTGGCGTCAGCCCGCGTCCACTTTCTCAACTTGTTTTTCATCTCTTCAGTCCTTGCCTTCTATTTACCCTGCTGACCACCAACCGATTGAGCGGGGGGGAAATTTCTCGGGTGATGCTTTTCGCGGCTGCCTGCACATTGATCGTCGGCGGGCTGACCTTCCTTTTTGGAGCCGGTTTTCGTCTGGAGCGGCGCATGCTTGCGGGAGTGATGCTTGCCGCAATGTTCATGAACGCAGGTAATTTTGGCCTGCCGGTGGTCCTGTTTGCCTTCGGTGAGGTTGCGCTGAGCTATGCTTCTTTGTACTTTGTCACTTCAGCCACCCTGGCTTATACACTTGGGTCGGTGATCGCTTCACTTGGATCCGTAAGCCTGCTCAGCGCGTTGGCGAATCTGCTCAAAGTGCCCAGCGTGTATGCCCTGGCGCTGGCGCTCATCTTCCTGGCCACCGGGTGGCTGGTCCCGGTGCCGCTGGAACGCACTTTTAAGCTGCTCGGCGATGCCTCAATCCCGAGCATGCTGGTCTTGCTCGGCTTACAGTTACAAACCGCAGTTTGGTCCCGTCATTCATTGCCCTTGACCCTGGCTGGCGGCATGCGCCTGCTGGTCAGTCCATTTGTGGCGCTCTTGCTGATCCCGCTCTTTGGCCTGGCTGGCCCTGCCCGGCAGGCTTTGGTCCTGGAAGCTGCCATGCCCACCGCTGTGCTTACCACCGTGCTGGCAACCGAATTCAACGCTGAGCCGTCATTCGTATCGACCACCGTGCTGGTGACCACCCTGCTGACCCCGCTGACACTCACGCCATTGCTGGCTTTTTTGGGAGCCTGAAATGCGCAGCCAATCCTGGATGATCATCTTAATCTTGCTCAGCCTGACCTTCTTGCAGGCCCACCCAGCCCTGGCGCAAGCGCGGGTGGATAAATCCTGGGTTGAGTATGAGTTTGGCGACCAGATCACCTTCCACACCCGCCTCGAATCCCCTGAGCCCATCGAAACTGCCGTGGTTTTCTTCCAGGCCCATAAAGACACTCACACCAGCATTGGTTTGGGAACCGTGAAGAAGATCGGTGATCATCTGTATCACTTGAGCTACACCCACCCGCTGGAAGATTACCGCCTGCGGGCATTTTCGCGCGTGGATTATCATTGGGAAATCACCCCGGCAGATGGAAGCAAACATCAACTTCCGACAGAGAGCTTTGACTACATCGATAACCGCTATTCATGGAACTCTTTGGAAGAAAAACCCTTTAAAGTTCATTGGTATGATGAAACGGGGGATTTGCGGTTTGCCCAATCGGTGATCGATGCAGCGCAAGCCGGATACCAGGCGGCAGATGATTTGCTGCCAGTATCGGTGCCAAATGACACCCTCGAGATCTACGTCTATCCAGACTCCGAGAGCATGAAAGCCGTGTTGCAGCCCACCAGCGAAAACTGGGTAGCGGGGCATGCGGATGCTGACCTGGGCGTGATCGTCGCAATCCTGCCGCCCGGCCCGGACCAGAAGCTGCTGGTCGAACAGCGCATCCCACACGAGCTGATGCACGTTCTTCTTTACCAGTACACCGATCCAGGCTACGCCAACCTGCCCACCTGGCTGAACGAGGGGCTGGCATCTCAAGTGGAGCTATACCCCAACAGCGATTATCCCATTCTGCTGGATGATGCAGTTAAACGCAAAGCGCTGATCCCGATGACCGGCCTGTGCCAGACCTTCCCCCGAGAGGCTTCGAGCGCTCTGCTCTCCTATGCCCAGGCAGCATCGTTCACCAAGTACCTGTACAACACCTATGGCTCCACAGGACTGGTGAACCTGGTCAAAGCTTATGCCAACGGCCTGGATTGCGAGCGTGGAGCCGAGCAAGCCCTGGGTAAAAACCTGACTCAACTGGAACGCGGCTGGCGCAATGAAGTGCTGGAAGAAGACACTGCCCAGGCGGCGTTCAACAACTTGCTCCCCTGGCTGATCTTGCTGGCAACCGTGCTGGCTGCACCCCTGGCCGTTGCAGTGCGCCGGCTGAGATTTCGATCTGACCGCCACCCCGCTACGGAGAAGCAAGCGGGCTAAGGATCGCCTGGGAGCCTGATCAAGTCCAAACGAATACAGGGCAGCCGGGAGAGACCATGAGTGAAATTCCTGAAACGCTGATTCGCCTGCACGCCACAGTCGAGGGGCGCGTTCAAGGGGTTGGTTACCGCGCATTTGTTGAGCAAAATGCCTACGCGCTCGGGTTGAAGGGCTGGGTCCGCAACCGTTGGAACGGCTCGGTGGAAATCATGGTGGAAGGGCAGCGCCCAGATGTAGAAAAGCTGCTCGCGGCTTTGTACAGGGGGCCGCGAGCTGCCAATGTCACCCAGGTTCAGGCAGAATGGCTTCCCGCCACGCGGGAATTCAGCCGTTTCTCGGTGCGCATGACGGAATGAGCCTGTCAATTCGGCTGATAAGCCGTCCCAAATAGAAAGCCAAGTCTTGAGCGCACGGACCAATTTGCCTGGCTGGGTCGGCCAGCTTCCGTTCTTCCTTAGTTTCGCAATTGTCCTGGTTTTCGGCGCAACTGGATTCAAAAGCTGGCCCGTGTTTGCGCCTCCCTGCGACAACCCAGGCTGGTTTCCCATCGAATTTGGCCTCAAAGATCACCATGTGTTCTGGCATGACGGCTATTATTACCTGATCTCCATTTACCTGCCATACGGCGTTCCTGCTCCACCCAAAGAAGATCGCTTTGCCTATGCCCGGTCTCAAGATTTGTGCACCTGGGAGACGCTGGAGCCGGTGTTGCCCAACCGAAACCCGGGGACGTGGGATGAGAAAGCCATCTGGGCGCCGTTCGTGTATTATCAGGAGGGTATCTATTACCTGTATTACACCGGGGTGACCAACGATTACACCCAAAGCATTCTCCTGGCAACCACCGCAGATCCAGCCACGCCCGCATCCTGGGAAACCCAGGAAATGGTCTTCCAGCCCAATCACCCAGGAACTCTGTGGACTGCGGGCGCATGGGCCGATTGCCGTGATCCCACTTTGTTCAAAGAGGGCGATCTTTATTATCTCTACTATTCAGGGCGCGATCAGGATGGCGCGATCATCGGCGTGGCAACTGCGCCGACTCCTGCCGGCCCGTGGAGCGACCAGGGCAGCATAATGCCGTCCCTGGTGAGCGACACGCCTGAAAGCCCAACCATCGCTCGTTACAGTGACCGTTATTATCTGTTTTACACACTTTCGTATTTGGGTGGGTATTATCGCATCGGCGATAGCCCGACCGGCCCCTGGCAGCCGCCTTTGCCCTTCCGTCCAGGCTGGGCACATGAAGTCTGGCAGGATGCCAACCAGGAGTGGCTGACTTCCTTTATGAGCGGCGATAACATTGCCATTGCGCAGCTAACCTGGGATGCAGTCAGCAACCCCATTCGCCCCTTCATTGGCCTGATCCAGGCTCATCTGTTTCTCCCGGCAGTCTTTAGCCCCTGAGCGGCTGAAACCTTTCACCCGCCAAATCCCAAACCGCGCTCCTTGAGCGACACCCAACGCCCGCGACCAATCACCAGATGGTCGAGCACGTCTATATCCAGCAGTTTTCCCGCCTGGACAATGGCTCGAGTCAGCGCCACGTCATCCGGGCTGGGCGTAGGATCGCCGCTGGGATGATTATGGACAACAATGATGTTGGAGGCATTGCGTCGCACAGCGGCTTTGAACAGCTCGCCCACCCGGACTTGCGACGAGCTGACCGAGCCCCGATATAAGGCCACCGTGTCGATCACCCGGTTGCGAATATCCAACAGGATGGTGCGCAATTCCTCCTGCTCCAGAGCGCTCATCTCGTAAAGCAACAGCGCTGCAGCGTCTGCCGGGCTATGGATCGCCGGGCGCTCCTCAGGGGATTCAACCAGCAATCGGCGCCCCAGCTCAATCGCAGCTTTGATCTGGGCGGCCTTGGCAGTGCCAATGCCGTGCTGCTTGCAAACCTCGCCAAACTCTGCCCGGTGAATGCCAGACAGGCCGCCCAACTCTTGCAACAGGCGTTGGCCCACCTGAACCGCATTTTCACCCGCCACCCCGACGCGCAACAGGATCCCCAGCAGTTCGGCGGTGCTCAAGGCTTGCGGGCCTACCCGGGCCAGGCGCTCGCGCGGCCGTTCGGCAATATCCAGGTCAGTGATGCGATAAGCAGCGGGTTGCTCTTTCACACGACCCTCCTTCCAGGCAGCTTTCGTTATCGGGTTTAAGATCGGCTCGAACCCTACTATACAATAAGTGGGGCACAGGCGCAAGCGGTTATTACAGGCAGGCGCGAGCTCGCCGCAATCATGCTATAATCTGGTCCAACGGAGAACTGTATGGACTTTGATCCCAATTCGCTGAGCAACTTTATGCTGTTCACCGCCGCCTGGGGCGGCGCTTTCATTGCCGCGCTGTGGCTGAGCCTGGTCATCTGGTCCTACCGAGATATTCGCCAGCGAGCCCGCGATCCTTTGGCGCGCATCCTGGCCGTGCTGGTTGTGGCTGTTTTGTTCTTGCCCGGCATCATCATCTACCTGATTTTGCGCCCGCCCCGCACGCTGGAAGAGGAGTACCAGCAAACCCTTGAGGAGGAGGCGCTGCTTCAATCCATTGAAGAAAGCTCCCTCTGCCCGGGCTGCGGCAGGCGGACTCGGGAAAACTGGACCGTGTGCCCCAACTGCCACACCAAATTGCGCAAGGCCTGCCACCAATGCGGGAAATTGATGGAGTTGCCCTGGAACTTGTGCCCCTATTGCGGTGTAGCAGCGCCAGGCATGCGCCGGGAAGGCCTGACGCTGGATGAAGCGCTTCGCCCAATCCCGGCCGGCGAAGAAGAAGAGCCAGCGCCTGCAGAGATTGAAACCAGTTAATCAAAAGAGCCGCCCAAAAGAGCGGCTCCTTTTTTTCGCAAGTTGGGATCAGCATCCCCAGGCCGGGGTCATTCGTCGACCGAGATCAGCGATCCTGGCTGCAAAAGGTTAGCGGCGCAGCGCGCCCCAGCCGGCATAGCCGGCGGAATCGCCCAGGAGCTCTTCAATGCGCAGGAGTTGGTTGTACTTCGCCACGCGATCCGAACGAGCAGGGGCGCCGGTCTTGATCTGGCCCATGTTCAACGCAACCACAAGATCAGCAATGGTGGAGTCTTCGGTTTCGCCGGAGCGGTGTGAGGTGACCGCCCGCCAACCCGCGCGGTGACAGATCTCGACAGCTTCAATCGTCTCGGTAAGCGAGCCAATCTGGTTGAGCTTCACCAGCAGGGCGTTGGCAGATTTCTCCTTAATCGCCCGGCGGACACGCTCCGGATTGGTAACCAACAGGTCATCGCCAACGATCTGGATGCGATCGCCCAGCTCCTTCACCAACAGTTGCCAGCCTGTCCAATCATCCTGCGCCAGACCGTCTTCGAGCGAGACAATGGGATATTGATCGATCCAGGATTTCCAGAAAGCAACCATTTGCTCGCTGTTCAGCTTGCGGCCTTCCTTGCGCAGATTATATAGCTTTGTATCTTCCTCATAAAACTCCGAAGCAGCAGGGTCGAGAGCAATCGCCACCTGCTCGCCAGCCTTGTAGCCGGCTTTCTCAATGGCTTCCAGGATGACTTCCACCGCCTCGGCATTGGCCTTGAGCGCAGGTGCATAACCGCCTTCGTCGCCAACCAGAGCGGTATAGCCGCGGCCTTTCAGGACCGTCTTCAGAGCATGATAAATTTCGGCGCCCCAACGCAATCCTTCGGCAAAGGATTCAGCGCCGAGCGGCATAACCATGAATTCCTGAGCATCGGTGGATTGCCAACCGGTGTGAGCGCCGCCGTTAAGGATGTTCATCATCGGCACAGGCAGGATGTGGGCATACACACCACCAATATAGCGGAAGAGCGGAAGGCTCAAGGCGTTGGCAGCGGCTTTGGCAACCGCCAGGCTGACCCCAAGAATGGCATTGGCCCCCAGCTTGGATTTGTTCGGGGTGCCATCCAGCTCAATGAGCATTTCATCGATAGCCTTCTGCTCCAGCGCATCCCAGCCAATCAAGGCATCGGCAATCTCGCTGTTGACGTTCTCAACCGCAGTCAGGACGCCTTTTCCAAGATAACGCGACTTATCGCCATCGCGCAACTCTAAGGCCTCATGCACGCCAGTCGATGCCCCAGAGGGGACAGCGGCTCGACCTGTTGAGCCATCCATCAAATACACTTCGACCTCAACCGTCGGGTTGCCGCGCGAGTCCAGGATCTCCCGACCGATGACATCTTCTATAATTGTGTCCATTGTTTTTCACCTCATTTTGTGGAATTCTTTTCGGTTTTGGCTGAGCGGGTGCTCCAACCAAATTGAAACCCAGTTAAAAAACCAGCAGCAAGTATAATCGATTTCTAAGAACACGAATGATGATCTTGACCTTTGCATCTTCAGGTTCATCGCAAGAGCCTGATCCGGAGAAACGGTTGAAGCAAAAACCCAGCCGCTCAGAAAGCGCATCGGGAGGCCCAGCACGACAGCACAGGACGGTAGAGAATCAACCGCCGGGTATCGCTCCCGATCCACGCGAACACAAAAAGTATTACATTGAAATGACACCTTTTCGCCGCGTTGTGCAGCCGGTCCTGTTGAGCGGATTCCGGTTGCTGACACGATTCACGGTGAGCGGCGCAGAGCAGACGCCCACTTCCGGCCCGGTGATCCTGGCGGCGAATCACCTGACGAATTATGATGTGTTCTTCTTACAAGCAGCAATCGCGCGGCCGATCTTTTTCATGGGCAAGGAAGAGTTGTTTCGTCATCCAGTGGCAGACTGGACATTGCGCCAACTGGGAGGTTTTCCAGTTTACCGCGGCGCCGGAGATGAATGGGCGCTGAGCCACGCCGAAAAGGTGCTGCGCGCCGGGCAAGTCCTGGGAATTTTCCCGGAGGGGACGCGCAGCAAAGGCAAGGGCTTGAAGCCAGCCAAGACCGGCGCGGCCCGGCTGGCGCTGGCAGTGGGCTGCCCCATTATCCCTGTGGCCTTGTACGGGCCCCAATATCTGTTCAAGCGCGTTTCCCGGCGCACCCCCATCTGGGTAACCGTCGGCGAGGCGGTGCTCCCAGATCCGGATGACTCGCCGCTGGCCCTGACCGACCGCTTCATGTTCGCCCTGGCCAGGATGCTGCCCGAGGAGCAGCGGGGGGCTTATCAAACCCACCCAGAGGGTTTCTGATCCGGGGAGAGTCAGCCAGCAGCGACGGTCTCCACAGCCAAACCAGCCCGGGTGCGCACCGCATCCAGAAAACCAACAAAGAGCGGGTGAGCGCGGTTGGGGCGGGAAAGGAATTCAGGGTGGAACTGGGTGGCAACCATAAAGGGATGATCAGACAGTTCGGCGATTTCGACCAGGCGGCCATCGGGAGACAGGCCTGAGAAGACCATGCCGCCTTTGCTCAGCATATCGCGATAAGCGTTGTTCAACTCAAAGCGGTGCCGATGGCGCTCCTGCACCTGGGGCACACCATAAGCATTCCCGGCGCGAGTGCCAGGCTGGAGCTGGCAGGGGTACAGACCCAGGCGCATGGTGCCGCCCATATCGGCGATAGAGCGCTGGTCGGGCATCAGATCGATGACTGGGTGGGGGGTGGAACGATCAAACTCGGTGGAGTTGGGAGTGTCATCCCCCAGCAGGTAGCGGGCAAACTCAATGACCATGAGCTGCATCCCCAGGCACAGGCCCAGGTAGGGCACTTTGTTTTCGCGTGCATAGCGGATGGCTTTGATCTTGCCTTCAATGCCGCGGCTGCCAAAGCCGCCGGGAACAAGAATGCCATCCGCCTGATGGACAATCTCCCAGCAGCGATCCTTTTCCAGGTCGGAGGAGTGGACCCAACTGATCTCTACTTCAAGACCCAGGGCCAGGGCAGCGTGCTCAATGGCCTCGCGCACGCTGAAGTAAGCGTCGTGCAATTCCACATATTTGCCGACCAGGGCAATTTTCACCTTGGGCTTGGAGCGCCGCACTTCGCTCACCAGGCGCTCCCAATCCCGCCAGTCGGGCGAGCGGCGGGGCTCAAGATTCAGGCGCTCAAGGAGGTACTCGGCCAGGCCAAAGCGCTCGAGCACCAGGGGCACTTCGTAGAGCACGGGGGCGGTGACCAGGGGAATGACGGCGCGGCGGTCAACATCGCAGAAGAGAGCCATTTTCTCACGCAAATCATCCTCGACGGGATGGTCGGAGCGGGCGACAATAACGTCCGGAGAAATGCCTATCGAGCGCAGCTCGCGCACAGAGTGCTGGGTGGGCTTGGTCTTAAGCTCAGCAGTAGCGCCAATGTATGGCAGCCAGGTGACGTGAATGCTCAAGGTGTTATCTCGCCCCAGGTCAGAGCGCATCTGGCGCAGGGCTTCCAGGAAGGGCAAAGACTCGATGTCGCCCACGGTGCCGCCGATCTCAACCAGGACGATCTCGGCGCCCAGGGTCTTGGCAACCAGGCCAATGCGGCGCTTGATCTCGTTGGTGATGTGAGGGATGACCTGGATGGTCCCGCCCAGGTAATCGCCGCGACGTTCCTTGCTGATGACTTCAGCGTACACCTGGCCGGTGGTGACATTGCAAACGCGGTTAAGACTGACATCAATAAAGCGCTCGTAATGGCCCAGGTCCAGGTCGGTCTCAGCGCCATCATCCAGGACGTAGACTTCACCGTGCTGGTAAGGGCTCATCGTTCCAGGGTCAACGTTGATGTAAGGGTCAAGTTTTTGGACGGCAACCGTAAAGCCGCGCTCTTTGAGCAAGCGCCCAATAGCGGCGGCAGTGACCCCTTTGCCCACCGAGCTAACGACGCCACCTGTAAAAAAGATGTACTTGGTTTGCATGCACTTCCTCCAAATATTTATCGAACCTGCCGCGGTTCAAGAGAGCGAACGGCATCCGCCCATACAGCCCAATGAAAAACACAGTCCAAACAGGCCTCTCCACAGGATAAAGGAAGTGGGGAGGGCCAGCGCCTGGCGACCTCCCCACCCAGCCGACGATTTAAGGTTCTCAAGGACGTATCAGCCAACAATGCGGGCCAGCTGCTCGGCAGCCCGGCGCATTTCAAGAAAGATCAGACCGAGCTTGGCGTTTTCGCGGGCCAGGGCGGTGAGGACAGCTTCCTGACCGACCGCGGTGACCAGGACGTAACCGCTATCGCCACGGATGTACACCTGCTCCAGGGTGCCCCGGCCAAGCTCCATGGCAATGCGTTCACCCAGACTGAGCATGGCAGCAGACATGGCAGAAACCCGGTCTTCTTCGACTTCAGCAGGCAGGGCGGAGGCCATGATCAGGCCATCTACGGAGACCACAGCGGAGGCGATGATATCGGGCGAGGCGATTTGCATTTCTCTCAGACGATCAACCATCAGGTCTTTGCGTGAGCGGGTCATGAGACATCCTTTCGACTGGTCACAGCGAGTTCAGAAATAAGTTTACCATGAAGGTGAAAGTTGGGAGGAGAATTGCGGTGTTCGTTCATGGGTTATATGGGCTTAAACACGGCAATGGCCACACCCACAATTACAAACTTATTCTCCAGGCCTTGATCTTTCTTCGTGAAGGTCGTTTCAACATGCGCTGGGTTCTTGCTCTCGGGCTTCAAGGTTATACTATCGCCGCGCTCGATATAACGTTTCAGGGTCGCTAGAGTGTCCTCTTGGATGATCGCTGCTGCGACAATATCCTGGTCATCAGGCTTAATTTGTAGCCGGAGGAGAACATAATCCCCAGGGTCGATTCCTGCATTGTTCATGCTATCCCCTACGATCCGAACCACAACATGCTCTCTTCCTGCCATATTGACGACCCGGCCCCGGTTTTTCAGCCGTATCATTTGATGGGGCTTTTTGTCGATGATGAATTGATCGGTTTCGACCGAAGCGATCTGGTATGGATCATAGCCCGCTGGCCCGAATCCGCTTGCAGGTATTTCTTCAACAACGGGGAACAGATAGAGCAAATCCGAATTCTTCAATGGTTTAGGCGGCTGGGGACTCTCCGTGGGACCGGGTTCACTTTCAGGCGGGCCAGCCTTGGGCCCCGAATCGGCCGCCTGTTTTTTTGATCGCTGTGGATCCGCAACCGGTGGTGCAATCTTTTCATCTTCTATGGACTTCTGCAGGGCATCTTTTAATTCACTGCACAGATTGGAATACCATTCCGATTCACCCTTGTTGGCTTCGTATCTCCGGATCAAATCTTCAAAACCGGCAAGGCTGTGTTGCCAGCTCAAGATCGCCTCATCCTGCTTGCCAGGCAAAATCCATTCAATGCAGCCCAGAAGCCAGGCGGCAATCGAATAATTATGCCAGTTGCTGCCTTTATATTTCCTGGCTGTTTCTCGCAGCAGGGACTCGGCCTCTTTCAAAGCGCCCATATCAACCGCGATCCTGGCGCATTTGAAACGAACCTCGGCTATTTCCTGGTCATCATCCGACTCGTTGATCAGATATTTCACCCTTTCCATCAAATTCCAGGTCTTCTTCAACTGACCTTTTTCGCTGGCAAGTTTCATCTGGTCAATTAAGTGGGAGGATGATGCTGATAGATGGCTGCGGTCCGACCGGTTCAACCACTTCTCAAGTTTATCCCACCAATCCAACAAAACAGTAAGATCGGCATCGTCAGAAATATTCATTGCTGTCACCCTTCACATTCTGCTCAACCGGGATTATTTCTTTTATTCTCCCGTTTGTTGGGTTCATCAGGCTCCTGGTAAGAGGAGGTCATCGATTCCAACATCTGGGCTGTCTTCACCAGGATCACCTTCTTCAGATTCTTTTCCCTTTCTGCCTTATCATCCGAAAGTCCAATCTCTCGCAGGGCATGCAATATGCCATTCAGCATCTCTGCCTGGGCTTCTGCACGCCCCAGCTCCTGGTTGGCAAGTTGGTGAGCTTCACCATAAGCCCGGATCACCTTGGCTTTGCCGACCCAGCCAGACTTCCAGGTTTGCAAACGTTGTTTTTCAACATTTTCGTCGGGGATATCGAAATAACCGATATCCACCCACAGGAGCTTTGCGCCAATTTCGGCAAACCGCCGTTGTTTTTCACTCGGTAAAAGACTGGTTTCAATTTCCTGGCGCGGTTCTTTTTCATGGTAACGAGGCGCTATGATTGGATCAACTTGATTGGAGTTAATGTAGTTTTGAACAACAAATCTGATTTTGCCTGCCACAGCGGCGGCAAAGGATTCACGCGTCTCGACCTGTGGCCCATCGGATTCGCTCACCGGACGGTAATAAACAAAGGCCTTCAAAGCCAGATCTTCCGAGTAACGCAATACGGGGTGTTCTGAACCAATTCTCTGCCGGATTTCCTGATCTGTGGCGATCCCATAACCGAATTGGATATCGCGCACCGCCACACGAATGCCATCCTTCGTGATTGCAACCACCTCCTCGATTTTCTCCTTACAATCCTTCAGGTAGAGTATCGCCCGCAGGATATCAAATGGCTTCAAAAGGTAGGTGCCTTCCCGGTAAACAAGCGGGGCTGAATGGAGGGACTCAACAAGCACTGCGTGATCAGCCTCGATTTTCAGGATGCACGGTCCGCCAACCAGGTCGAGCCAGTTCATGTCTCCTTTCGGGTTCTTTTTGATTCCATCTTTAATTTCATAGGTTGGATAGCCGGCGCCAAACAACAGAGCGAGCAGATACCGCAAAGCCAGGCGGCGAGATTTAAACCCATAGTAATCTTCGACCATGCGCGCCCCAATCCAGATGGTGATGATCAAGACAACCAAGAAGATCGCAAAGGAGCGGGATTTGAAGATAGAATCAAAGACGATCAGGATGATGGCAAAGCCGGCTACAACAAACAGACGCAGCAATGCCAACAGGCGGTATCGATCCTTGCGTAACCTGGCTAAGAAACCTTTCAACGGTCACCTCCGCCCCAGCCTCGGCTTCTAGGGCTTTACTTCGCCCTTATCCGGTTCAGCAAGAAGCCACTTATGCAGATCGTTCAGCAAGGCAAGCGCTTCTTTCGATAGGAGCTGCCGTGTGTGCGGGTCGGTGGCAATGGTTTCCAGCGCCTGAAACACGCGCACTGCCAGGGCTTCCGTGGATAGATCTGGTCTGGCATCGGAATCGGTCTTGAAGATCTGCGACAGCGCGTAGACCATATCGCGCTGCGCCCGCACCCTTGCCCGGTTGCGAATACGGACCGCCTTCAAATCGTTGTCTGCCTGGGTCTCCTTTTCTTCTCGTATCCACCTGGCCTGCCAGCTTTTGAACATTTGCTCTTTTACATCATCTTCGACCGGGATCAGCTCTGAGAAACCCGCCTGGATAACCTTGATCCCGCGCTCCCGCAAGGTAGTGGGGGACTTGAGCATAATGGCAGGATAATACCGGAGCGCTGATTGGCTGTATTCCTTCCCCACAACAAACGGGGAGCCGTCTCTTAAAACGACATATTGAGCGGCGATCAGGCCACGGCATTGCACCGTTTTGGAAAACAGCTCTTTGAAATCACGCAGCGGATTCTTATCTGGGTCTTCTGGGAGACACAGATCATCAAAATTTTCGTGGATCAGTTTGTCTCGGAAGATTGCCGTGGCCACATAAGCGGGATAATCCTTCCAATCCGTAAACCTGCCTTCAACAACATCCCGAAGGCGAGCATTTACGGCAGCAACCACACGCTTGGGATCAAAAGAAAATGGCAAATAGGGTGAGCCTGAAGAATTCCGGGTGGGTGGAGCATAGCTTTGAGCCTTTTCAGAATTGCTTTTCGGCCCATGGCGGTGCGGCTTGAGAACCTCATAAACGTATTGATAAATTTCTTTTTTATCTTCATCGATCAGGGCATCTGTAATATGCTTGACCTTTTTTACCCCAGCAGGCTGTGAATTACCCTCATCAAAAGCGACCACTCGAATGTCTTTCCAATCCTGTCCGCTGGATGTCACATACAGCGTTTCTGGCTCTTCGCTCAGGGTGAACGTGACAGATATCCTCGTCTGAACTTTAATACCATCTCGGGTGTTTCCCTGGATATCCTTGCGGTGGCAGACCTGTTTGCGCAAGTCGACAGCCCCGCGAACCTTTTCCCCCTTGCCTTTGAATGAAAGCCCAGGCCCCACGACTCTTTCCTCCCCAAGCAACACTGCGCTGTTAAAATCCACCAGAACAATACCCTGCCGGGCAACTGTTTTCTCTTCAGGCTCTATGATGATTTTTCCATCAAGGACGCGAATGAACGGACCACTCTTCCGCAACACATACCGCCACATGAATCCAAACGCACCCATATAGTCGTTTATGCCCTTAATGGGAATCACAAACAGTGAAAGCAGACTGACTGAGAGGAAAAAGAGAGCAATGAACAGCAAAGCATAGCTAAACAACCGCAGCACAGCCAGATCAACTGTATCTGCCCCAGGAACTGTCGCTGGCTGCGCGCCGGTTGCAGAGCGGAAAATGGTCATCAGCTCGCGGGAACCGATGATCATGATGGAGAGGACGATCAAGGTAATGGGAATACAGCCCAGGCGCTTGTAGAGGGGTTTATTTCGCTTCATGGCAGACCTACCTGTTGAAGCCAACGCATTGCCGAGGCCAGCTCCTCAGAAATCTTGTCCAAATTGCCCTGTGCCAAGAAAGCCTGGATCAAATAATACTTCAAATCACGGTCTTCAACAAAACGATGTGGAATCGGTAATGAGAGTGCGCTTTTTTTAACCTCCCCAGACACCGGCGATTCTTCAAAGTTACACAAAATCCCCTTCACATGTTCAGGCCGATCCGAAGAGAGGCGCTCGTAAAATTCGGGCCAGCCATAGTAAAGCAAGATCAGGGCAAAGACGGTGTCTGCATTTGCTCTGGTGCCTTTGAGACTGGGCAGCCGATAGGCTTCGACAAACTTGTAAGCGCTTTTCACCAGGCGGCGTGGAACCAAGATACGGGGAATTTGGGCATAACGGTTCCAATCCGATGGGCGGATCACCGAGAATCCGCCCATCGCCCGGTCTAACAGCCGGTTTATGCCCTCGACATCCGAATAAATCGAGAGCGGAGGAATATGATATTGCTCTGGAAAGATCTTATCCAGATAGTTGTACCCACCAATTGCCGCCGTGCCGTATGTTTTTTCGATATAGGCAGAGATCACATGCGGATCAACCGCGATAACCCAAACAATCCCTTCAACAGTCAGATAATTCTTGATCGACTCCAGGAGATGGACCGCATTCTCAGGCGAACAGCGATCCAGGTTATCAATGCAAATCACCAACCGTTGGTATGGCTCATCTTCCAAGATCAGTTTGATGATCTTTTGAAAATCTTGCTGGGCTTTTTCAATGTCATCCACCAGCTTTTCCCAGCGCCCAGGGTCAATGACATCGGCGGCGTCCCTCAAGTTTTCCACAAAATCATCTTTAACATCACTTAATTCATCAGGCATTAACTGCCTGATCCCTGCTACCCGCAATCCAATCTCTGCCGTGGTCATCAACGTCGCCAAAAGCACCCGTTTCATGGCGACGTTCCAGCCATCCATCCGTTTACCTTTCTCCTTCAAGCGTTTGATTAACCACACCATGATCGGGACAAATAGATTTCCCGTGGATTCATAATGCCAGGCGTCAATGACCTTGAAGCGCAATTTTCCCCCATAGTTTGTCGATGGATCTGCGTTCAAAGAAACCATCAAGCTTAATAAGCTGCTTTTGCCAGTTCCCCAATCGCCAAACAAGCCAACGGCTGGAGGACACTCTTCGTCTACAAGACGATGAAGAATTGTTCGAGCAAAAGTTTGGCGTCCCAGGCAGTCTTCCTTGATCTCCTCGATGGGATCATGAATGTTCCGGTGCATTCTTACATCCTCCCCAACTCTCTTGATACCTTCAGACCCCGCAACTCTTCTTATTCGTTTACATCATAGACGATGCTCCAGTTGATGTTATGTTAATTTATCATAGAAATGTCATTTTGAGTCCATAGACCCTGCCTGAGACACATTAAAATCGCTTGCTTTGATCAACAGGGGCATGAATGGTTCCAAGCCCAAGCAGCTTCTAACCGAATCAGAACAATGAAGCTCTAAACAAACCTGCCCAAAAATTTGAAAAATACACCTGATTTGTGTTAAACTAAGCAGTTGCTATGCTGCGACTGATCTGTGTTCTTGGTATTTGCCTGGCGGCGCTGGCCTGGATGTGGACAGCGCCAGCGCTCGCGCTCCAGGCACAGGCAACAGCCGCCCCAACAGCGGCTGTAAGCACAGCGACCCCAACGGATGGAACCGCTGCCGGAGCGAGCCTGCAAACGGCCATGATTGTCTCGCCTCGGGCAGGGCAGGCGCTGCAAGGCTCGGTGCCCATTGTGGTAGACACGGCGGTGGAGGGCTTTGAGGCAGTCGAGCTGGCATTTGCATATACCGATAACCCCACCGGCACCTGGTTCACCCTCTTCCAGGGCAATCAGCCGGTTTCGGGGGAGGCAATTGTGCAATGGGATACCAGCCAGATCAGCGACGGGACATACACGCTGCGGCTGACGGTCCGGTTGAGCGACGGCAGCCAGCAGAGCCACGAAGTGAAAGGGCTGCGAGTGCGCAATTACACAGCCATTGAGAGTGATACGCCCACCCCCGTGACGCCCAGCGCCACGCCGCTGCCCCAGGATACGCCTGTGCCCAGTCTTACGCCCACACCGACCAGCACGCCGCGCCCGCCGACGCCCACCCCGTTGCCAGCCAACCCGGCAGTTCTGGAACAAAACGATGTGCTGTTGAGCGTGGCCAGGGGCGCGCTGGCCGCCCTGGGCATCTTTGCCCTGGTTGGGCTGTACGGGGCATTGCGCCGATTTGGGAAATGATGGCAGAGAACCAGGATTTTTATCTGCTTGTCGGGCTGGGAAATCCCGGAGCGCAATACCGGCACAACCGGCACAATGTCGGCTTTATGCTGGTGGACCGGCTGGCTGAGCGGTTGGGGATTAAGTTCACGCGCCTGGAGTCAAAAGCCCTGGTAACGAAAGGCGAACACCAGGGCCGGCGAATTGTGCTGGCAAAGCCGCACACGTTCATGAACTTATCCGGGCAGGCGGTTGGAGCACTGATGCGGTTCTACAAAGTGCCTCTGTCCAACCTGTTGGTGGCTTATGATGATGTGGATTTGCCGCTGGGGACGGTGCGAATGCGGCCAGGCGGCGGCTCTGCAGGACAAAAGGGAATGGCCTCGATCATTGAGCGGCTGGGGACGCAAGAGATCCCCCGGCTGCGGCTGGGAGTTGGACGCCCACCCGGGCGCATGGATGCAGCAGATTATGTGTTGCAAGACTTTTCAACCGGGGAAGAGGAATTGCTTCAGGCCACCCTGGATCGCGCGGCTGAGGCGGCGCTGGTTTTCGTGGTGGAGGGATTAGAAACAGCCATGAATCGGTACAATGGAACGGTGTAGGCCATGACGTTAAGAGCAATTCTGGAAATGATCGGCGATTCCAGCCAGGCGATCCTGGAGGCAATCCGGGATGGACAGGCGACAGCGCCGCTGGGGCTGCGGCGCTCGGCGCGGCTGCCAGTATTGACGGCGCTGCACGCAGCCCTGGGAATGCCTGTGTTGCTGATCACCGACCGCGCCGACCATGCGCTGACGCTGTTAGAGGAGCTCAGCCTGTGGGCGCCGGAGACGCTGCGCATGTCCTTCCCAGAGCCAACGCCGCTGTTCTACGAAGACGCCGCCTGGGGCGAATCAACCCGGCGGGAGCGGCTGGCAGCGCTGACCGCGCTGGCGGCCTATCACATCCCGGGCGCTCTGCCGCCGGAAAGCCCTCCATTGCTTGTCGCGCCGGCCCGGGCGCTGATGACGCGCACCCTGCCAAGACGGGATTTTCTGAAAGCTTCGCGCATCCTGCGACTTGGACAGACCCTGGCGTTGGACGACCTGGCACGGATGTGCGTCACGCTGGGGTATGAAAACTCAAACATCGTCATTGCACCGGGGCAGTTTACCCGGCGGGGCGGGTTGGTGGACCTGTGGCCTCCAGCAGAAGCGCAACCCGTGCGCCTGGAGTTCTTTGGAGATGAGATCGAGACGATGCGCCGCTTCGACCCGGCAAGCCAGCGAACGGTGAAATCCACCAGCCAGGCGCAGGCGGGACGGCTGCTGCTGACCCCAGCGCGTGAATTTCTGGTCCGCATTGATGATGCAGAGAACGGCCAAGGGGAACGCGTCCGTTCGGAATTCTTGATCCCAAAGCTGCACCCCACACCAGCCAGCCTGTTGGATTACCTGCCGCGCCAGGCCCTGGTGGCGCTGGACGACCGCCAGGCATTGGAAGAGGCGATTACAGATGTGGAAGAGCAGGCCGTGGCAATGCGCCAGGACTCGATCCAGGAGGGCACACTGCCGGCCGATTTCCCAATCCCATACTTGACCCTGGGCGAAATCCAGGATGCGCTGAGCGGGCATGCCGTCCTGGAGCTGGGGCATGCAACCGCAATGCAAGCTGACTCGTTGGCCCAAATCGAAGGCACAGGCGGTTTGGCAGAGCGATTCATTGCAGGGCCGCGCTTTGGGGGGCGGTTAAAACCGGTGATGGAGTTCATCGCCGAGCGTGTGGGCCAGGACCAGATCACAATTGTCTCACGGCAGGCAGCCCGCCTGAGCGAGTTATGGCATGAGCAGAGGCCTCATCCAGACCATCCAGGCGCGCCCGAGTTTATCGAGGGCAGCCTGTCTGAAGGTTGGTCCTTCCAGGGAGCGGGCGGCACAGCGCTGCACCTGCTGACCGATGGCGAGATCTTCGGCTGGCGACGGCCCGAGACCCGGCGGCGCGCTCGCCCAATCGCCGAAGCCCCAGAGACAGGCTACAGCGACCTGCAAGTGGAAGATTATGTGGTCCACGTGGACCATGGCATTGGGCGCTACCTGGGGCTGGTGCGCCGGGCGATCGACGGGGTGGAGCGGGAGTACCTGTGCGTGGAGTACGCCGACGAGGCGCAACTGTTCGTGCCGATCCACCAGGCGGACCGGCTTACACGCTATGTTGGGCCGGATAATCGCGCCCCGGCTCTGAGCCGGTTGGGCTCCACGGAATGGAAGAGCGCCAAATTGCATGTCAAAGAGGCGGTTAAGGAAGTGGCGGAGGAATTGCTGGAGCTTTACGCGAGGCGCAGCGTGGTTGAGGGATATGGCTTCTCTGAAGATAACGCCTGGCAGCAGGAGCTGGAGGCCAGCTTCCCATACATCGAGACAGACGATCAGATGCGAGTGATCGCGGAGGTCAAGCGGGATATGCAGGCCAGGCGGCCGATGGACCGCTTGATCTGTGGCGATGTGGGTTACGGCAAGACGGAGGTGGCGCTGCGGGCAGCATTCAAGGCGGTTTTGGACGGCAAGCAAACGGCAATTCTGGTGCCGACAACCGTGCTTGCGCAGCAACACTACAACACCTTCAGCCAGCGTTTGGCGGCTTTCCCGGTAACGGTGGAGATGCTTTCACGCTTCCGAACACCCCAGCAGCAAAAAGAGATCCTCTCCCGCCTGGAAAAAGGGCAGGTGGATATTGTCATTGGCACCCACCGCCTGCTTTCATCGGATGTGCGGTTCAAGGACATGGGGCTGCTGATCATTGACGAGGAGCAGCGCTTTGGGGTGACCCACAAAGAGGCGCTCAAGCAGATGCGCACGGAGGTGGATGTGCTGACGCTGACCGCCACGCCGATTCCACGCACGCTTTACATGGCTTTGAGCGGGGTGCGCGACATTTCAACAATCAATACACCGCCGGAGGAGCGCCTGCCTATCGTGACCCACGTGGGTCCTTACTCGCCCAAACTTGTGAAACAAGCTGTCTTGCGCGAGCTGGAGCGGGGCGGGCAGGTCTTTTTTGTCCACAACCGCGTCCAGACGATCGGGGCTATGCTGGCGCATTTAAAGCAGCTGGTGCCAGAGGCGCGCATCGCGGTTGCCCATGGACAGATGGCCGAAACGGACCTGGCCAGGCGCATGGAGGCGTTTTCGCAGGGAGATGTGGACATTCTGTTATGCACATCGATCATCGAATCGGGCCTGGACATTCCCAACGCCAACACCTTGATCGTTGACCGGGCGGATACTTTTGGCCTGGCACAGCTTTACCAGTTGCGCGGGCGTGTGGGTCGCGGCGCGCAGCGAGCCTATGCCTATTTCTTCCGCCATAACCGCAAGTCCCCGACCCACGAGGGCCGGCAGCGGCTGGAGACGATCGCCGAGAACACCCAGCTTGGAGCAGGCTATTCGATCGCAATGCGAGACCTGGAAATTCGCGGCACGGGGGACATCCTGGGGACCCGCCAGCACGGGCACATTGCCACGGTGGGTTTTCATCTGTACACCGCCTTGCTGGCGGAGGCGGTGCGGCGCATGCGCAAAGAACAGGGATTGCCGGCTGCGCCCATGCCATCCACGCTTAACCTGCAGCTCAATCCGGTGAACGTTGAGCTGCCGCTCCCCGTGGCCATTCCGGCGGATTACGTGGCCGATAAAAGCGTCCGCCTGGGGCTCTACCGGCGCATGGCAGATATGCGCTCGCCGGCAGAGCTGGACGCGCTGCGGGAAGAATTCCAGGATCGCTTTGGCCCGCCTCCGAAGGCGCTGGAGAATCTGCTGTACCAGCTCAAGGTGAAGCTGCTTGCAGAGCAAGCAGGGCTGGCGTCGATTGTGACCGAGGGCAGGCAGATCGTGTTGCGTTACCCAGACGGATCGATCCCTGAAGGCCTGCCCGATCTGGGTCCAAACCTGCGGGTTGGCAAGGTTGCGCTTTGGTTGGGGTACAGCGAATCGAGCAATTGGATGGATGAGCTGATCGAGATTCTAACTAAGCTGCAAAGCCGGGAGGCTGAAGCGGCAGCGTTGACGGCCAGGCCAGGAGGCTGAGCAGCCGGTGTTTCCAGAAGGCATACCTCTTTCAAAGCGGATCATGGATCTGGTCCTGACTGGCATCGGATTGGTGATCCTTTCACCGATCTTGCTTGGGGCGGCGGTGATGGTCCGGCTGGCGCACGGATCGCCGGTGTTATTTTCCCAGGTGCGCCCGGGGTATTTCGGCAAGCCCTTCAAGATCTATAAATTCCGCACAATGACGGATAAACGAGACGCCCAGGGAAATCTGCTGCCCGACGCCGAGCGATTGACCCGGTTGGGCCGTTTCTTGCGCGCTTCCAGCCTGGACGAATTGCCAGAGTTGTTCAATGTGCTGCGCGGCGAGATGAGCCTGGTGGGACCGCGGCCGCTTTTGATGCAATATTTAACCCGCTACAGTCCCGAACAGGCTCGCCGCCATGCAACCCTGCCCGGCATCACCGGCTGGGCGCAGGTGAACGGGCGCAACGCCCTGACCTGGGAGGACAAGTTTCGCCTGGATGTTTGGTACGTGGAAAACTGGTCCATCGGGTTGGATCTCAAGATCTTGGGGATGACGATTGGGAAGGTGCTCAAACGCGAAGGAATCAGCCAGCCAGGGCACGCCACAGCCGAGGAGTTCATGGGCAATGAAAACCAGGAGGACGAATGAGCGTTGATCCTGCTCAAGCACAAGCCGCTCAAGCATTGTGGCAGGCTTTCTGCCAGGAACATGCGGAAATTGCGCCAGACACAACCTACGAGACATGGTACTTTGGGGATTCAGGCGAGATGGCGGAGGAGCTGGCTGACCTGGTGGTGAGCGGTAAAAAGACCGCCACCGCATCGCTGTATTGGGAATATGAAGCAGAGGGCGAAGCGCTCCCACAGCCCGGCGGCTACAGTGTGATTACCAGCTATGATGGAGAGCCTCGCGGGGTGATCCAGACCACCGAAGTGCGCATTTTACCCTTTGACGAAGTGGAGGCGAATTTCGCGGCCGAGGAGGGTGAAGGCGACTTATCCCTGGAATATTGGCGTCAGGCGCACTGGCGGTTCTTCTCCCGCGCCTGCGAAAAGATCGGCCGGCAGCCGGATGCAAAGATGCTGGTGGTGTGCGAGCGTTTCCGGCTGGTCTACAAGGCAGGATAACCGCCATGCCATCCGCAGAAGAATTTTATGCCCAGATGTACCGCATCCGCCGTTTTGAGGAGACGGTATTGGAAAACTTTCCCAGGGGGGTTTTCTTTGGCACCACTCACACCTACCTGGGACAGGAGGCGGATGCGGTGGGTGTGCTCCACGCGCTTCAGGCAAATGACATTGTGTTCAGCAATCACCGCTGCCACGGGCACTTCCTGGCTTACGGCGGCGATCCACGCGCCCTGTTTGCCGAGCTGATGGGCAAGTCGACAGGCGTGTGCGGTGGACGTGGAGGCTCTCAACATCTGCACTGGCGCAACTTCTATTCAAACGGGGTGCAAGGGGGGATCACGCCGGTGGCTGCAGGGATGGCCCTGGCGGAAAAGCTCAAGGGCAGCCAGGCTGCGACGGTGGTCTTTCTGGGCGACGGCACGATGGGCGAAGGGGTGGTGTATGAGGCGCTGAATATGGCCTCCCTGTGGGGAGCGCCGGCCCTGTTTGTGGTGGAAAATAATCACATTGCCCAGACCACGCCCGTTGATCAGGCGCTGGCAGGCAGTATCCTGGCGCGCTTTGAGGCGTTCAACATCCCGGCGTGGGAGCTGCACAGCAGCGATGTGGAGGAAATTGCTTCCATCGCCGGGCCGTTGCTGGCAGAAGTGCGGGAGGAGCAGGCGCCGCGCGCCTTGATTTTGAACACCTGCCGTTTTGGGCCGCACTCCAAAGGGGACGATACACGCCCCGTGGAACAGGTCGAGCAGATGCGGCAAGAGCGCGACCCGCTGGCGATCCAGGCAGCGCGGTTAGAACCAGGTGCGCAAAGGACAATTGAAGCGCGCATCGATGCAGAAATCCAGCAGGCCTTTCAGCTTGCGCTGGCCGATCCCTACCCAACACCAGCCTCTTTGCTCTCCTGACACTCAACAATGACCACTGTTCTTGACTCTCTCAACAAAGCCCTGGGCCAGGCGCTTGCCTGCGACAAGCGGGTTATCCTGCTGGGGGAAGACATCCTGGACCCCTACGGCGGGGCATTCAAAGTGACCCGCGGCCTTTCGCAAGTTTATCCTGAGCGCGTGATCACCACGCCGATCTCCGAGGCAGGCATCGTGGGAGTTGCAACAGGGATGGCACTGCGAGGCCTTCGACCGGTGGCAGAGGTCATGTTTGGGGATTTTCTGACCCTGGCCGCCGACCAGTTAATCAACCACGCGGCCAAGTTTCGCTTTATGTACAACGACCAGGCGCGCGTCCCGCTGGTGGTCCGCACGCCAATGGGCGGGCGGCGCGGCTACGGCCCAACCCACAGCCAGACCCTGGAGAAACACTTCCTGGGCGCCCCAGGTTTGCATGTTCTGGCGCCGTGTGCGCTGGGAGATCCAGGGGCGCTGCTTTTGCAAGCGATCTTTGATGACGATGAACCGGTGCTGTTCGTGGAGAACAAATTACTGTACCTGCTCCCGGTTCAGCAGGCCGCAGCAAACCATGAAGTGGAAATTTTCTCTGGGATTCACAAAAGCGGCTACGCGCCGACTTACACGCTTAAAGTGCGCCAGGCGCCGCCCGCAACGCTGACTCTGACTGCATACGGCTACATGGTAGAGCTGGCGCTTCAGGCAATGCTGCGCCTGGCTTATGAAGATGAATTGTTCACCGAGCTGGTGGTGCCCACCCAGCTCGCGCCGTTTGAACTCGAAGCACTGTGGGAATCGTTGGGGCGCACGGGCCGGCTGGTCACCCTGGAAGAGGGCACGCACGACCTGGGATGGGGCGCGGAAGTGGCAGCACGGGCGGCGGAAAAGTTTGGACCGCGATTGCAAGCAACCCATCGCCTGGCTGCGCTATCTCTGCCGGTGCCAGCCAGCGGGCCGCTGGAACAGGCCATGCTGCCATCGGTGGAACACATCATCCAGGCCTGCCGAAAAATTGCCCCCCATTCGTAGCAGGCTCTCTCCTCTTTTCAACGGTTCCATGTCAAATAAGGATATAATGGGTAGCCAGACCTGTGTTCTTATCCATAACTGATAGGTTTAGGATTCATTTATGTCAGCCCCACCCAGCAATTCGCCCCAGTTATTTAATTGCCCAACGTGCGGCGCATCCCTGCCTGTCCCCGATGAAGACCCTTCTGTGCGCTGCGCATACTGCGGCAGCAACGTGCTGGTGCCGCCTGAATATCGGAAACGCAAACAGCCTGAATTGAGCGGCTGGCAGACCCCGGTGATCATTCAGGCTTCCACCCTGGCTGAGCCGCAGGCGGTTGACCTGAGCGAGAAAGAACAGCGCAGAGCCCGCTGGATGATCAGCATGATCCTGATTACAGTGGTCAGTTGCATGGCGGTCGGAATCATCGCCAGCATCCTGGCAGCCGCTGGAGCGTTCACAACCACCGCGGTGGTCAACCAGTTGATTGTACAAGAGGCCACCCTGCCGGCTAACAGCACCGAAAAATCCCTGGCCCAGGTTTCCCCCACGCCCAGCCCAAACCCAGATTACAGCTTTATGCTTCAATTCGGCTCAGAAGGCAACGGCGCCGGGCAGTTTGATGATTCGCGCTATCTCGCCGTGGACGCCAATGGCAACATCCACACCGCCGAATACCAGGATGGCCGCCTGCAGACGTTCAGTCCAAACGGCCAGTTCCAACGGCTGGTCAACGTTGAGCCAGATGACGACGGCATCATCACCATCTCAGATATGGCGAGCGACTACAGCGGGCGGCTGTTGATCGTCCGGCGTGGAGACATCCTTCTCTACAATGCAGCCAATGGGACGCTGAATGGGACCATTGCAGGTGATTTCCCGGCTACCCGGTATGGCGCGGTGGCAGTCGATCCAGCTAACATGATCTATGCCCTCCACGTGGCAGCGGGGGAGCTGGACCTGATCAAGATGGATCCCAATGGGCAGACCTTGTGGCGCAAAGCGCAGATCACCCAAGGGCTGATCAAGCCGGGAGAAATTTCAAAAGTGAGCCGCCTGGCGGTGGATGGGTCCGGCAATATCTACTTGCTGGATGACTCCCAGCACCAGGTTTACCGGTTCGATTCGACAGGGAACTTCGTCGACCGCTTTGGGAGCAAGGGTGATGGTGCCGGCTGGTTGGACCGGCCGGAAGACTTGACCGTGGATGGCCAGGGAAGGATCTACATCCTGGACCAGGACGGGATCGAGATCTTTGATAACCGCGGCAATCACCTGAAGCTGATCCCAGACGATTATGAGGGGCATGCGTTCGATATTAAGCTCGATTTGCAAGGTTATGTGTATCTCATCACCAATGCTGCGCAAGTTTACAAGCTCGAGTTGAACCTGGAAACGTGAAACCAATGGCGCCTGCACCAGTCACCATCCCGCTGCTGAACCCCAACGAGCCAGAAGCCTTGCTGGCGGTGCTGCATGTCCAGGAAGGCCAGCGCGTGGCGGCCGGCGACCTGCTCTGCACACTGGAAACAACCAAATCGACGGCAGACCTGCACGCCGACCAGGCTGGCTACGTGGTGGGTTTACGCGGCGAGCCGGGACAAACCCTGCGCGCTGGGGAGCCTTTATGCTACCTGGCGGAAGACGCCGGTTGGACGCCGCCGCTTACGGATATGCCCCCCACCCTGGAAAACACTCCCGCTGCGGGCGCAGAAGCGCTGCCAGACGGACTGCGGATCACCCAGCCGGCGCTGGCCCTGGCCCGCCAGCTTGGCGTCGCGCTGAGCCGCCTGCCAAACGACCGGCTGGTGACGGAGAGCGTGGTGCGCAGTTTGCAGGACAGGCCATCCGCCAGCTTAGACCTGGCTTTGCCCGCCAGCGCCTTCGACGCCCAGGCAATCGTGGTCTACGGTGGCGGCGGGCATGGCAAAACGCTGATCGACCTGCTGCGGCAGCTCCGGACGTATCATATCGTAGGGGTGATCGACGACGGGCTATCGGCGGGCGAGCAGGTCATGGGGCTGCCTGTCTTGGGCGGTGCGGAGGTTTTGACGGAGCTGCACAACCGGGGTGTCCGCCTGGCGGTCAACGCGGTGGGCGGGATCGGAAATCTGGCAACCCGCGTCCAGGTCTTTCGACGCCTGGCGGAGGCGGGTTTTGTCTGCCCGGCAGTGGTCCATCCAAGCGCAGTTGTGGAGGCCAGCGCAGAGCTATCGCCAGGCGTGCAGGTATTCGCCCAGGCTTACGTGGGCAGCGAGTCAAGGGTGGGTTTCGGCGGGATCATTAATACCGGAGCGATTGTATCCCACGATTGCGTCCTGGGCGATTATGTGAACATTTCGCCGGGAGCAATCCTGGCTGGCGAGGTGCAGGTGGGCCCAGGGACGCTGGTGGGGATGGGAGCGACGGTGAACCTGCAGGTTAAGATCGGCGCCGGGGCGCGCATTGGCAATGGCGCGACCATCAAGGCAGATTTGCCAGAGAAAGGCATTGTGCGGGCTGGCCGCGTTTGGCCCGAGTAAGGAGTGTTTTTTGAAGAACACTCGCTGTTGTCCACCAGATCCAGGCGATGCGGGCTGTGAATCGCCTGCACAACACTTCCAACAACCACTACAAATGGCAAATGCTTGCCCCAGCAGCCGTGTCATCCAAAGGAGATAACCCATTGACTCCAAATCATTCTGTACCCATGTCTTCCCCTGATCTAAACGAGGCCGAGCGGGAAGCAGTGGCAGCGGTGCTGCGCACGCCCAATCTGAGCATGGGCGGTGAAATCCAGGCATTTGAGGCGGCTTTTTGCCAGCACACCGGCTGGAAGCATGCCATTGGGGTCAGCTCCGGCACCGCGGGTCTGCATCTCTGCGTGCGGGCTGCGGGCATCGGCGAGGATGACCTGGTAATCACCACACCCTTCTCGTTTGTCTCTTCTGCAAACGTGCTCTTGTTCGAGCGGGCCGTGCCGGTTTTTGTGGATGTTGACCCCGTCACCGGAAACATTGACCCCATCAACGTACAGCAGGCGGCGACAGAACTGGCGAACGGCGGGGAAGCTGGCCGCGCCTGGCTGCCGCGCAAGGGTTACCGCGGTGAGGGCAGGTTGAAAGCAATCCTGCCGGTGGATGTTTTTGGGCAGCCAGCGGATTATGACCCCATCCGGGAGACCGCCCAAGCGCATGGTTTGAAGCTCGTTGAAGACTCATGCGAAGCGCTGGGCGCTGAGTACAAGGGACAAAAAGCCGGCACATTGGGCGATATGGGCGTGTACGCGTTCTACCCTAACAAGCAGATCACCACCGGTGAGGGCGGGATGATCGTCACCGAAGACGAACAGGCCGCGGCGCTGATGCGGGCCCTGCGCAACCAGGGCCGCGCCCCAGGAGATACCTGGCTGCAGCACACCCACCTGGGTTATAACTATCGAATGGACGAGATGAGCGCTGCGCTGGGCAAGGTGCAGATGAACCGCCTGGATGAGCTGCTGGCCAAACGCGAGCAGGTGGCAGGCTGGTACAATGAGCGCATTGCTGAGATCCCGGGGGTGGAACCCCCCCAGGTTGCACCAAGCACAACGCGGGTTTCCTGGTTCGTTTACGTGGTTCGTTTTGCCGCGGGCATCGACCGCGAGCGGGTGGTCAACGCCCTGGGAGAGCTGGGCATCCCGGCGCGGCCGTATTTCATTCCCATTCATCTGCAACCTTACATGGTGGAGCGCTTCGGCTACCAGGAGGGCGATTTTCCGGTGACCGAGGATCTGGGCCGGCGCAGTCTGGCGCTGCCCTTCTCGGGGGTGATGAACGAAGCGCAAGTGGAGCAGGTATGCCAGTCGCTGGCAAAGGTGTTGTGAACAGGTTTAGCCGAACACTCTAATTCTGAGGAGGCAATCGATGAACGTCGCCATGTGGCGGAAAGCCCTGCGGGTGATCCCACACGTCAGCAAAGAAGAATGGAATCAACTGGATTTGATTTCAAAATGGCTGATCGCCACCCGCGCGGCAGTGCTGATCATGACCTTCCTGTCCGGGGCAATTGCGGGCATCCTGGCGCTGCAAAGCGGGATGTTCAACTTGGGCTACTGGCTGCTGGTCACCCTGGGCCTGATCATGGCGCATGCCACCAACAACCTGCTCAATGATTACACGGATTACACCCGCGGCGTTGACCAGGATAACTATTACCGGGCTCAGTATGGGCCGCAGCCGCTGGTCCATGGGCTGATGACCAAGCGCCAATTGTTGACTTATGCGCTGGTCAGCGGATTGATCGCCATAGCCTGTGGGGCGGTCTTGGTGGCGGCGCGGGGCGGGTTGACGTTGCTCCTTCTTGGGCTGGGGGCGTTTTTCGTGCTGTTCTACACCTGGCCGCTCAAGTACATTGCCCTGGGCGAGATCGCCGTGCTGATTGTCTGGGGACCGCTGATGATCGGCGGCGGTTACTACGTGATCACCGGTGCCTGGGACTGGTATGTGGTCATGGCCGGCTTGCCCTACGCTCTGGGGGTCACGGGGGTGATCTTTGGAAAACACATCGATAAATTTGAGATGGACAAATCCCGAGGCATCCACACGCTGCCTGTGCTGCTGGGCGAGAAGACCTCCCGGTATGTGGTTCTGGGGATGTTGGCGCTGCAATATCTTGCAACGCTTTACCTGGTGGCGGCTGGCTTTTTCACCCCGGTGATGTTGATCGTGCTGGTGGCGCTGCGCACTTTCGCGCGGGTGCTGCCGATGTTCCGAGCGCCCAAGCCAGACGAGAAACCCGCCGACTATCCCGATGTATGGCCAAACTACTTCGTGGCGGCAGCCTTTGTCCATAACCGAGAATTTGGCGTGTTCTTCCTGCTTGGGCTGGTGGTGGACACTGTCCTGAAGCTTTGGCTGCAGCAGCCTGGGATTTAAAACAAAGATCAGCGGCCTAACCGGCCGCTGATCGACTTGGGGATGCTTTCCTGAAATTACTTGATGCGATTGGGCGCTATCAGCACCAGCCGCGCCTGGTACTGGCTGTTTCCGAGATCCTCAGCGCCGACCGCCACCGGCATACCGACTTCTAAATCTTCCATACCGTCGACAACGCTTTTGAGGCTGCGAAATACCGTTTCTTCAGTCACCTGGAAAGCGATGGACTCGCCCTTGCGGGTCTGGATGGTGAAGCTCTGGCCGTCGATGGATGTCACTTTGCCCATGAAACGCTGGTCGAACGCAACGCCAGTCCGGACAGATTTTGCCAGCAAGTCTCCGTTGGGCTGCTTCTCGGTGCGAGTGAGGACAGGCATGCCCACCTGCAATTCAGCCAGACCAGCCGCCTGCCCCTGATATTTTGTGTTTTCATCCACTTTGACCGTGGTCGCCTGGCCGTCTTTGTCCTCCAGGGAAAAGGCGTTTCCAGAAACATCCACGCCAGTCACCCGGCCGCGCACGCTCGCCCAATTGGCCGGGTCAAAGTCCTCGGGCAGGATGATCACCGCGCGGGCCAGGGGTGGTTTAGCACGATTGCGGACCACGATGACCGCCACCCAATCGCCGGTTTGCATATCCTGAGGTGAAAGCTCCTGTTTCTGCGGGTCGGTGAAACGGGTGGTCTCGTCAAAGCGGAAAGTGACTTCCCGGCCGGCTTTGGTCTGGATGGTGAACTGGTCCCCGGCAACCGTGGTCACCTGGCCAACGACACCGGGCAGCCTGCGCTGGCGGAACCGGGGGGTGCTTTCCTGGGCGGCCGCGTCGGCATAGGCCCACACGCCAGCTCCCAGGGCAAGCAATAAAGCAGCAAGAATGGGGATCAAAATTTTCTTAGACATGGGTGTACCTCCGTCATTTGAACGCTGTAAGGTTTGAACTTGCCGATGTTGGTTCATCGATCATGGCTTAAGCATAGCTGGCAAGCGTAAACTGACAGGTACACGCATGTAAAATGATTGTAAAAAGTGTATCGACCACCGGGCTTCAATCGATCTCAAGATGCGCCAGAATTCACTTAAATACCAGCTCCTCGCGGCCGGCAAGCTTATCCTGGATGCGGCCAACCACAATGTCCAAATGGCGAGACTGGTGAACGAAGTCCAGGTCATCGGTGCGAATGGTCAGGACCGGGCAAACATCAAAAGTGCGCATCCAGTCATCGTAAAATGACTCCAGCAGAGCCAAATACTCTGCTGTGATGCCGCTTTCAATAGCCCGGGCGCGGCGGCGAATGCGCTCAACCAGCACATCCACCGGAGCGCGCAGGTGGATCAGCAAGTCAGGCGGCGGCAGCCTGGAAACAATCAGGTCAAAAACAGCCCGATAAGCCAGATAATCTCGCTCGGTCAGGTTGCCCAGGTAATGCAGGGCGCGTGAAAAGATATAGGCGTCTTCATAGATGCTGCGATCCAGGATGGCAGATTGAGGCAGGGCGGCTAATTCCAGATACTGGCGGGCGCGGTGGCCCAGGAAAAAGATTTGCAGGTGAAAAGACCAGGTGCGCATATCGGCGTAGAAATCGGGCAGGTAGGGGTTATCTGCCACGGACTCGAAGGCAGTCTGCCAACCCAGGCGGCTGCCCAGCCGCTCTGTCAGGGATGTTTTACCGGCGCCAATGTTGCCCGCCAGCACAATCATGTGTTTGGCCATCTGTTGATCTCTCTCTCAAAAAGGTAGATAGCTGGAACTGGGTTGCTTCAACAATCCTGATTGCCTTTTACTATAACATAGCGAAAGGGTTTGTTCAAGTTCCCGGATGGAGGTGTGTGCAGTCAAAGGTTGTCAGAGAGTAGGAGCCTGGGGTAGGATTGGGTTTCC
>CAZDAU010000007.1:0-39834 GCA_964503625.1 uncultured Anaerolinea sp.
CTGCCCGGCGATATCCGGCGCAGAGCCGTGGATCGGCTCGTACAGCCCGGGGCCGTCCTCACCCAGCGAAGCCGATGGTAGCATTCCCATCGATCCTGTCAGCACCGAGGCCTCATCGGTCAGGATATCCCCGAAGGTGTTCTCGGTGACCATCACGTCAAACTTTGCCGGGCTGGCCACCAGGCGCATGGCTGCCGTGTCCGCCAGCATGTGCTCCAATTCCACATCCGGGTAGCTTGCATGGACTTCATTGACCACCTGTCGCCACAACCGGGAGCTTTCGAGCACGTTGGCCTTATCCACCGAAGTGACCTTTTTGCGCCGGCCCCGGGCCAGTCTGAAGGCCATCTCGGCCACCCGCCGGATTTCGAAATCGTGATATTCCAGCGTGTCCACCGCCCAGCGGTGACCATCGACGATCCTGCGCTCTTTGGGTTGTCCGAAATACAACCCGCCGGTCAGCTCGCGCAGCACGAGCATATCCACGCCGCCCAGATTTTGAGCCTTGACCGGCGAAAGATCGACGAGCTGCGGGTAAACCTTGACCGGGCGCAGGTTGGCAAACACGCCCAGCTCCTTGCGCAGCCGTAGCAGCCCTTGCTCGGGGCGTACCTTTGCCGTTGGGTTATCCCACTTCGGCCCGCCCACTGCGCCCAGCAGCACGGCGTCGGCAGCCTTGCAGTCCGCCAGGGTTTCCTCGGTGAGTGCGGTGCCATAGGCATCGATGGCACACCCGCCCATCAGATGCTCTGTAAAGCTGAAGCTGTAGCCGCAGGCGTTGCCCAGCGCTTGCAGCACTCGCACCGTCGCCGCGATCACCTCTGGGCCGACGCCGTCGCCTGGGAGCAGCGCAATCCGCCACCTGGCATCGGTTGGTTGTCCAAATGTCATACGGATGCCCTTTCAGCCGCTGGCTTTTTTGCAGCCGCTGGCTTTTCTGTAGCCGCCGGCTTTTCTGCAGCCGCTGTGAGGCCGTATTCCACCGAATCGGCCAGCGCCCGCCAGCTTGCCTCAATGATATTGGCGCTGGCTCCGACGGTGCTCCAGCGCCTGGACCCGTTCTGGGTATCGATCAACACTCGTGTGGTCGCTGCCGTGCCTTTGTTGCCGTCCAGGATGCGCACCTTGTAATCCGCCAGGTGGAAGCGGGCCACATCCGGGTAATGCCCGCTGAGGGCTTTGCGCAGGGCGCTATCCAGGGCGTTCACCGGGCCATTGCCTTCGGCCGCGGTGTGCATCACTTCGCCGTTCACCCGGACCTTGACGGTTGCCTCGGCGAAGATGCCCCGCCCCAGGCGATGCTCCACGTTGACCGAAAAGTCAATCAACTCGAACGGCGGTTGATAATCTTCCTTTTGCCGCTGGAGCATCAACATCACCGAAGCCTCTGCTGCCTCAAAAGAAAAACCTTTAGCCTCCAGCTCTTTCACCTCGTTCAACACCTGGCCCACGCTCGCCGGGTCGCTGGATTCCAGGCCGTGCTCTTCCGCCTTGCTGAGCAGATTGCCCCGGCCGGAGAGTTCGGAGATCACCACCTGCATCCGGTTGCCCACCATTTCGGGGGGGATGTGCTGGTAGGATTGGGCGTTGCGGCGCATCGCCGCCACATGGATCCCGCCCTTATGGGCGAAAGCCGAGCGCCCCACAAAGGGCAGGTGCTCATCCGGGGCCAGGTTGGCCACCTCGGCCACGTAATGGGACAATTCAAAGAGCTTTGCCAGCCCGCCATCTGGCAGGCAGGAAAGACCCAGCTTGAGCTCCAGGTCAGGGATCAGCGAGCACAGGTTGGCATTGCCGCAGCGCTCGCCGTAGCCGTTGATTGTGCCCTGCACCTGGATGCAGCCCTGGCGCACCGCCGCCAGAGCGTTGGCCACGGCGCACTCGCCGTCGTTGTGCGTGTGGATGCCCAGCGGGGCGTCGATTTTGGCCTGGATTGCCCGCACAATTTCAGTGATCTCCCAGGGCATGGTCCCGCCGTTGGTGTCGCACAGCACCAGCGTCTCTGCGCCGCCCCGGGCTGCGGCTTTCAGAGTCTCCAGAGTGTAGGCCGGGTCCAGCTTGTAACCGTCGAACAGATGCTCGGCGTCATAGATCACCAGCCGGCCCTGGGCCCGCAGGTAAGCGATGCTCTGTTCGATGATGCGCAGGTTGTTCTCCAGGCTTGTGCGCAATACCTCGAAGACGTGCAGCGTGGAGCTTTTGCCAACCACGGTGCAATAGGCCACGCCGGAGTCAAGCAGCGCCTGCAGGTTGGCGTCGTCCTGGGGGGTCTTGTCAACCCCGCAGGTGGCGCCAAAGGCAGCAATTTTCGCTCGTTTCCAGCGCATCCCCGCAGCGCGTTGGAAGAACTCGGCGTCTTTGGGGTTTGAGCCGGGCCAGCCGCCCTCAATGAATGCCACCCCCAGGTCGTCCAGGCGGCGGGCGATGTTCAGCTTGTCGCTTGCCGAAAGTGAGATGTCGGTGCGCTGGGTGCCGTCGCGCAGGGTGGTGTCGTAGATCTGGATTGCCATTCGCTTTACACCTCTAAGCTACTTTCATAAACCAAGATTTTCTCTTCCAGCCCGAGCAGGTAGCCCAGTTCATCCACGCCGTTCAACAGGCAGGTTTTGGCAAAGCCTTCGATCGGAAAACCAATTGCCTGGCCGTCTGGCAAGATCACCTTCTGCCCGGCCAGGTCGATGTGCAGCTCGGCCTGGGGATATTCGGCCAACAGGTCGATCAATTGCCGGTAAGCCTGGGGCTCAACCGCCGCTGGCAGCAGGCCATTTTTTAGGGCATTGTTGTAAAAAATATCGGCAAATGAGGTGGAAATGACCGCTCGGAAGCCAAAACCCACCAGCGCCCAAGGGGCGTGTTCTCTGGATGAGCCACAGCCAAAATTGTCGCCTGCCAGCAGGATCTGCGCGCCCTGGCTTTCAGAGCGGTTGAGCACAAATTCGGGGTTGGGCGAGCCGTCTTCTCGATAGCGCCAATCGGCAAACAGGCTGGCGCCCAGACCGGCTTTGTCAGTTGTTTTCAAGAAGCGGGCCGGGATGATCTGGTCGGTATCTATGTTGTTGATGGGCAGGCAGATTACCCGGGAGGTCAGGGTTGTAAAGGCATTCATAGGCTCATCAACCTGCGCGGGTCGCTGATCTGCCCGCTCACAGCGGCCGCAGCCGCGGTCAGCGGGCTGGCCAGGAAAGTCCTGCCGCCCTTGCCCTGCCGACCCTCAAAGTTGCGATTGCTGGTGCTGACGGCGTACTGCCCAGGCAGAAGCTGGTCGCCGTTCATGGCGATGCACAGGCTGCAGCCTGGTTCGCGCCACTCCGCCCCTGCCTGGCGGAAGATCCGGTCCAGCCCCAGCGCCTCGGCCTGGCGCTTGACCTGCTGCGAGCCGGGCACCACCAACACCCGCGTCCGTGGGGCCACCTTGCGGCCTCGGATCAGGCTGGCGGCGATCTGGAGATCGGCCAGCCGGCCGTTGGTGCAGCTCCCAATAAAGACCACATCGATCGGATGGCCTAGCAGTGGTTGTCCTGCTTGCAGGCCCATGTAGCTCAGCGCCTTTTCCAGGGCGGCCTTCTGATCCGGGTCCTGGATCTGCTCCACGCTGGGGATGTGCCCACCCACCGGCATGCCCATGCCGGGATTGGTGCCAAAAGTGATCATTGGCTCCAGGGTGGCGGCCTCCAGCGTCACAACCTGGTCGTACACCGCCCCATCATCGGTGGGCAACTGCCGCCAGCGATTCAAAGCCCGCTCCCAGGCCTCACCCTGTGGCGTTGCCGGGCGACCGGCCAGGTATTCGAAGGTTGTGTCATCCGGGGCTACCATGCCTGCCCGCGCCCCGCCTTCAATGGACATATTGCACAGAGTCATGCGCTGCTCCATGCTCAGGCCTCGGATTGCAGAGCCGCTGTATTCGAAGACATAGCCTGCCCCACCGCCCACCCCCGTCTTGTGGATCACCGCCAGGATGATGTCCTTTGCCGTCACCCCCGGGGGAAGCGTCCCTTCCACCCGCACCTGGCAGCTTTTCGGCTTGCGCTGCAACAGGCATTGAGTCGCCAGCACGTGCTCAACCTCGCTGGTGCCGATCCCGAAAGCCAGCGCCCCGAAAGCCCCGTGGGTTGCTGTGTGGCTATCGCCGCAGACGATGGTCATCCCAGGCTGGGTCAGCCCCAGCTCTGGACCGATCACGTGCACAATCCCCTGGTTTGGGCTTTCCAGGCCGTAAAGGTGAATGCCGAATTCGGCGCAGTTTGCTTCGAGCTGGTTGATCTGCTTCAGGGCCATCTCATCGGCAAAAGCCAGCCTGCCTGAAGGCCCATTGAGGGTGGGGACGGAGTGGTCAATGGTGGCGAATGTCTTATCAGGCCGCCGGACTCTCAGCCCGCGCTTCCTCAGCCCGCTGAAAGCCTGCGGCGAGGTCACCTCGTGTACCAGGTGCAGGTCGATGTATAGCACCGCTGGCGCGCCAGGTTCCTGGGTAACAACGTGCCGGTCCCAGATTTTATCCAGCAAAGTCCGCGGAGCCTGGTGGGCAATCATACGGTCTGGTCAGTGCGCAGGTAGAGCAGCCGGTCGACCGGGAAGGTCTCCGCCGGGGTGGGCGTTGCGCCGGTGGAAGCCTTTTCCATCTCAGACAGGTCCCAGCCTTCCGGATACATCCACACTTCTTCAAAGGGCTCGGGTGAGCGGGCGAACATGGGATTGGGGGTGTGTTGGGTCTTCATTGCTTACTCCTTAGGTGGTTTCAGGTCGTTTTGGATGACCGGAACCTTCTGCAGGGTTGGAACCTGCGCGGGGTTCCGGAGCGGCTTGAAATATAGATCACATTTCGACAGTCTGGGTGGCGGCCATTTCCACCGGCCCGTACTGGCCGGTGGCGACCAGCATTTTGTTGATCGCCGCTAGGTAAGCCTTGGCGCTGGCGACGACGATATCCGTATCCGCGCCGTAGCCGCCATAGGTGCGCGGCTGGTCGACTTCTTTCTGCGCATCGAACGCCAATGCAGAGATTTGGCTCTTGATCCGCACGGTGACCTCGCCCAGGGCGTCGATGCCTTCGGTAACTGCGTGGACAACGAACTCTTCCAGGGTGTTGGGCGCCTGGATCACTGCATCGATCGCCTTATAGGTGGCGTCCACCGGACCGGTGCCCACGCAGGCCTGGATGTGCAGGCCGCCCTGTGGGTCGCGCAGGCGCACGGTGGCCGTGGGCATGCCCATCGTCCCGCAGGCCACCTGCAAGCCGTCCAGGGTGAACAGCTCACGCGGCTGGTACAGTTCATCCGAAACCAGCGCCTCGATGTCGGCATCGGTGATGGTCTTCTTCTTATCCGCCAGCGCCTTGAAGCGCTCAAAGAGCCGGTCAATTTCAGATTCTTCCAGGGCGTAGCCCAGCGAGACCAGCCGCGCCTTCAGAGCGTGCCGGCCGGAATGCTTGCCCAGGACCAGCTTGCTGCGTGAAGCGCCGACCGTCTCGGGGCGCATAATCTCATAAGTCTGGCTGTGCTTGAGCATGCCATCCTGGTGGATGCCCGCCTCGTGGGCAAAGGCGTTGGCCCCAACAATGGCCTTGTTGGGCTGCACCACCATGCTGGTGTAGTTGCTTACCAGCTTGCTCACCCGGCTGATCTGGGTGGTGTCAATCCCGGTTGCAAGGTTGAAATTCAATGGCCGGGTGTGCAGCGCCATCACCACCTCTTCCAGGGCGGTGTTTCCGGCACGCTCGCCGATGCCATTGATGGTCACCTCGGCCTGGCGCGCCCCAGCGCGGATGCCCGCCAGGGTGTTGGCGGTGGCCAACCCCAGGTCATTGTGGCAGTGTACCGAAACCACGCAGTTTTCGATCCCAGGCGTGTGCTGGAGTATCCCGGCAATGAGGGCCCCAAACTCGTCCGGTAGCGTGTAGCCGACAGTGTCGGGGATGTTGAGCGTGGTTGCCCCGGCCTGGATGGCCTCGCCCAGCACCCGGTACAGGAATTCAGGGTCACTGCGACCGGCGTCCTCCGGGCTAAATTCGACATCCGGGCACAGGCTGCGGGCGTAAGCCACCATCTCGCGCACCCGCTGGATGACTTCCTCCCGACTCATGCGCAGTTTGTGCTGCATGTGAATTTCAGAGGTGGCCAGGAAGGTGTGGATCCTGGGGCGCGCAGCCGGGCGGACGGCTTCCCAGGCTTTGTCGATATCGCCCCGAGTGGCTCGAGCCAGACCGCAAACCACCGGGGGGCGCGTGCCGTCACTGGGATTGCCCACCTCCAGGGCAATCCGCCGGACAGCCTCCAGGTCATCCGGGGAAGCAGCCGGGAATCCCGCCTCGATGATGTCCACGCCCAATCTGGCAAGGGCGCGCGCCACCTCCAGCTTTTCGGCGCTGGTCATCGTTGCTCCGGGGGATTGCTCGCCATCCCGGAGGGTGGTGTCAAAAATGCGCACGTAAGGTTCCAATGCAGGCCTCCTGTGTGGTCTTGGTTACCAATAATCTAATGTTTCCAGTTTTCTGGGCGCAGCGAGCGCACCACTTTGCCCGTCTGCCACATTTCCGAATTGCCCATTGCATCCAGCTCGGCGGTGAGCCGCTCTTTATAATCCGCGGCGCTGTTTGCCGCCAGCACGATGCGCGTCTCCTCGCCAGAGACCACGCACTGGTAGAGCTGCTCAAAAACCGGTTCGGTGACCTTGCGGAATTCGTGCCGCCAATCCAGGGCGCCGCGCTGGGCGGTGGTGCTGCAATTGGCATACATCCAATCCATGCCGTTCTGCGCTACCAGGCGGATCAGGCTCTGGGTGAGCTCCTCCACTGTCTCGTTAAAGGCTTCGCTGGGTGAGTGCCCGTGCCTGCGCAGTGTGTTGTACTGCGCCTCCATAATCCCCGCCAGTGCGCCCATCAGCACGCCTCGCTCGCCCACCAAGTCGCTGTGCACCTCCTGGGCAAAGGTGGTCGGGAAAAGGTAGCCGGAGCCGATGGCGATCCCCAGCGCCAGCGTGCGTTCCACGGCGCGTCCGGTGTAATCCTGTTCGACGGCATAGCTGCTGTTAATCCCGCTTCCATTCAAGAAGTTGGCCCGCACGCTGGTGCCCGATCCCTTGGGGGCCACCAGCACCACGTCCACGTATTCCGGCGCCACAACGCCGGTCTGGTCCTTGTACACCACGGCAAAGCCGTGTGAAAAATACAGCGCGTCGCCTTCTTTCAGGCAGGGTTTGATTCGCGGCCACATCAGCTTCTGCCCCGCGTCCGAGATCAGATACTGAATCACCGTGCCCCGCTCAGCGGCTTCCTCCAGAGAGAACAACGTCTCGCCTGGTTTCCAGCCGTCTTGGAGTGCTTTGTCCCATGACTTGCTGCCAGCTTTCTGGCCGACGATCACCCGGATGCCGTTGTCGCGCAGGTTTAGCGCCTGCGCCGGACCTTGCACACCGTAGCCCAGCACCGCCACCACTTCGTCCTTCAGCGCCTGGCGCGCCTTTTCCAGCGGGAATTCCTCCCGGGTGACCACTTCTTCAACTACACCGCCAAAATTCAAAGTTGCCATCTCTCGCCTCGCTCCTGTAAAGAGTTATTCTTCGTTGAATGCGTTGACCTGTGCGGGTCAATCTGCGCTGGCCTGGACATAGTGGCCGTTATGATCTCCATTGCCGTTGCCATTTGCAGCATAGAGCGGGGCGGCGCCACGGGCCATGGCTACCATGCCTGTCCGCACCATTTCGATGATCCCAAGCGGCTTGAGCACTTCCACCAGGCCTTCAATCTTCGCCTCATCGCCGGTCACTTCAATGATGAATGAATTGTTGGTCACATCCACGATCCGCGCCCGGAACACGTCCACGGTCTGCATGATGTGGGTGCGATTTTCCGGCGTGGCATTGACCTTGATCATCGCCAGATCCCGGCTGACAGTCGGCTGCGCCGTCAAATCGTGCACCTGGATCACGTTGACCAGTTTGTAAAGGTAAGCAGTTAATCGCTCAACGCTCAGGTCGTCGCTATCCACCACGATGGTCATGCGCGAGATCCCTGGCTCTGCAGTATGTCCCACGGTGAGCGATTCGATGTTGAATGCCCGGCGACGAAACAATGAAGATACGCGGTTCAACACGCCGGGCTTGTCTTCCACGATGGCTACCAATGTGTGTTGCATTTCTTTGCCTCCTGATCTCTCCGGGCTATATCAGATCTTGTGCCGTTTCGACGAGTGGGCTGGGGGCGGGACGGCGGATCATGGCGTGCAGGTCAGCGCCCGCTGGCACCATCGGGTAAACGCTGTCCTCCTGTTCCACCCGGAAATCGATCACGACCGTACCGGGATCTTCTTGGGCCCTGCGCACCGCTGGCTCCACTTCGCTGCGCTGGCTAACCCGCAGCCCGGTCAGGCCGTGCGCCTCGGCGATCTTGACAAAGTCTGGGCTAAGCATGGGCGTGGCGGCATAGCGCCGCTCGTAAAAGAATTCTTGCCACTGGCGCACCATGCCCAGAAACCCGTTGTTGATGATTGCCACATTGACTTTGAGGTTCTCCTGCGCTGCGGTGGAAAGCTCCGACATGGTCATCTGGAAACCGCCATCGCCGACAATTGCCCACACCTCGGCCTGGGGCCGGGCGAACTTGGCTCCAATCGCAGCCGGCAGCCCAAAACCCATCGTCCCCAGCCCGCCGGAGGTGATCAAATGTTCGGGCAGCTCCTGGTGATAGTACTGCGCAGTCCACATCTGGTGCTGCCCCACATCGGTGGTCACCAGCGCCTTGCCGCCGGTGAAACGCCACAGGTCGTTAATTACATGGGCCGCATACAGGTGGCCAGAGTCGGGCAGATTCTGAATATCTCGCACCGCGCTGTCGCCTCTCATCTCTGTGATGCTGGCCAGCCACTGGCTGTGATCGCCCGAGTCGACGTGTTCGAGCATCTGTCGCAAGGTGCTGCGCAGGTCGCCCACCAGCGCCACATCGACCTTGACGTTCTTGTTGATCTCAGAAGGGTCAATTTCAATGTGGATTTTCTTCGCCTGGGTGGCATAGGTCTTCAAGTTGCCGGTCACCCGGTCATCGAAGCGCATGCCGAAAGCCAGGATCAAATCGGCCTGCTGGATGGTGTTATTCACCCAGGCCTCGCCGTGCATGCCCATCATTCCCAGGTTCAGTGGGTGGCTGGCAGGCATCCCGCCCAGGCCCAGCAGGGTCATTGCTACCGGCGTATCGGTCCGTTCAGCAAACTCCAGCAGCTCGGCGGTTGCCCCGCTCAGCAATACCCCGCGCCCGGCAAGGATCACCGGCCGCCTGGCGTTTTGGATCAGGTCAACGGCTTTCTGCAACTCTTTTGCCGATGCATGCGGGTCAGGCCGGTAGCCGGGAAGGCGGATGGGGCTATCGTCTGGCTCCCAATCGATGCTGGCCTGTTGGGCGTCTTTGGTGATATCCACTAACACAGGCCCAGGTCTGCCTGTGCGGGCGATGAAAAATGCCTCCCGCATCACCTGTCCCAATTCGCGAGCGTCCGTCACCAGGTAGTTGTGCTTGGTGATCGGCAGGGTGATCCCGGTGACGTCCGTTTCCTGGAATGCGTCGTAGCCGATGAATTTGCTCACCACTTGCCCGGTGATGAACACCACCGGGGAGGAATCCATCATGGCGGTGGCAATCCCGGTGACCAGGTTGGTTGCCCCGGGGCCGGAGGTCGCCATCGCCACCCCGACTTTGCCGCTGGCCCTGGCGTAGCCGTCGGCCATGTGTGCCGCCCCCTGCTCATGGCGCGGCAGGACGTGGTGGATGGGGTAATCCAGCATGGCGTCATAGATGGGCAGGTTTGCCCCACCCGGGTAGCCGAAAACCACCTCTACGCCCTCCCGGACAAGGCTTTCCCAAACAATTTGTGCACCGGTACGTTTCATCCTCAGCCTCCTTCAGTTTAATCGTCACGCGACAGCGTTCACTGGGGCTGTCGCGTGTGCTTTAATCTTTTAGAATGGCGCCGCTATCTGCGCTGGTGACGAAGTGGGCATAGCGGCGCAGCCATTTGCTGCGAGCGCGCGGCTGGAAGGGCGGCAGTGCAGCCAGCCGTTGCTCGATCTCTGCCGGGCTCAGCCGGGCATTCAGCGTCCGCTCTTCCAGATCAATATCGATCTGGTCCCCTGGCTGCAGGGCAGCAATTGGCCCGCGGGCTGCGGCTTCGGGCGAGACGTGGCCGATGCATGCCCCGCGCGTCCCGCCGGAGAAGCGCCCATCGGTGACCAGGGCCACTTGTTCGCCCAGCCCCATACCCATGATGGCGCTGGTCGGGCTGAGCATCTCCTGCATCCCGGGGCCGCCCTTGGGGCCTTCATAGCGGATTACCACCACTTCGCCCGGCTGCACCTGGGAGGCCAGAATGCCCGCCATCGCCTGCTCCTGTGACTCAAAGATGCGCGCCCTGCCGCTGAAGCGGCGCATCTGGGCGCTCACCCCGCCGGTCTTGACCACCGCGCCCTGCGGCGCCAGGTTGCCAAACAGGATTGCCAGCCCGCCTTGCGGCGAGTGCGGGTTGCTAAACCGCCGAATCACATCCTCATCTCGAATTGCCGCGCCGGCAATCGAGTTGCGCAGGCTCGTCCCCGAGACCGTTGGACGATCCAGGTGCAGGCCATCCCCGGCGGAGGCAAGCTCGACCAGGATGGCAGGGACCCCGCCGGCGCGGTGGACGTCCTCCATGTGCCATTGACCTGCCGGGCTGACCTTGCACAGGTGCGGCACGCGGTTGGCCACTGCGTTGATCCGCTCCAATGGATAGGGTATGCCGCCTTCGTTAGCAATTGCCAGGGTGTGCAAGACTGTGTTGGTTGACCCGCCCATGGCCATATCCAGGGCGAAAGCGTCGTCCAACGCCTCAGCGGTGACGATTTGCCGCGGGGTGAGCTGTCGCTCAACCAGCTCCAGGATCAGGCAGGCAGCTTTGCGCGCCAACGCCTCTCGTTCTGCGCTTTGCGCCAGGGCCGAACCGTTGTATGGCAGCGCCAATCCCAGAGCTTCCAGCAGGCAGTTCATGCTGTTGGCGGTGAACAGCCCCGAACACGAGCCGCAGGATGGGCAGGCGTAATCTTCCAGGGTCTTCAGCCGTTGCTCATCGATCTTTCCGGATTGGTAGGCTCCCACGCCCTCGAAGACTGAGATCAGGTCCACCGTCTCGCCTGCCGGGGTGCGCCCGGCAGGCATCGGGCCGCCGGAGACAAAGATCGTTGGAATATTGACCCGCATGGCGGCCATTGCCATCCCAGGGACAATCTTGTCACAATTGGGGATGCAGATCATGCCGTCAAAACAATGGGCTTCGATCATCGTCTCGACACAATCGGCGATCAGCTCTCTTGAGGGCAAGGAGTACTTCATCCCCGCGTGGCCCATGGCAATCCCATCATCCACGCCGATGGTGTTAAACTCGAAGGGAACGCCGCCTGCCGCCCGAACTGCCTCTTTGATCAGTTTGCCAAAGGATTGCAGGTGGACGTGACCTGGGACGATATCGATGTATGAATTAGCGATGGCGATGAAGGGCTTGCCCATATCGGCGTCGCTTACGCCGGTGGCTTTGAGCAGCGCCCGGTGGGGCGCCCGTTCGAAACCTCGCTTGATCTGGTCCGATCGCATGTCATACTCCTTAAACAAAAAGCCGCCCGGTGGTTTGGGCGGCTGATGTCTGGATATTTTACCTGGACCTGTTCTACAACCTGGTTGCCCCCCGAGCAACCGCCCAAACCGGAAACAGGTCCTTGGAAACAAGGACCAGGAGAATAATGGCGATAAGGGACAGGGCGGCGCTAAGTGGCATCTTTGTTCAGACAGGTATTGATATGAACCAAATTTTGCCGATTATACAACAGAGTCAATATTTGTCAATGGCGATCTCTATTTCTTAATCTTTCCATATCGTGATCCATAATCCTGGTTGACGTTTTAGGTTTCTTCGCATATAGTTTAAATTATTTGCGGTCCTAATCATGGAAGGCGCTCTTCTTGTGCAAGACACCCAAACCTTGCAATGAATGAGAGAACCTCAGGAGTCAACCCCGTGACCAACCAACCAGATCAGGCTTCCACCTCGATACCCATTGAAGAGATCGCTCGATTTCCCTTGCCTGGGATGGCCGTACCTGCCAGCCTGGCCTTCAGCCCGGATGATCAGTTGATTACCTACTTGCATAGCCCAGAGCGCACCCTGGTGCGCCAGCTCTTTGCCTTCGACTCGCAGTCGGGTGAACATCGCCTGCTGGTGAAACCACCCGGTGGCGGAACAACCGAAGAGAATATCTCCCTCGAAGAAGCGCTGCGCCGCGAGCGCCAGCGCCAGCGCGAGCTGGGCATTACCCGATATGCCTGGGCCAGGCGCAGCAACCGCTTGTTGGTGCCTTCGCAAGGCAATCTTTATGTGAGTGACGAACCGGGGCAACCGTTGCGCTGCCTGGTTGAGTCAAATGGGCACGCAGTGGTCGATTCACAGCTCTCGCCGGATGGCAACTGGGTGGGGTATGTCCAGCAGGCGGAACTATTTGTGGCACCTTTTTCTGGCGGCGGCTGCCGCCAGTTGACCTTTGGAGCGCAGGAGAGCGGAAAAACCAACGGCCTGGCGGAATACATTGCCCAGGAAGAGATGGGGCGCGCCAGTGGATTTTGGTGGTCGCCGGACAGTCGCTGGATTGCGTTCGAAGAAGTGGATGAGACGCAAATCCCCATTTACCGCATCATCCATCAGGGTAAGGATCACACTGGTGAAGGTGCCCAGGAAGACCATCGTTATCCATTCGCCGGACAGGCCAATGCCCGTGTGCGCCTGGGCGTGGTTTCCGTGGAAGGCAGCCAACCGGTCTGGATGGATCTGGGTCCGGAGCCGGATATCTACCTGGCGCGCGTCCAGTGGCTGCCGGATGGAAGGTTGAGCGCCCAGATTGAAAATCGCCAGCAGACCGCCCTGGAACTGGTTTCCTTTGATCCGCACACGGGTGAGCGAACCACTTTGCTTCAGGAGACATCGCCAGTTTGGATCAACCTGCATGACCTGTTCCACCCGTTTGGGTCCCCCTATCAGGGGCGATCAGGCTGTTTCTTGTGGGCTTCTGAGCGCACTGGCTTTCGTCACCTGTATCTGTTTGGCCCCCAGGGGGATCTGATCCGTCAGCTCACCTCCGGCGAGTGGATGGTGGATGCAATTGCTGGCGTTGATGAAGCCCGCAGGTTGGTCTATTTCACAGCCACGCTGGATGACCCGCGCCAGTGCCACCTCTACTGCGTCTCCCTGGAGGGCGGAGAGCCGCATCGCCTGACCCAGGAACCGGGCACGCATAGTGTGGTCATCGATCACGCCTGCCAACGCTTCATCGACACATACCACTGCCTCGCCCAACCGCCGGTCATCCGTTTATGCTCGTTGCAGGATGGCAGCCTGCTGGCTACGCTCTACAATGAGCGCGACCCGCGCCTGGACCAGCTCTGCCTGGAGCCGCCAGAGATGGTCTCTTTGCCGAACCGCAGCGGAACCACCCTGTATGGAGCCGTCTTCCGCCCCTCCAGCCATTTTGGCCCTGGACCGTATCCGACGCTGGTGTACGTCTATGGGGGGCCGCATACCCAACTGGTGGCGGATGCCTGGACGCTTTCTGCTGCCATGCGGGTCCAATATCTGCGCAGCCTGGGCTTCCTGGTCTTCGTCCTGGATAACCGCGGCAGCGCCCGCCGCGGCCTGGCTTTTGAGGGGGCGATCAAGCACCAGATGGGCCTTCTGGAAGTGGATGACCAGGTGGACGGGGTAGCCTGGCTGGTGAAGCAGGGCCTGGCCGACCCGCAGCGTGTAGGGGTTTTTGGCTGGAGCTATGGCGGCTACATGGCGCTCATGTGTCTGGCGCGTGCCCCAGAAACTTTCAAGGTCGCCGTTGCTGGCGCCCCGGTCACCCACTGGGACGGCTACGATACCCACTATACCGAGCGTTATATGGGCACACCCCAATCCAACCCGCAGGGTTATCAAGATAGCAGCGTGATGCAGCATGTTGCCAACCTGCGCGGCGATCTGCTCCTGGTGCATGGGCTGATCGATGAGAATGTCCACTTTCGCCACACTGCCCGGCTGATCAATGCTCTGATTGCCGCCCGCAAGCGGTATGATCTGCTGCTTTTCCCGAATGAAAGGCACATGCCACGCAGCCAGGCCGACCGGGTGTATATGGAAGAGCGGGTGCGCGATTATTTCTTGCATCACCTGAGGTAAAAAAAACCATGAATGTGCAGCCGGTCATCTTGATCACTGGCGCCTCCTCAGGGATTGGCGCAGCCGCAGCCCAGGTCTTTGCCCGGCAGGGCTATCGACTTGTTCTGGCTGCCCGGCGTATGGAACGCCTGGAGGCCCTGGCGCAGCAGATCCACCAGCAGGGCGGTAATGCACTGCCCGTCCCTGCCGACCTCAGCCGCTTAGAAGACATCCAGCGCCTGGCGCAGTCTGCCCTGGATTGGGCCGGGCAGATCGATATCCTGTTTAACAACGCCGGATTTGGGCGACTGGATTGGCTGGAGAACCTGGCGCCTGGCAAGGATGTGCAGGAACAGATCCAGGTCAATCTGCTGGGGTTGATCTGGATGACCCAGGCTGTGCTGCCGCACATGATTGAGCGCCGTTCTGGGCACATCATCAATATGGCTTCGCTGGCAAGCTGGCTGGCCCCGCCCACCTACAGCGTTTATGCCGCGACCAAGTTTGGCGTGCGCGGCTTCACCGAGGCCCTGCGCCGAGAGGTGAGTATTTACGGCATTCGCGTCTCTGGCATCTACCCCGGCGCAGTTGACACGGAGTTCGGCACCCGGGCGCGCATTCGCCGCAAGACCGGGACGACGACGCCGAGTTGGCTCCGCCTCAGCGCAGAGGATGTGGCGCAGGCTGTCCTGCGTCTGGCGCAGCGCCCTCGACGGGGGATGATCTTGCCGGGTTCCATGTGGTTTGTGGTTGCGCTGAATACTTACTTCCCCGGCTGGGTTGACTGGGCCATCCGCAAGTATTTTATTGAGCCAGAAAGAGGCAAATAACTATCACATTGCTCTAATAATTTCATAAGCAAGGCGTAACCTTTTTGCTGTAAACTTTCATGTTAATAGGACAATGGATTCGCCTGGTTATCGCGAGAGGGTGGATGACCAGTTTGGAGTCTTAATGGTGAAATGCTTTTTTATGGCCTATGGAGTATCCAATGGTAGACAAATCACTTTTCAAATCGGTCCCAGTTAAGTCTTCCGAGATCACCCCTCAGCATATCTATCACACCCGGCGGCAATTCCTTCAGGCGATGGGTGTGCTTGGAGCAGGGGCGTTCCTGGCTGCCTGCAGCCCAGAAGCCGGGCCACAGGGGCCAGCCAACGAAGCTGCGCCTCCAGTCAATGCAGCGACTGATGAGCTGGGCGACCCTGTGAACACCTACGAAGAGATCACCAACTACAACAACTATTACGAGTTCACCACCGATAAGCGGGATGTGGCCGAGCTGGCCAAAGATTTCAAGACCTCCCCCTGGGAGGTGGAAGTCTTTGGCCTGGTGAACAAGCCCAAGACATTTGGATTGGAAGATCTGCTCAAGAATTTCACCCAAGAGGAGCGCATCTACCGCCTGCGCTGCGTGGAAGCCTGGTCGATGGTGATCCCCTGGATGGGATTTCAACTGTCCAAGTTACTCAAAGAAGTGGAGCCGCTCTCCACTGCCCGCTATGTCCGCTTTGAGACTTTGCTGGACCCCGAGCAGATGCCTGGCCAGAAGCAAGGCTTCTATCCCTGGCCTTACCAGGAAGGTTTAACTATCGAGGAAGCCATGCACGATCTGACTATCCTGGCCACCGGCCTGTATGGCGAACCCCTGCCGCCGCAAAACGGCGCGCCGGTCCGCCTGGTGGTGCCCTGGAAGTATGGCTTCAAGAGCATTAAATCCATCGTCAAGATTGAGCTGATCGATACCGAGCCGGAGACTTTGTGGTCCACCATTGCCCCGCATGAGTATGGCTTCTACGCCAATGTGAATCCAGCCGTGTCGCACCCGCGCTGGTCTCAGGCCAGCGAGCGCCGCATTGGCGAATCTGGTCGGCGCAAAACCTTGCTGTTCAACGGCTACGCTGAAGAAGTGGCCCATCTGTACAAGGACATCAATCTCCAGGATTTTTATTAACGCCCCCATGCGCGTTAATGCGCTGTCTTGACGTGAGATTATCCTCTCCTGGAGCAATCATGCCGCGGTTCAAGCTCACTCCTTTACAATTCCTGGTCCACCTGCTTGCCTGGGGCCTGGCAGCCTGGCTGATTTGGGATGCCTGGATGGGTAACCTGACTGTTAACCCCATCCAGGCTGCCACGCAGCGCACCGGCAAGTATGCGCTGGTGCTGTTGGTGCTCTCCCTGGCGTGTACCCCGCTGAACACCCTGTTTGGCTTTCGCCAGGCTCTCACCGTTCGCCGCCTGCTGGGATTGTATGCCTTTCTGTTCGCCGCGACTCATTTTGCCATCTTTGTTTGGATTGACTACGGTTTCGATTGGGAGCTCATCCGCCTCGAGATCCTGGACAAGCGCTACATTCTGGTTGGCGCCACCGCCCTGACGATCCTGACCCTCCTGGCGGTTACTTCATTTCAATGGTGGATGAAGCGCCTGGGAAAACGCTGGAAATACCTGCACCGCCTGGTTTACCTGGCTGCGCCGTTCGTGGTGCTGCACTATGCCTGGGCGCGCAAGGGCGATCTCTTCCGCCTGCAAGGCGATATCCTCCAGCCGCTGGCATTTGGCGTGGTTGTGGCCTTGTTGCTCCTTGCCCGCCTGCCAGCGCTGCGCAAGCGAGCCGTCAAACTGCGTGGACGGCTTCAAAAACGCCTGGCTGTTGTAACTGCGCCGCGTTAAGCGTTTTTCTGGTCTCTCAGGGGTTTGATCTCCAGGGCAATCACGCCCAGAGCTTCCTTCTCTGCCGGGTACAGGGTGTGTAATGCATCAAGAAGCTCATCTGGCTTGAGTTCGGGAGCGATCCTATAAGGGTCCTCTTGGGTGAGCAATTCTTCAAAACTGCTGTATCGACCGATGCGCTGAATTTCAAAAGGGTGTTGCTCATTTAAGAGCAAAATATCGCCCACCACCAGGCGGGCGATATTGCTGTAACCCACGCGCACTTCCACCGTCTTTCTGCCCTGCAAGATCCAATCCAGGTATTCTGCCCGGATCCATAGCGTCTTGGTGCGCATAGCTGGCGAATGTTCTTCTGGCCTTAAGAGCGATGGGCTTCCATACAGGTCACCCCGTATGGGCCGACGTGGGCGGCGTGGAGTGTGCCGCGCGGCAGGTCGATCCGGTCGCCGGGGAAAGTTTCGATCTCTTGCTGCAAATCAGGCAAGATCCAGGTGATCGAGCCGCGCGCCACGTAGAGCACTTTGTCGTAAGGGTGGGTGTGCGCAGCATACGTATCGCCTGGCCCATTCGACCAGGTGTAGGGCGACAAGCCCTCCTGACGATAAGTCTGCACAAGCTCGACCTCGGTGGGCGGGGCGCTTTGACTCCAGCGGGTGATTTTGAGATCCATGGGCCTGATTATGCCTGACAGCCAGGGGTTCGTCAAGATTTTGCACAGTTCTGGATAAAACTGCTCAGGTTGAAGGGATCACTTGCTGAGCGCAAGGATGAGTCTGTCCATCGATCGGCGCGGCGTCGTCGCAGTGCAGGCAGGCTTTGCGTGGTTGAGGCCTGCCTGCACTGAGCTGGTTGGGCGTATCGCGCAGCTTTACGGACCTTTTTGCTGGATGTATTGAGATAACTCTGTGTTGAATACGATTTCCTCGGTTTCCATCACCAGCCAGGGGGTGCCCTCGTCTGCCCAGGTGGCGGTCTGCAGCTCTCTGGCTGGCTGTCCTTTTTGCCCTGGGACCGTGAATCTGCCCGCTGTCCACAGGATTTGGCCGGACTTGGCATCCCGATTGCGCAGGGTCTCCATGCGCAGCATGCGACCGGTCTGTGGGTCAAAGTGCACGGTGAAGACCTGCTCGCCTTCCCCCCAGGGAACGTACAGCCGGGCAGTGCGGTCGTCCACTGCCTCCCAACGCGCCCGCCCGTCGGTCAGGAAAGCCGCTGGATAAATGCTCATCTCAGCCCATAGCCCCTGGTTGGCAGCGCTATCCACTGCCGGATCGTTTTCAATCACGCCGAAGGGTAAATCCATACGGCCACGGCCGTTGATAAAATGCTCGTTAACTTTTATTACTGGAAACCCATAAAAAGTGGATTCAAAATAGTGGCGATAGTCATATCCGGTTCTGTGGATGAAACGAAAGCGACTGGGGAGCGTTATGCCCATGATGCGTAACGTGCCACGTCCGCTGATCACCGCAGTGTGATAGATTGGCAGTTGGCCGTCTGGGTAGGTCAGACGGTAGAAGCGCTCCACCGGCTTGGGCAGACCTTCAGGGATCGGCGCAGTCTCAGCCGGGTAAGCGCTGGCCGCGGTGTAAGCCGGGAATGGCGCAGGCTGGACGCGCAGCCCAAAGACAAAAAATAGCATCACCAGGAAGATCAGGTCGATCAGGGCGCCCCGAAAGGCTGCGCCCCAATCCAGGATGCAGATCACCAGCGAGAGCAGGGCTGCTCCCAGCATCAGCGGCGCCCAGACTGGGCGGCCAAAGGCTAACAGCGCCCCGGCAACGATCCAGCACAGGGCGGCAATCAACCACACCAGACTGAAGATGCGCACCCCGGCTGCGCCCAGCTCCAGCCGCCCGTTCAGCAGGCTGGTCTTGTAGGGCAGGTCGGGAATCTTTGCCAGCGGCCAGTAGGCCACAAAACCCATCAGGTGTACCAGGCCGTGCAACACGGCAAAGACAGCAAATGAAATCGATAAGATGCGTACCATATTTTTATTTCTCCAGTTTTGGGTGTTTGAGTTGCAGGATAAGCTCGATTAATGTTTTAGGAGTCAAAGCTCTCAGCCTGGGTGCCGCGGACGAACAGGCTAACCAGCGCCTCAAGCGTTTTTTCATCTGGCAGGACAGGCGCCCGGTTGTCCTGGAACAGGTTGGCAAGGATGATCGGCGTGGAAAACAGGCTATCAAAGGCCGAGGCCAGCGCCTGGGCGGGCAATTCCTGCCGCACCACCCCGGCCTCAATCTGGCGTTGGAAATAGGCCGTTAGCCGGGCCAGGTTGCCTTCGCCGCCTGTGCGCATGGCCTGCTGCAATTCAGGCACATTGCGGGCGTCTGAGAGCAGCAGGTGAAGCACGTTCAGGTTTTCGGAGGTGTTTTTCAGTTGCAGCCGCGCCATCAGGGCGATGTCGCTGGGATAGTCGCCGCTCAACTTTGTTTCGAAGGTGGCTGAAAAGCCGCCAGCGTTAAAAGTCTCCATGCATGCCAGGAGAAGGTTCTTCTTGTTGCCGAAGTGTCGGAACAGAGTGACCTCGTTGACTCCGGCGGTCTCAGCGATCAAGCGGGTGCTGGCCCGGGTGTAACCTATCTGGCCGAACAGGTGCAAGGCCGCGGCGATGATCCGCTGGCGGGTGTCTTCAAAAGGGGGGATGAGGTCTTCGGGCATAAGGTCCTCCAGTTGTAATGCAAGTGCTTGCTTGCTTCTATTTTAGCCGGAAATCTTTTGAAAGCAAGTGATTACTTGCATATGTTGAGCTGTGACATTTGTCATGTGTGAGAATGCAGCGGGCAAGAACAACAACCGCCCATTGCCCCCTCTGCCAGCGCCAACCCGGATAACGGACCCGGAATAATGCGCCGCCTGCCCCAACCTTTTCAGAGATCGCGAACGCCCAACCAATGGGCGGTGCGCCACGGCCAGGTGAAGTTGGCGGCCAATAGCCCCGTTCAATCAGGCGCTGATATCAGATCAAGACGCTGACCAAACCAACGGCTGGCGTCAGGCTGATGGGATTGCAGAGGATCATGTGTGGGGGTATAGGGTCTCAGAAAGAGGTTCAGAGATTATTCACAGATAAAATGCGCCTCCAACTCGGCCAGGTTGATTCCCCTCACCCTCAGCCGGAGCCGGCTGTCCAGGGGCAGGTCTTCCGGCAGGTGCAGTGGAGTCTCCAACGCCAGCTCGGGGATGAGCACGTAGCCGCGCAGCCCACTCTTCTCCACCAGTATGCCTTCGCTTTGCCAGTCGGGGTGCATCTGCAAATAGACCAGCGTCCAATGGCGGCGGGAGAGCATCTCTGCCTGGGCGATCGTGCCGGTGATAGCCTCGGCTGCGCCAAGCCGCTCCAGGAGCGCTTGCTCGTCCAGCACGGTCTTGCCCGCCAGCCAGGCGCGCAACTGCTGGTGAGCCACCAGATCCAGGTAACGCCGCAGCGGGCTTGTTGCGCGGCAGTAAGCCTCCAGCCCTACCCCGGCGTGCCGGCCAGGCAGGCTGCTGACCTGGCTGCGCTTGAGCAGCTTGCGCTGTGCAAAGCGCGCTGCCAGCGAGTTATCGTTGCCGGTTACCGTTGTTCCTTCGTGTCCGGCTGGCGCGCCGGAGGCCTCCTGGGACACGTAAGGAAAGGGGATCTGATGCAGGATGGCAAAGCGCGCCGCCGCCTCTCCTGCCATCAACATTGCCTCCCGCACCATGTCCCGGCTGCGCAATCGAAGGGTCGGCTCGATCACCACCTCGCCCTCGCTGACCCGCATCATCACTTCGGGCAGGTCGAGCAAGAACGCCCCTTGGGACTGGCGGCGCCGGTGATAGGCCTGGGCCAGGCAATACAGGTCCTTCAAAGGCTGGCTTTCGATTTGTTCTTCCGCCTGCTCGTAACTCAGCCGCTGGACACGCACCCAGGATGGCCGGATCTCTACTGCGCTGATCTGCGCCGCTTGGTCCAGCTCAATGCCGAACGAGAGGGCGGGAGAAATGTCCGCCAGACCCAACCCTAACCGTTCGATTGCTGGTCGGGGCAGCATCAGCACCGGGCCTTCGGGCAGGTACAGGGTTGCGCCGCGCGCCCGCGCCTCCAGGTCGGCTGGGCTATCGGGTGGCGCCAGTGCAGCCGCATCCGCCACGTGCACCCACAGCCGCCCGCCCAGGAAATTCCCCTCTGGATCCAATCGACATTCCACCAGCGAGATGGCGTCGTCGGGATCCTGGTTGTTCCGGTCGTCGATGGCAAAGGCTGCCAGGTGGGTTAAGTCCAGCCGGTCTTCGTCCGGCAGCGGAGGCAGGTCGGCGGTGGGTGGCTGGGTGGTCAGCCCCAGCCGGGCCGGGTACGGGTTCACGTTAACGTCCCAGACCTTCCATTCGAGCAGCAAGGCATGGGCGTTTTCTGGGCGCTCGCTGCGCCCCAGTTCACGCAGCAGCCGGCTCTCCCGGCTGCGTCCCAGGGCCAGGTTTTCCACCTCCCGCAGGTATCTTTGGTCGCTTTGCGGAGAGACCTTTCCAGCATGGGCCCTTTCCAGGAATTCCGTCCGGGCTTGCGCCTCGGCCTGGCGTGCCTGCCGGGCGGCCTGCTCGCTTTTTACCTCCGCCTGCGTCCGGGCTCGAATCGCCTCCGGGCTGCCCTGGAAGAACAGCCCATCATCAACCCGCTCCCAGGCTGCCCAGGCAGTGGCCGGGCTGAATTCGCCGTAAATCAGCTCGGCCAGTTCCGCCAGAGATTGCGCCCCACCGCCCTCCAGCAAGATTTGCCAGGCCAACTCAATATCCCCCACCTGCGGCTGGAGCTGGCTCAGGCTATGAAGTGGGCCGGGGTGTAGCAGCGTCACGTCTTTCGGGCGCACGCGCGCCCGGTTGCCGTCGTCCATCTCAATTTCCAGCCGTTCGCCGCTTTTCACCACCCGCGCCGGGCGGCGTTTGTACAGCACCAGGCTCTCCAGAGGGAAATCAGCCTGGTTCATCGGCCAGCGCCTCGCGCAGCGCGGATGGCGCTCTGGGTGAAATCGATGGATGCCGGCGCACCGATCATAGCTTCAAACATGAGTTGATTATACTCAGTTTAATAGTTTCTAAGTTCGACCCCGCCAGACCCGTTAACTGGCTATAATCACCTTCTTGTTGGTCTGTGGAAGTTATCTGTTCCTGCTGAGGTGATGAAAAATGACCCTACGCAAACTCCTCCTGCGCATTGCCCAGTTTTTCCTGGTCATCTTTGGAATTCTGGTTGTTGCTGTTGCTGGCGTGATCCTCTATGACAGCCTTTTCCCAGCCCAGACTGCAACTGATTTCACCAACGTGACCTATCCGGGTCCGGATGGGGTGACCCTGCAAGCCTATCTGGCAGAACCGGAGGGCGATGGACCATTCCCGGCTGTGCTGCTGGTCCACGAGTTCTTTGGCATCAATGAGGACATTATCCAAAAAGCCGACCTGCTGGCGGAAGAGGGCTATCTGGTGCTGGCAGTGGATGCTTACCGCGGCAACACCTCCGCCCTGATTCCCCGGGCGGTGTGGTTGGTGCTGACCACGCCGCAGGATCAAATCCGCGCCGATATCGACGCCGGCTATACCTACCTGGCTGGGTTGCCTCAGGTGGACCCCGCCCGAATCGGCGCGGTGGGCTTCTGCTTTGGCGGCACGCAGGTGATGAATCTGGGGACGCGCAACCCTGATCTGGCTGGCCTGATGATCTACTATGGAAACGGCCCAATCACCGATCCGCAGGCCCTGGGCGTGATGGGTCAGAGCGGGCCTGTTTTGGGCATTTATGGCGAGCTGGATCGGGGAATCCCCCTCGAACAGGTGCGCGGCTTTGAGCAGGCCATGAATAGCCGTGGCATCACCAACCAGGTGACAGTTTACCCCGGGGTAGGGCACGCTTTTGTCCATATGGATACCCTGTCTGTGCCCGGCCCCGCCCAAGATGCCTGGAACCAGATGCTCGGTTTTCTGGATCAGGCGCTAAAACCATAAAGGCTGGGTAATGCGATGAAATGGCACGAGGTGCTTCCGGTTGTAATTTCGGTAGTTGTCATTATCCTGGTGGCTGTGCTGGAAAAGCAGAGCAAACTGGTGGCTGCGGTTACCGCCACCATGCCGCTCACCATGCCCCTGGCGCTGTGGATCGTCTATTCATCGAACCAAGGAGAAAAGCAGGCGATGGTGTCATTTACCCAAAGCCTGATCTATGGGATTATCCCCACCGCGGCGTTTGCCGTTGCCCTGTGGGTTGGGGCGCGCCTGGGCATGAAGTTGCTGCCGATGATCGTCTTTGGATATGCGGTGTGGGCGGGGGTGCTGGCTTTAATCCTGAGCCTGAGGCGATTTCTCGGCGGCTGAGCTCGCCTTGAGCGGACTGCGCCTTTCGTCAATATCCGGCTCGTTTCAGTACGATTGCTGCCTGTAACGAGACCCAACGATCGATCTCGGTGCGATCCCCGATCATCCGCCAGGTTCGCTGGCGGAAGGGACTGGCCCCGCCCCATCGCCCGTTTGCCTTGCGCCGTTGCGCCAACCATTCCAGGGCGGGAGGCGCGCCGGGATGGTCCAGGGCGCCGGCGTCTGCCAGGGCGCGCAGCACGAATAGGATATCTGCCTGGTAGAACAGGGGAAAGTTGAGCCGCGACCACAGCTCGCTCCTGCGCCCACCGTTCCAAGAAGGATAGTCCGCCTGCACAAGTCTGTATTCGTTCAATAAGAAATGGGTTGCACTCCCCAGGGTCGCCTCCACCTCCGCTGTTCGAAGCTCGGGCGGCAGCGCCGCCAGCCCCCAAAGCGCCCGCGCCGCGCCCCAGGCGCATGGGCGCTCCTCGTTATAGGGGCAGCGCCAATTGAACTGCAAACTGTCCACCATCAGAGCGGCAATTACTGCCTCCACCCGGGCGTCCTGTGCCAACCCGGCGTGAACCGTGTAGCGCAGCAGGTTTGCCCACAGGCAGGTCCAGCCATGTGCGCCTTTCTTCACGCGCTGTTCCAGCCCTGGCCGGGTGGCTTCCAGCATTTGAGCCGCGCCGGCCTTAACCCGTCCATCCACCGGATCGGCTGCCAGCTCTGCCAATAGCAGCATGCTCCAGTGTGTGCTGGTGTACTTTGGCGTGTAATAGCTCTTTTCACCCCGCCAGGCACCGCTCTCGCTCTGTTCAGCCAGGATCGCCGGGATTGGCCCGTTGATCTGCATGGCCTGACGAGTCAACTTAACGTCTGGGTGCGCCTGGGACAATCCCAGTAGCTGGGTCAGTGTCAGGTAGCGAATACTTGGTGACTGCGCTTCTAAGAGCCAATCGACCAGGGGACCATCGATCATTGTTCGCCTCCTTGCAGCGATTGAATCATACCAGATCAAAAAGGATTATTGGCACTATTCAAAATGATTGAAGACAGGCTATACTGCATCTAATCAGCCGATATCCTACATTGTGCAAAATGCCTCTCCAACCCGCTCCCGCCAACCCAGATGCTCCGGAGCAACCAGCTCTGGATTTAGCCGTCCCCACGATCCGGCGCACTATTTTCTTAATCTCTTTGCCCTTTGGAATCCTGGGCTTCGTATTGCCGGTCTATGGCAAAGCACTGGGCGCCAGCCCGGTGGAGATTGGCCTGTTTTTCTCCGTTTTCTTCTTGATGCTCGTAGTCTTGCGCCCGATCATCGGCGCTGGTTTGGACCGCCTCGGGCGCCGTCCTTTCTTTATTGCCGGGGTGTTGGGCTATACGGCTGCCATGACGGCTTTTGCCTTTTCCAATCAAACGACAGGCATCCTGCTTGCACGCACCTTCCAGGGGGTGGCCTCAGCCTGCCTGTGGCTGGCAGCCCAGGCCATCACAGCCGATCGATCCGGCGCGGGCGCTCGGGGACAGGCCTTCGGTAGCGTGACTGAGTCCAGCACGCAGGGGTCGATCCTGGGCACCTTCATTGGATTTGGCTTGTTGCTTCCGCTGGGCATTCTGGCTGGCTGGAAGCCGCTTTTCCTGGTCTATGCTGGGGTGGGTTTATTTGCCGCACTGCTTGCCTGCCGCTACCTGAAGGAGACCAACCCCGGTATTCCCCGGAATGAACAGCAGCCTATCCGCTGGTCGCGAACCTGGATCATGCTGTTGTTGGTTGCTGCCGTCACCGGCGCGGCCTGGGCCATGCTGGAGCCGGTGATGATGATCTTTCTGCAGGAGCGGCTGACCACCGAAATCACCGACCTGGCTCTGGCGACCCTGCCGAGCGCGCTTGTCTGGGCTTTGCTCCCGGCACGCCTGGGCAGGCTGGCGGACCGTTTTGGGCGCAAACCCTTGATGGTCCTGGGCGTGGCTGCCGCTGCGCTGACCTCCTTCCTGATCCCCGGCTTGAACAGCCTGGGTGCCTTGGCTGCGCTTTGGGCTTTCCAGGCGCTGTGCTATGCTGCCGGCGACCCGGCGGAGCAGGCCCTGGTGGCCGACCTGACCGGGGGCGACCAGCGTGGCCGCGCCTATGGACTGTACAGCATGGCCGCCGGGCTGGGGGCGATGTTTGGCCCGCTGGTAGGCGGCTGGCTCTACCAATCCGTCGGCCAGGCAGCGCCTTTCTATGTCAATGGCCTGGTCCTGGCAGCCTGTGCCCTGGTGCTTTTGATCTTCCTTCAGGAGCCGGCGGCGCGCCAGCCGGCTTGATCGCCTGCTCAGAGAAAACGCCTTGAGGAGAACTGGATTGAAAATTTTGCACGTGGTGGGAGCCCGCCCAAATTTCATGAAAGTTGCGCCCCTGGTTGCCGCGCTTTCAGCCTGTAAGGATACCGTTGAGCAATTGCTGGTCCATACCGGGCAGCACTACGACTACCAGATGTCGCGCATCTTTTTTGAAGAACTGGAAATGCCCCAGCCGGACGAGTACCTGAACTCTGGCTCGGGCACCCACGCCGAGCAGACCGCCCGGGTGATGCTGGCCTTTGAGCCGTTCGTCTTGAAGCACAAACCCGATTGGGTGGTGGTCGTGGGGGACGTCAACTCCACCCTGGCCTGCGCCCTAGTGTGCGCCAAGCTGAACGTGCCTGTGGCCCATGTCGAAGCCGGGCTGCGCTCCGGCGATCGCAGTATGCCTGAGGAGATCAATCGCCTGCTCACCGACCAGATCGCCGATTTGCTCTTCACTCCCTCGCTCGACGCCAACGACAACCTGCTCCGAGAAGGGATCGACCCTGCCAAAATCCATTTTGTCGGTAATATTATGATCGACAGCCTGGTGAAGATGCTCCCCACGGCGCGCGCCAGGAATACTGTTGAGCGCTTCGGCTTGCGCCGCGGCGAATACACCCTGGTGACCCTGCACCGCCCCTCCAATGTGGATGTCCCCGAGACCCTGGCTGAAATCGTTGCGGCGCTGAGAGAGCTGGCGCGCAATCGCCCCATCCTCTTCCCGGCACACCCGCGCACCCAGGCCCGCATCACCCAGCTCGGCCTGCAAACCGGAGACATGCGGATGATCGAGCCGCTCGGCTACCTGGATTTTCTGTGCCTGATGGATTCGTCCGGCATGGTGCTGACCGATTCCGGCGGCATCCAGGAGGAGACCACCTACCTGGGCATCCCCTGCCTGACGGTCCGCTCGACCACCGAGCGCCCGATCACGATCACCCAGGGCACCAACCACCTGGTAGCAAGTAATCGCCTGGCTATCCTGGCTGCCGTCAATCAGTTAGAGCAGGGCGGCGCGCAACCGCCTCGGCCGATTCACTTATGGGACGGGTGCACCGCCGGGCGCATCGCCAGGGTGCTTCTGTCTCCCATTAATTCCACACCTTGACCGTTCCCTGGTCAATTTCCCAGATTTTTCTGGCAAAACCCTGGATGAAGTAGCGGTCGTGCACCACCGCCAGGGCGGTGCCTTCAAAAGTTGCCAGAGCCTGCTCAAAGCGCGCCCGGGAGGGCACATCCAGATGGTTGATTGGCTCGTCCAGCAGGAGCAGGTTGCACCCGCTGGCCACCAGGCAGGCCAGCGCCAGGCGGGCCCGCTCGCCATACGAGAGCTTGCCCACCGGCGTGAACACTTCATCACCGCTGAACAGGAACTGGTGCAGAAAAGCGCGGGCATCCGTCTCGTTCAGCGGTGCCAGGCTTCGCAGGATGGTCAGCGCATCGCTGCCGTGGCCTATCGTCTCCTGTTCCTGGGCCATGTAGCCAATCCGCACCCCGCTGCCCAGCCGAACGCGCCCAGCCAGCGGCGGCAGCGCCCCGCTGATCGCGCGCAGCAAGGTGGTCTTTCCCGCCCCGTTAGGCCCGATCAGGGCGATCCGCTGCCCGTAGCGCACCTGCAGGTTGAGATCGGATAGCAGCACGTTATTTTCATAACCCACGCTCAGGTCCTCAAGCATGACCACATCCCGCCCGCTGGTCGGTGCGCCGGTCAGGTCCAGCTTCATCTGCCAACTCTGGCGCGGCTTTTCGATCCGCTCTTCGTTCAGCAGCCTGTCCAGCCGATGCTCGATGTTCTTGGCCCGGGCGACCGTCCGCCGGGAGCGGTTGGCAAAGAAACCCCTGGCGAACTTATCGCCGGTGTCGGCTTTCCCGCCCTTGCGGAAAACCGCCTGGCCGCGCACAAGCTCTGCCGCACCCCTCAAGCGAACGATTTCCTCCTGCTGGTCGGTGTAAGCCTGCCAGTGGCGCTCCCGCTCGGCCAGCTTTTGCGCCAGGTAATCGCTGTAGTTCCCGGCGTAGGCCCGCAGGGTGTGGGTCTGAGGGTCCATTTCCAGGATGCCGGTCACCGTCTGGTCCAGGAAGGCCCGGTCGTGCGAGACGATCAAGATTGCCGCATTGCGCGTGAGGGGCGAATCAAGCAGCCAGCCCTCCAGCCATTCCAGCATGGCGATGTCCAGGTGGTTGGTGGGCTCGTCGAGCAGCAAAACCTGCGGCGAAGAGAGCAGCACGCCCGCCAGCGCCAGGCGCGTCTTTTGCCCGCCGCTCAGACTCTCGACCGGCGTCTCCAGCGGGATGTCCCCCAGCCCCAGCGCTTCCAGGGCCTCGCCAATCTGCCCCTGGAGTTGCGCCGCCGCCTGCACCTGCGCCAGGGCTGTATCGTAATCCTGCTGCAAGCTGGCATTATGCGGCGCTTTGGCCAGGTCCTCAGACAGCGCTTCCAGGCGCGCCCCTGCCGAGAGCAGTTCGCCAGTCATGCAATCCAAAAAGTTGCCCAGAGTCTCACCAGGCGCAGGGGCCAGGCCTTGCGGCAGGTAACCCAGGCGCAGCCCAGGCGGGCTAAAATGGTAGCTGCCCGCATCGGCGCGCTCCTCCCCTGCCAGGATCCGCAGCAAGGTGGTTTTGCCACAGCCGTTAGGCCCGACCAGCCCCAGGCGCTCGCCCGCGTTCAAGGTGAAGGTCACGTCCTGGAAAATGGTCTCGATGCCGTATGATTTTGAAAGCGCGTGTGCCGTAAGCATAAGCCGCCTGTCTAAAAAAACAAAAACCGAGGGCCAACGCCCTCGGTGAACCTGAATGCCATTCGGCTTGGGTCAATAGACCGAGTTTCGTTACCCTAAAAGAACCAGGATTTTAGCGGATGCTCACGGACATTTTTATCTCCAGTTTAGCGACCAACTTTAAAGATTATATCACACCTGTCCGGGCCGATTCAGGATAGATGTCATACGAAAAAGGTGAAAGTTAGGATTTTCATTGTGCCGCAAATGATGCTTTAATCAATACACGATTCAATGTTCCCCACATCAGAGGTACACAAAACCAAATAGGAGGTCAGGATGTCCAAAACCACCGAGAATTTGCAAGCTGCCTTTGCTGGCGAGTCGCAAGCCAACCGTAAATACCTGGCGTTTGCCAAGCAAGCCGAGAAAGACGGCTACCCCCAAATTGCCAAACTCTTCCGCGCCGTCGCTGCTGCCGAGACAGTTCACGCCCACAATCATTTTCGCATCCTGGGCGGCGTTGGGACGACCGAAGAAAACCTGAAAGCCGGCATCGCCGGCGAAAGCTATGAAATCGAAAGCATGTACCCGGAGTTCATTGCCGAGGCCGAGGCTGCGGGCGAGAAAAAGGCGCTCAACTCCTTCAAATGGGCCTGGGAAGTGGAGAAAGAGCACGTGCAGATCTTCCAACAGGTTCTGACAAACATGGGCGCCGATATTGCCGGCCTGGATATCTGGATCTGCCCGGTTTGTGGCAGCACCCACATTGGCGTCCGCCCGGAGAAGTGCCCGGTTTGCGGCACCCCGGGTGAGCGCTTTGAGCTCATTGAATAGCTGCAGTAGCAGATAAACTCCGGCGGGCGAGAGGATCGCCCGTTGTGATTTAAGGAGAATACAATGACCAATGATCCGGAAGTCATGGAATTTTTGCTCCGCCACCTGAGCGCCGTCTATCAAAATGACATCCAGACTTACCATGCTACTACCGCCGAAGACCTCAGCCTGTACGAATGGTGGGTGACCCCGCACCGCCTGGATGGATTGCCTTTTCATGACTTTATGATGACAGAGAACGCCCGTCGGGGCGCGGTGTTTGGCGCTGAGGGTCACAGAGACGACAATGATTTATCCCGCATCCGTTTTGACCTGGCCAACCTGCGCATCCAGCGCTATGGCGATACGGCAATCGCCTGTTACACCCTGCTCACCAGCACCGGTTCCCACGTTGGCGTTCATGTTGACGCCCACAATGAAAGCCGGGTGATGGTCAAAGCAGAGGGCCGTTGGAAGGTGGTTCACGTGCACAAATCCCCCGCCTGGGACGCCCCGCACGTGGAGCCCTGATCAAATTCAGCCGACTGGAGGCCAAGATGGCCGAGCAACAGATTGCATTCCCCGCTTGCAGCAAAACAAGAGAAGAGGTCCTCAGCGCCCTCCAGGCTGCTCGCCAACACGACGTCCGCTGGCGCGACGGCAAAGCCTTCAGCCTGGTCTATCGCGTGGATGACGAGGTCAGCAGCGTTTTGCACGAAGCCTATACGATGTTCTTCTCTGAGAACGGCCTCAACCCAATGGCTTTCCCCAGTCTGCGCAAATTCGAGACCGAAGTGGTCGCCATGACCGCTGCCCTGCTGGGTGGGGATGAGCAGGTTTGCGGGACGATGACCTCCGGCGGCACGGATAGCCTGCTGATGGCGGTGCTGGCTGCCCGCGAATGGGCCCGGCAGAACCGCCCGCATGTAACCGAGCCAGAGATGGTCCTGCCCGCCAGCGCCCATCCGGCTTTTGATAAGGCTGCCCATTATTTTGGCGTGAAGGCGATCCGCATCCCGGTTGGGCCGGACCTGCGCGCCGATGTGGAGGCGATGAAAAACGCCATCACCAGCCGCACGATCCTGATGGTTGGTTCGGCGCCCTCCTACCCTCACGGTGTGGTCGATCCGATCGAGCCGCTGGCTGCGGCGGCTCAGTCGGTGGGGGTCCTGTTCCACACCGATGCCTGTGTGGGCGGCTTTGTGCTTCCCTTTGTACGCCGCCTGGGATACCCGGTTCTGGGCTTTGATTTCAGTGTGCCGGGGGTGACCTCCATCTCAGCCGACCTGCACAAGTACGCCTACGCCGCCAAGGGAGCCTCGGTGATCCTCTACCGCACCTCAGAGCTGCGCCGCTGCCAGTTCTTTGCCACGGTGGACTGGTCCGGCGGCATCTACGCTTCGCCTGGACTGAGCGGCACCCGCCCCGGAGGGGCGATCGCCGCCGCCTGGGCGATACTGAATTTCCTCGGCGAAGAGGGTTATTTGCGCATCACCGATGCGGTGATGAAGACCACCCTCAGGATTCGCCAGGGAATCGAGGCGATTCCTGACCTTAAGGTGTTAAGTAATCCAGAGATGAGCGTGATGGCAATTGCCTCCGATCGCTTGAATATCTACGAGGTGGCGGATGAAATGGCTGTGCGCGGCTGGCACATTGACCGCCAGCAGTTCCCCCCCAGCCTGCACCTGACGGTGAATTACGCCCACGCTGCCGTGGCGGACCAGTTTCTGCAGGATTTGGCCCAGGCTGCCAGGCAGGCGCGTCGGCCAGGGCTGCGCAAGGCGCGGGATGCTGCCTTGCTGCACGCCGCCAACACTGCGGTCAAGGCGCTCCCTGAGTCTGTGGTCAGCCGGTTGATGGAGCGAGCGGGCGGTATGCTGGGCGGTCCCAATGTTGGCGTTGGGCGCTCCGCGCCCATGTATGGCATGATCGGCACGCTGCCCAACCGGGGCGACTTGCACGAGCTGGTCCTTGACCTGCTGGACCAGATGATGCGTACCTGAACCCCGAGGCTAAGGGCTTTGACTGCCAATTGAACACGAGATGAGGTGCGCTCAGATGCGGTATGCCTCACACGCTGAAACAACCTCTTTTCCCATGAGAAACCCAAAGTGAGGTGAAGGATGAGCGCTGATAAATCGAAAACAGGCCCGCCAGCAATTGATCCAGACCCCCCACTGCCCTTGCTCACCAAGCTGGTGTATGGCTCTGGCGATTGGGGCATGGCCAGCTTTGGCACCCTGCGGCAGATTTTTTACGCCATTTTCCTGACCGACGTGGTCGGATTGAACCCTGGTCTGGCGTCGTTTGCCGCCCTGATTGGCGTGGTCTGGGACGCGATTAACGACCCCCTGGTGGGATTAATCAGCGACCGGGTCCACACCCGCTGGGGGCGGCGCAGACCGTTCTTGCTTTTCTTTTCCATCCCTTACGCCCTGGGTTTTCTCTTGCTTTGGTGGGCGCCTCCCTGGGAAAGCCAGCTTGCCTTAATGATCACCGTCACCCTGGCCTTTATGATCAGCGACACCTTCCAGACCCTGCTGATCGTGCCTTTCTTTGCCCTCACTCCCGAGATCACCCCCGATTACGACGGGCGCACCAGCCTCACCGGCTATCGCATGTTTTTCAACCTGCTGGCTTCGCTGACGACGGCTGTTGCCGCGCCGATGATCGTGGACGCCATGCTCAAGGCTGGCTACACCCAGCAGCAAGGTTACTTGCTTGTCGGCGCGTTGTTCGGCGGCCTGGCTGCAGTGCCCTTTCTGCTGATCTTCCTGGTTGTGCGTGAGCGCTATGCTCAGGATGCCTCCGTGCTGGCGGTCACGCCGCTGCCAACCGTATTGAGGACTGCCTGGAGCAACATACCCTTCCGCTTTGCTACCGGGATCTATATGCTCAACTGGATCACCTTTGATCTGGTGGCGCTGATGCTGCCCTTCTTTCTCACCTATTGGATAGCTGGGGGGAACCTGCTGGCCTCGGTGAACGTCGCTGGCATGGAGCTCTCCCTGGAATCGGCCGTGCTGGGCCTGCTGCTCATCACCGCCGTGCTGGCCCTGCCGTTCTGGCTGTGGCTGGCGCGCCGCACCAGCAAGCGCAAGGCCTATATTATCGGAATGTCTTTTTGGGCGGTGGTTCAGATGCTGATCTTCTTTACCCAGCCAGGGCAAGTCGGGCTGGTGCTGTTCCTGGCTGTCCTGGCCGGGCTGAGCGTGTCCACAGCTCACGTACTGCCCGACTCCATCTTCCCGGACGTGATCGAATGGGACGAGTTGCGCACCCGCCGCCGCCATGAAGGCATCTACTATGGCGTCAAGAACTTCATCCGCAAGCTCACCGGGGCAGTTGCGATCTTTTTTGCCCTTCAGGTGCTGAATTGGGTGGGCTACCAGGCTCCACCAGAAGGCGCTACCCAGTTCAGCCAGGATTCTGCTGTGCTGACAGCCATCCGTTGGCTCACCGGGCCTTGCGGCGCCGTCCTGTTGGTCAGCGCCATCGCTGTGGCCTGGTATTATCCGCTCACCCGGGAGCGATATGCCCGTATCCGCCGTCTGCTGGAAAGGCGCCGTGCCCGCCTGGCACTATCGGGCCAGCCGCCAGCCGCCAACGAGTAGCCCCCCCTTGGGACGATCAGCGCTCCTTCTGCTGCATCTGGGTTAGAGCAAAGACATCAGCATCATCCGCACCCCCATGACCACCAGCAAGATCAACACCATCTTGCGGAAGGTGCGCGGGTTGATGAAGCGATCCACCGCCGAACCCGCCAGGATGCCCAGCGCCAGCGCCGGCAAGACCAACAAATACGTTTGCCAGACCTGAGGAGTCAGGTTGCCGCTCAATCCGTGTCCCAAGATAGACAGGGTGTCGTTGACCAGGAAAAAACCCTGCAGGTTGCTCTTGAATTCCTCAGGCCCCCAGCGCCGGCAGCTCCCGTAGATAATGGCCGGCGGGCCGCCCACGCTGTACGCCCCGCTCAGCACGCCGGCCAGGAACCCGGCCAGGATGGCCCAGGCCGGGTGTTTCAGCTCGGGAAGCCTGAAGTTTAGCAAGGCATAAAGCGCATAACCCGCCATCACTGCGCCCAGCACCGTCAGCAAGATATCCTCGTCAATGCCGCGCAGCGCCCAGATCCCAACCGGGATGCCGAAGATCGATGCCAGGGTGAGCGGCCAGACTGCCTTGAAATTAAAAGCGCTGCGAAAACGCACCAACAGGACAGCTTCCAGCGTGCCGGTTACCAATACCACCAGCGGCACCGCCGTGCGAACCCCCAGGATAGACGGCAAAAATGCCATCGAAACCAGCCCCGACCCGAAACCGGTCAGGCTTTGGGTAAAGATTGCCAGGAAAACTACAATCAGCGTGTAAAGTTGGCTCATCAATGGACCCAAATCAAACGGACTGGATTATACTCGCAGTGTTGGAATTATGCTAATTACCTTGACCCAGCGGCAGCCAGAGCAGAGTAGCGCAAAGTGCTGCGCATTTGAAGATGGCCAGTTTTAACGGGGTGTACTGTGTCAGACAGTTTTGATCCTGCCCACTTGATCTTTATTCACGGCCTGGAAGGCACCAGCCAGGGCGCCAAAGCCACGCTGCTGCGCAGCCTGTTCCCCGCCATGCGCATCCCAGATTTCCGCGGCTCGCTGGAGCAGCGCATGGCTGATCTCTACCCCATCCTGGGCGACCGGGATATCTGGACGGTTGTTGCCTCAAGCTTTGGCGGGTTGATGGCCGCCATCTTTGCCTGCCAGCGACCCACCCAGGTGCGCAAGCTGGTCTTGATGGCTCCCGCCTTGATCTTGCCCCAATTTGTCGACTCCCATCCTGCCCCGGTGGACATCCCAACCATTGTTTATCACGGCCGGCAGGACGAAATCGTTCCACTGGAGCCGACCCGCAGGCTGGCGCAGCAATACTTTTGCAACCTGTCCTTCCACGAAGTGGATGATGACCACGGGCTGTACCGCACCGCTCATGAAATTGACTGGCTGGCGCTGTTGGCATGAGGCTTCAAGCTGCGCTTCACACCGGTACTAAAATCCTACAGAACAGGGGGGTAAATATTGCATAAAGGCCCAAGAATCGGATGTACAATCATAGTGTAGAGATATTTGTGGGTCTGCATGAAAGAAAAATTTGAAAGCGCTTCGCAATAGGAGGTGATAATGCGAAAAATATTTCTGGCTCTCACCATTACACTTGTGCTCAGTCTCGCCACTGGAGGCGCGCTGGTCTTTGCGGCCGGCTCTGTAGCGTTGGCAGGCTCGCTTTATGCCAGCGAGCATGGGCTGAGGGCGATTCCCTTGAACCTGACGAGGTACGGATCTGGCGCGCAAGAGGCGCTGGTTAGCCAGGATGGGCGGCCATTGCTCCAGGACCCGCTTCCTGGTTCGGAAATTGACGCCGACGATGCCAACGATGGCGCTTATTGCCGGGGCGATATGGACAAAAATCACCCGGCGGGCGAAAAGCTGGCCAGCGAATTTTTCGAAGCGGGTTATTTTGATGAGGATGCCACTGTTGCTGGCATCTATGATGAGATCATGGACCGGTTTTGTAATGGTCATTACGGCTTTGGCGAGATTGCTCTGGGCTATCGCATCGCAGCCGCAGCTGGCGTCTTGGCCGACGAGGTCTTTGAATTGCGCGCCGGCGGGATGGGCTGGGGTGAAATTCTCCAGGAATATGGCCTGGAAAAGCCTCCAAAACCCCCCAAACCTGCAAAGCCGCCCAAGCTGGGGAATGGCAACGGCCAGGGCAACGCCTACGGCCATGAAAAGGAAAACGGCAACAACGGCCAGGGAAATGCCTATGGCAAAGATAAGAATAAGGACAAAAAGGCAAAGAAGCCCTGACCGCCAGGTTTCTCCATAAGCAAAAAGCGGGCGATCCACTCGTCCGCTTTTTTGTGTCATTATCACAAGCCGTGTTCTGATGGTGCAATCTCACAACCAGTCCACCTTTTGTCCTTCGACAAATCGGGCCCGAATCTTGTGGTTCCAGATTGTAACCCCCCCTTTGCCCAACACTTCCCGGTCATCCCCATCGATCACCAGGGCTGTGCTGCCTTCGATCCCGATCACTGTCTTGTGCCGAGCGGCGAAGAAATGGACCGTCTTGACGAACGCCGCCGGGATTTCATCAAAATGGGGCACGATCACGGCTTCTGGGATCAGCTCAAAGGCCGGCTGCAGGCCGGGAAAGCCCAGCAGGCGTGCCCCCATGATCATTGCCCCCGCGCTGCACCCGGCAACCACGCCGCCGCGCTGGTGCACAGCCAGGATCGCCTGCCAGACGGGTGTCTCTTTCAGTGTCCGGTGGAGATAATCCGGCCTGCCCCCGGAGAGATAGACAAAATTTGCTTGCAGTATGCGCTCCACCCAGCGATCCTCCAGCGCTGCAGCCCGGTTGAGCACCGGCAGCGTTTCCACCTGTGCTCCCAGGCGCGAAAAGTGCCTCATGCCCAGATTGCTCCAGTAAGCGATGCGCTCCTCACCCTCCTGCCCGGCGGCCGTCGGCAGGCAGACCACCTGCGGCGGTTCGCCAAGCCGCTCAATCAGTTTGCGGTCCACCGGCTCCATGGATGGCAAGTATTCGCCACTTCCTACCAGCGATAGCATCCAGCAACCTCCTCCTAGTTCTCTGGTAGCGTAAGCAGCCAGATATTCTGATCCTGGGCGGAAACAAAGGCCACCTGCCGCCCGTCTGGTGAGACGCTCCAATCGCCGTTGGCAATCTTGAACGGGACGGTTGCCGGGTCGGTCAGGGGGATAGTTTCGCCGCTGTCCAGGTCCACCTGCCACAGGCGATGCAGGGTCTGCTCCAGGTCCAGCGGCACCACCAGTAACCGATTGCCATCTCGCCAACGGTACCCGCCGAACAATTCCAGCCGCCGCTTTTCGCCGCTCTGAGTGTTCACCAGCCAGATGCCGTTCTGTTGCGGATCGACGGATAGAGTGACCAGGTAGGCCAGCCACTGCCCATTCGGTGAAATGGATGTGCCCCGGATCCGCTCGCCGCGGGCTAGCTCGATTAACACCGGTTGGCCAGTTTCATCGCTGGGCAGCACCAGTGCCCAAAGCGCCTGGCCCGTTTCTGGCGCATCCAACCGCCCGCTGATCAGCAGTCGTCCATCCGGAAACCAGCCTGCAAAGCTTCCACCGGGCAGGGAGGCCACCTGGCGGGCCTGGCTGCCATCCACCTGGCTGACCCAAATCTGGCGCGGGACGCTGGGTGAGCCAGCGGTCCCCTGTCCGCTGACCCAGGCTACCCGCTGTCCATCCGGTGAGAAGCTGACCGCTCTTCCGCCGCTCGGGATGATCCAACGGTGGCCATCGGATAGGCGCTCGACAATGCTCTGCCCGCCCTCTGGGAAGGCGCGCAACTGCTGGTCGCTCGAGAAGATCCCCAGCCGGTCGTTGATGAGCTGCGCCGGGCCGCCAGACAGGTCAACCCCCCACACCCCTGCTGGGGCTTCTGGAGCGGGCTTATCGATGAACAACACCCGCTGGCTATCGGGCGACCAGAACGGCTGCACGCAGCATCCGCTGCTGGTCAACGGTCGCAGCTCTGGCAAGGGGATAGATGGTGAGGCTGCCAGGGTCGGAACCGGCTGGGCTGATGTCGGATCAGCCTCTGGCGGTTCCGACGCTGGCGGTTCTGCTGCTGTTGCTGGAGCCTGGGCTGCGGTTGGTTCCACGCTGGCTGGGCTGTTTGTGGGCGCCGCGGGCGAGGGGGCGGCGGGAAGTTTTTGGATTACAGCCGGGGTTGCCTGGCATCCGGCCAGCGCCAGGGCCACCAGCAGGTAAAACAGGGTGGTGAATATCGCGTTCATTTCATGGATTCCAGTCCAGCGGCCATGGGTTGGCGTAATCGTTCAAGATTGGCCCCCAGAATTGCACCTGCGGCTGATCGTGCAGGTTCTGCCAAAGGCGCGGATTGCTCAGGTCGCGGGCAAAGCCGGTCCCAAAAGGTCCCACCAGCGCCAGGCTATCCCAGTCTGCCTCGATCAGCAGGAGCGGGTTGAAAGCCTGGTTGTACAGACCAGCATTGCGGATTTCCAGGTGCAGGTGTGGGCGAGAGAGACAATTGCCATCGGGGTCGCCCACCCTGGCCACAATCTCGCCGGCCTGAACCCTTTGCCCGGCTTCAAGCGCTGGGCGCTCCAACAAATGTCCATAAAAGGATGCGTAGCCGTTGGCATGGTCGATCATCAGGTTGTGCGGCGCGGAGCCGTGTTCCAGGGCGTCAACCTTGGTGACCACACCGTCGCCAATTGCCACAATAGGTGTGCCGCAACGCGCCGAAAGGTCCACGCCGAAGTGCACCCCCTGGCCTGCCTCATAGATGATCCGTCGCTGGCGATAAGCGCCGATGGTGTTGCCATAGGTCTGGCCTAAAAGCCAGGTGCTTGGCCCGGGCGGAACCAGAAAGGGCAGCCGGAAGGGCCGCGTTTCAGTCTCCTGTGCCGCTGCCTGCTGAACTCTGGTCCCTGGCGCTGGCCCGGCGGGCGAGAATAACAAAATAGCGCTTACGAAGACACCGACAAATACGCGCCAATAAGACATCTGCACTCCAATGTGGCCCAAGAAACCCTGAACGGCTCAGATCTGGCTTTCCTGGCGGTTGAATTGCGTTTCGTACAGGCTGGCATACAGCCCACCCAGGGCAAGCAGCTCGGTGTGGGTCCCGCGCTCGACAATCCGCCCTCGGTCCATCACCAGGATCAGATCGGCTGCCAGGATCGTGCTCAAACGGTGAGCAATGACAATGCTGGTCCGGTCGGCCATCACCCGCTTCAATGCATCCTGGATCAGCGCCTCGGATTCGCTGTCCAGGTGGCTGGTGGCTTCGTCCAGCACCAGGATGCGCGGGTCCTTCAAGATCACCCGCGCCAGGGCGATCCGCTGTTTTTCACCGCCGCTCAGCCGATAACCGCGCTCGCCAACTACCGTGTCGTAGCGGTCTGGCAGGTCCATGATGAAATCATGGATGTTGGCGGCTTGGCAGGCTGCTTCCAGATCAGCCTGGCTGGCATCCAGTCTGGCATAGGCCAGGTTGGTGCGGATTGTGTCATGAAACAGGTGCGTCTCCTGGGTCACCATGCCGATCTGCTCGCTCAGCGAATCGAGCGTCACCTGGCGTAAGTCATGTCCATCCAGCAGGATCCGCCCATGGGTCGGGTCGTATAAGCGCGGGATCAGGTAAGTTAGGGTCGTCTTTCCGGCCCCGCTGGGGCCCACCAGGGCAACCAGTTGCCCTGGTTCGACACGGAAGGACAGCCCCTCCAGGGCATGGACGCGCGCCTGGCTGCGACTGCCACCGCTTTCGTCCTCCGCTTCGGCGTGGTCGGCCCTGGTCCCTGGACGGCTGGCGTGTCCGCCGTTACCGGATTTGACCCCCGGCTTGTCGCCGGAAAGGACCGCCGTCACGTTGCTCACCTGGCCGAAACGCTGCACTTCGCTCAGCAATGGCACATCCTTGGGGTTGTAAATAAAGGTGACCTCATCAAAGACAAGCTCGCCGCGCACATCTTTCAAGACAGTCGCATTCGGCTGGTCCTCGATCTCTGCTGGCAGGTCAATCACTTCAAAGACGCGCTCGAAGCTGACCACCGAAGTGGCGAATTCCACTGGCGCGTTGGCCAGGCCCTGCAGGGCGCTGTACAGCGAGCTCAGGTAGGCGCCAAAGGCGACAATCGTGCCCACGGTAAATAGCTCCTGGATCACCAGGTATCCGCCCAGGCTGTACACCAGCGCAGTGCCGGTCGCGCTGACCAACCCGATGATGACAAAGAACGACGCCCCCACAACCGCCCGGTGGATGCCGATATCTCGCACGGCCCCTGCCCGGCTCTGGAAGCGCTCGACTTCCAGGGATTGGCGGCCGAAAAGCTTAACCAGCAGCGCACCCCCCAGGTTGAGCGTCTCGTTCATCATCGCGTTCATCTGGGCGTTGGCCTCCATTGCACTGCGTGCAATCTCACGCAGGCGGGCGCCCATCCGCCGGGCGGTCAGGATGAAAAGCGGCAGGATCAGCACGCTGATCACAGTCAGGCGCCACTCCAGCCCAAGCATCACCAGCAGCACCGCCGTTGCCTGAACCAGGTTGGTGACGATGCCAACAATGGTGTTGCTGATCGCGTTTTGCGCGCCGACCACATCGTTGTTCAGCCGGCTCATCAGCTCCCCAATTTTGGTGTTGGTGAAGAAACGCAGCGACATCCGTTGCAGGCGGGCGAAGAGCGCCACCCGCAAATCGTAGATCACCCCCTCACCAACCGCGGCGTTCAAGCGGCGCTGAACCACATTGATCACCCCGCCGATGGTGGGGATCAGCATCAACCCTACGCCCAGCAAGACCAGTTGCTGGACGTTCCCCTCGGGGATGGTCACGTCGATCAGCGTGCGTAAGATCAGCGGTGTCAGCAGGGTCAGGCCAGTGTTCAGAAAGATCGTGAACATCATTCCTGCAATCTGCCAGCGATACGGGCGGGCGTAGGCCAGGACGCGCCGCAGCAGCGCCCAGGTGACCTTCGGCCTTTCGTCTGCGGCGCTTAGATAGCTCCACCAACCTCCGCCATGAAAACCCATGATAAATCGCCTCCAGAGAGAATCACACTTGGATCTGTTGATCCCAAACTCAATTTAGATTATAAGATCATTGCTTAAGAGCCAGATGATAAATCGTAAAAATACGACTGTTTCTATCGCAAACTGTCAGGTTCTGGTTTTGATCACCTGGATAATCGTTTCGTCGAAGATACTGCAGCTCAATTTCAG
>CAZDAU010000007.1:39844-85724 GCA_964503625.1 uncultured Anaerolinea sp.
GGTCGCTGGGTCGTAAGACCAGTCTGGATGGTTCTGCCAGTTGATCTGCAATTGCGCTGGCGCTGCCGAGCGGTGCAAGATCACCTCAACCTGCCGGGAAACCAGTTGCCCAGCGAAATTGCCCTCGGCGGCAGAGATGTGTACCACAATCTGGAAATCATCTTCTTGGGCCCTCACCTGGGTCAACGACCCTGCGCCGCGCAAATATTCCAGGCTGGAACCGTTGTCTTCATACAGCCTGCCGCTTGCCGGGTAGGGTGGCCAGATGTGAAATTGCAGCTCATCAAAGCGATGATCGTCGGGGATATGCTGCAAGACAGGTCCCATGGGCAGGATTGTCCCGCCGCGAGCCAAAATGGGCAGCCGGTCGAGCGGCGCGGGGTATTCAATTTCCCCTGGCCCCTGCCAGGTCGCCCCAGTCCAGTAATCGTGCCAGATTCCCTGCGGCAGCCGGATGCGCCGTTGCCTGGCGCCTGCCTCCACCACCGGGCAGATCATCAGCCCATCGCCCAGCAGCACCTGGTCTTCCACGCCTGCCAGATGCTCGTCATCCTGAAATTCCAGCGCCAGCGGGCGCAGAATGGGCAGCCCGCTTTGGTGCGCCTCCCAGCCCAGTCTGACAAAGTAGGGCAGCAGCCTGTAACGCAGCTCGGTGTACTTGCGGAAGTTCGCCTCCACTTCTGGCCCATGCGACCAGGGGAAGCGGGTGTTGTCAATTTCTGGCGGGCGCCAGAAATAGCGCGCCACCGGCGACATTAAGGCCCATTGGGCGTAGCGCATGTGGACCTCTGGCGTGGTTTTACCCGCCAGCCCAAACACGTCTGCCGTCCAATAGGCAAAGCCCATCAGGCCCAGGTTCAGACCGGCGCGCAGCGTGCTGCGGATACAATCGAAGGTCGGCGTTTGGTCACCCAGGAACATTGCCGGGTAGCGTTGCGAGCCGATCCAGCCCGAGCGGGCGTAGATCAACGCCCGGCGGCCCAGTCTCAGCATCCCCTCATACATCGCCCGCCCGTAGTAGAACCCGTACAGGTTGTGGAATTCCCGCCCATCTATGCCCAACGCCGAGCGGGCGTCCTCTGGCAGGTATTCCCCATCATCGTTCTTGAAGAATGCCACGCCCTGGTCATACAGCGGACGGGCCAGGCCATTCCACCAATCAGCCGCCTGGTGGTTGCTGAAGTCGATCATCCCGCCGCTGCCAAACCACCATTTGGCGTCCTCGTGGGCCAGGAAACCCTGTTGTTTGGCCTGCTGGTATTCAGCCAGCGCTCGCTCATCGTCTTGCTCCAGCCCTTGCGGGATGTTGTGCGCCACCCGATTGAGGATGAATTTTTGCGCCGGGCGGTTGCGCCGGTTGACGAAGGGCGTAGTGATCAGCCCCAGACGCACGCCCAGCTCTTTCAACCCGTCAATCAACCCCTGCGGGTCTGGGAGCAGGCTGCTCCGCCAGCGGAAATTGTGAAAGCGCTCCTCCCAATGATAGTCCAGGATCGCTGCGTCCAGCGGGATCTGGCGCTTGCGGTGTTCCCGCACATGGGCAAGCACGGTCTCCTGATGGCTCTGGGGGTAGCTGGTCATCCAAAGGCCAAACGCCCAGCGCGGCAGCAGCGACGGCCGCCCGGTGAGCGCGGTGTAGGTCTCCAGGATGCGCTTGTAACCCGGCCCGTAAATCAGGATGTAATCCGCGTGCGGTCCATCGGCTTCGATGACCATTTCCTGCCGCTTGGGATCGATCTTCCAGCGGCTGGCGTGGCTGTTGAGCAGCACAAAGCCATAGCCGTGGCTGCTCAGAAAAAACGGGATGGCGGTGTAAGTTTCACCGCGGGCCTGCATTGGGGCAAGCGCGTCGCGAATTTTCAGCCGCACATTCCCCGATTGGCGCTGGAAGGCGTTGAACTGCTCTCCCCAACCGTAGAAAGACTCGCCCGGCGTGATTCCCAGGCTCAGCCTTACACCACCTTCCACCCGCCGGAAGCCTGCCCGCAGCTCAATCTTTGTTGGGTCAATTGAAAAGTAAAAACGGCTGTGCCGCAGGTCCAATCTTGGCGGGCGCTTTTCGGTGAAAATTTCACGCCCATCTCGATCAACCACCCGCAGGCAGCCTGCCGGATGATCGATCACCAGCTCCGGGCTGGGCGGTGTGTGCGGCGCGCTGGGCGGCAGGATATCTGCCAGCCAGGGCCGGTCATCGGGGAAGGGTTCATCGCCCGAGGATGCATGGGTGACCCGCAAGGCGTTGCTCGCCAACCAGCGCAGGCGCATCCGCCCGGCTGCGGTTCTGAGAATCGTTTCTTCGGCGCGGCTCATTGGCCCTCACCAGCGGGCGTGATGCTCTTCAGCGAATCCGATCAAATCGGAAATCTGGATTTCTTCGCCGTTATCGGCACGCACGTATCCGTTATAGTGCCCAAACATCTGGTGCACTTCACTGAAGATAATCTTCAGATCGGTGCGCGCCAGCCGCTCTTTGAAGGGGGTGAAGTCCAGTCTCAGCCGGCCCTGCTGATCGCGGAATTTCCAGGTTTTCATGTAGTTTTTTGGATCGTAATCAAAGGTCACGTTATCCAGTTTGTGTACCCGCCCATCCAGCACCAGGCAATCCTCGGTTGCCGAGGAGGTATCGCCAAAGCCGGTTCCCAGGTTCAAACCCACCGTGCGCCCATCCGGCAGAAAACCCGAAGCGCTGGCCCAGTTCCAAAAACTGGTGTAAGCCCATACGCCCCGTCCCCAATCCAGCGAGCCAATGGCGTTTTGCTTGTCCAGGATTTCATGGATCTGCCCATAGCGCAGCTCGCCTTCGGCGGGCATGCAGTTGATCTTGCGGTTGTAGTAGAAACGTTTCTGCTCGATTGGGATCACCAGGGTCATCGATTCGTGCTCTGGCGGGCAATATAGCCTGATATCTGCCCGTATGCCCCGCCCATGGTGGAAGCCCGGCCAGCTCACCCGGATGCGCCGCGCCCCCTCTTCCACGCTGAAATTGAGCTCGATCCCTTTGCCTTTGTATGCTGAATCGCCCTCCTGGCTGTTGCGGGGCAGGCGCACCCCCCGCGCCAGCGGGACCACCAGCCCCTCCTCGTGCAGCTCGCCGCTGGCAAAGTCAATCGTGTATACAAAGATGTTCCCGGCATAGCCCAGGTCGGCGATTGTGGCGGAGAAGAATCGCTGCGGCGTGAACACGGCATAGTAATCCCAGCGCTTCACCCGGAAGCGCTGGAAGGGACGCTTGAGCCGTGGATAGAACGACACCTGCTCCAGGTTGCAGTCCAGCAGCGGCTGGCGCGACCAGCCAACCTGGGCCGGTTTCCCGGAGAGGTCTAGCAACGGGCCGGGGTGTTTCAGTTCGGTTTGCATGGGATAAGTGTATCTCAAACCGGGAATGCGGTCAATCAGGCAGATCTTTGGTATGATTATTCCGTGGGGCTCATCAACAATCCCAAATGTTCTGGGACCGTGACGGAGGCGACCATGAACTTCCAATCCTACGCTTATGGCAAAAATCACTGGCTCCTCGAGCCGGACCTCAAGCACATCCTCAGGCGCTACTGGGCTGGCCTGGCTGGACGGGATGAGGCGTTGAGCGCCTTTGGAGCGCTGGCCGGCGGGCGCGCTTACCAGGTGGCCGACTGGGTGGACCGGGCTGCCCCACCCGAGCTGGTCATGCATGACCTGGACGGCCGGCGCGTCGACCGTGCCCGCCTCGACCCGGCCCACGCTGAGCTGCTCATCGAGCTGGCTGCGATCAACCGCCCGCCCTACGAAGGCGGCTCCTGGCACGAGCACTTTGCCCTGGGATTCTTGCTTGCCGACCCTGGCCTGTACTGCTCCTTGATTGTCACCAACCAGACTGCCTACGCTATCTACAAATACGCCCCCGAGCATGCTCACTGGCTGGAGAAGCTGTTTTCGGGCCAGGCCTGGGGCGCCACCTGGATGACCGAGACACAGGGCGGCAGCGACCTGGGAGCCAATAAGACCATTGCTTTGGCAGAAGGCCATGCCTGGCGGTTGTACGGCGAAGACAAGTATTTCGCAAGCAATGCTGGCCTGGCCGACCTGGCCATTGTCACCGCCCGCCCGCAGGGCGCCCCACCCGGCCCCAAGGGCCTGGCGCTGTTCCTTCTGCCACGCCTGGATGCCGCCGGCCAGCTTAATTACCACCTGCGCCGCTTCAAGCGCAAAAGCGCCACTCGCGCAGTGCCCAGCGGCGAGGTTGAGCTGAACCATAGTTTGGCCTACCTGGTCGGCCAGGCTGAGCTGGGCATCTACTATACCCTGGAAAACCTGACTGTCTCGCGCCTGGCCAACGCCATTGGAGCCATGGGCCTGGCGCGCAAGGCTCATCTGGAATCGCTCTTTCGCACCCGGGCCCGGGCCGCTTTTGGTAAAGCCCTGCGCGAGCACCCCCTGGTGCGCCTGGACCTGACCGACATGGCGGTGCGCACAGCCGGCGGCCTGGCCCTGGCCTTCCATGCCATCCAAGCCTTTGACCAGGCCTGGACCGAGCGCCCCCCGTACACCGCTGCATACCATTACGCCCGTTTTCTCTCTCACCTGGCCAAGAACCGCACCGCCGATCATGCCGCCGCGGTCACCCAGCTCGCCATGGAGCTGTTTGGCGGTTTGGGTTTTGTGGAAGATTTTGCCGTCTCACGCCTGCACCGCGAAGCCCTGGTCACGGCCATCTGGGAGGGTACCAGCAACATCCAGGCTCTTGATTTGCTCGAGGCGATGCACAAAAAGGGTGCCCACGAGCCTTTCCTCGATGAGATGATCCCTCTCCTGGAGCGTGCTGGCGCGCCAGCGGCGCAGCATGCCCGGGATGAGATTGAACAAACATTGGGTCTTTTGGGGAGGCTGGCCCCGCTCGAAGCTCAGTGGCATGCCAAGCGCGCCCTGGCCCGCCTGGCGGACGCCGCCCAGGTGGCCTTGCTTTACGCCCTGGCTGATACAGCCGGAGAGCGCTATGCCAAACTGGCAGAGCTGTACGCAGCCCGTTTCCTGGTTGGTGAGAATTACCCGGTTTGGGCGTTGCAGGATGAACAGGTCTGGAGTCTGATTCAGGATTGGCAGGTGGCCGCGACGTAAGTCTCTGATGAAAAACAACGGCTGTCGTTATTCTCTGACCGGACGACTGAAAACGACTGAACTCGCTACCACATGACCTGTAGTACAACGGCTGTCGTTATTCTCTGACCGGACGACTGAAAACGACTGAACTCGCTGCCACATGACCTGTAGTAGCGACTTCAGTCGCTTTTTTAAGCTTACAACTGCAGTCGCGCCTTCGGTCGCTTTGCTCAGCTTGCGATCGAGGCAGCGACTTTAGCCGCTCTTTGCCGCCTGCTTGAAGAAAAGCTGGAACTTATCCGCCCGTCCGAACATCGCCTCCCCGGAGCAGGCCGAGACCAACTCCCAGCCTTCCTCTCCCATCTGAGCCAGCTTTTCTTGCAGGCTGAGGGCCTCTGTCCAGTTTTTGACCTCCTGGCCGTCGATGAAGCGCATCCGCCAGCCATGGTGCTCCTGGAAGGAGACCACCTGGTAAGTCCAGCGCGCAGATGGGATCGGTTTTGGCCTGGCAGCCGCGGCGGGTTTTGCCGCCCCAGCTGACTTTTCCGGTCTAACTGCCTCTTCCGGCGCGGCGCGTTTGGACTGGGATTTAACCCGCGGCGGCGGGGTGGCGCGCGCCAGCGCCTCGGCATCGAACTCAGACGGGGTCGGAACCTCGCCGTTCAGGATCGCCGCCAGAACATCCGGGGTGTGTTTACGATCGCTCATCTTGTAAAATCCTTTCCGTAAGCCTGTGGTAATCCTCCGCGCCAATGGATGACGGCGCGTACTCGAAGATGGTCTGCCCGTAGCCTGGCGCCTCCGACAGGCGCACGTTGTAGCGCACCGGAGCGCACACCCGCTCGCCGAAGTGCGCCTGAAGCTGTGCCAGGATCTCCTCCGATTTGCGCACCCGCCGGTCGAAGAAGGTGGGCAGGATGTATTTCAGTTGCAGCTCGGGATGGTACTTCTGAATTGCCCCCATGCTGCGCGAGAATTCCATAAGCCCTTGCAGCGTCATCACCTCCAGCGAGACCGGTGCCAGCGCGGCGTCGGCATAGAACAGCACGTTCACCGTCAGCGCGTCCCAGCCTGGAGCGGTGTCCAGGATGACATAGTCGAAACGCTCATCTACCCCCTGCAGCGCCTCCACCAGGGTCTGCTCGCCGCCGAAATCCTTGCGTGTGATCACCCGCTTCAGCCCCGCCAGCGTGCGCCCGCCGGAGAGCAACCACAAGTTCTCCCGCGCCGCCGTGCAGGCCGCCTCGAACTCCGTCTCGCCGCCGATCACCTCCGCCAGCCCTACATCAGGATGCACGCCCAGCGCCCGGGCCGCCTGTCCCTGGGTGTCCACATCCACCAGCAGAACGCTTTTGCCCTGCCTGGCCAGTCCCGCCGCCAGGTTCACCGCCGTGGTGGTCTTGCCCACCCCGCCCTTGGATAACGCAATCGCCAGTTTTTTCATCCTGCTGCCCTCCGGTTTGCTGCCTTGCGAATTCTATCATGGCACGCCGCGTTGCGGCATAGAATTTAATCCTTAAGAGAATGATTTGACACATGTTCAGGTGCATGTGATAATTCCTTCCGGAGTTTTCTCATGCCAATGATCAAAATACCCCCAGTCACCCTCACCGCCGCCGGCTCCGGGCGTAAGCTATCCCTTGACCGCCTGGACGTGCCCGCCGTGCTGTTCTTCCTCTGGCGCGACACGATCCATCTGGCCGAGGAGATCAATCTGGCGGTGCGCCGCCGCTACCCGCTGGCCTCCCAGCTCCTGGTGGCCAACCTGGCCGATTTGCGCGGCGTACCCGGCCTGTTCCACGGTTTAGTCTTGCGAGAGATGGATAAAGGTTACCACGACATTGCCGCCCGCCTGCCCGCCGATCTGGCCCCGGTCGATTACGTCCTGATCATCCCCGACTGGAAAGGCCAGGCAGTCCGGGCCGTCGGCCTGCACAGCCCGCTGCGCCATCCGGCGCTGGCGGTGCTCGACCGCGGCGGTCTTCTGCTTGGCGTCCACCAGGGGAACGATCTTTCAGACGCCGCAATCCGGATTTTGGAACAGGCGGGGATTTGATCGATCATCTGCCCGGCTGAGAAATCGCCTCCCAGGTAAACCATTTGATTTCCACCGGCTGCCGGCTCGAAAATGCAACGTCTTGCACCGCCCCGCTTCTTCTTGAGCGCCAGTACCCAATTGGTAGCAGCAAAATCGGCTCTGTCTGGCTCTTGTAAGACTTGATGCTTGGCTTGCCAGGATCGATTTGCCCTCAGGGGGCTTTGCTCAACTTTGCAGGCTCATCCGAGATTTTCCACGGGCGCCTGGCCCAGTTCTCCACCTTGCCGTGGGCATATTGGCTGCTGGGGATTACACCAGCCTGGAAGACCAATGCCGCGCCCGTATCTGTTTCGCGGCGAAGGTCATAGCTGGTGACGACCGCCAAAAGCTCCTCAAGAGACCGGCCCTGTGCAGCCATCTGCTCTACTTCCGCTCTTCCCAATCCACCCATTCCACCCCGCTCGCCTTGATATAGGCGTTCACCGCCTGCCCGAGGGTCATGAAGAAATGATCCTCGCCAAAGCGCTTGAGCAGCCCAAAGCGCTTGAGCTTATCTTTAACCGGGTCCTTCATCTCGGCAAAGACCAGCTCGATCCCAGCCCGGCGCAGCTCCTCGTCCAACTCGGCCAGCATGTCCGCCGCGGTTACATCGACGCTGGTGATCGGCTCGGCTGCCACAGCGATCCAGCGCACCGGTGTGGGCGAATCGTTGATTGCTTTCAGCACATGTTCGTGAAACAGTTCGGCGTTGGCAAAGAACAGCGGTGCATCCCAGCGAAAGAGCACCAGCCCCGGGATCAGCCGGGCTTCGGGGTAGCGGGTGAGATCGTGGTAACCCTTAACCCCGTCCACCCGCCCCAGCACGGCGTAATGCGGCCGCCAGCCATCCCAGACGAACTCCAGCAGGGCGATGATGATCGCCAGCAAAATGCCCGGGATAGGCCCCAGGATCGTCACTCCCAGGAAACAGGCCAGCGAAAGCCAAAACTCCCAGCGCTGGATGCGGTACAGGCGGCGCAGGTCGCGGATCTCGAACAGGCCGAGGACCGAAGAGATCACCACTGCCGCCAGGGCGGTGTTGGGCAGGTTTTTCAGCAGGCCGGGCGCGAAGACTAGCAGCAGGGCGATGACGATCGCTCCGGTGATACCGGTGAGCTGCGTCTTGGATCCTGCCGCTTCGGCCACAGGCGTGCGCGATGCGCTGCTGCTGACCGAGAAGCCCTGGAAGAAACCTGTCGCCACGTTGGCCGCCCCCAGGCTGATCATCTCCTGGTTCGGGTTGACGTACGTGCCGCTCCGGGCGGCCAGACTGCGCGAGAGTACGCTGGTGTCTGTAAAGGAAACCACCGCGATGGCAATTGCCCCGGCCAGCAGCGGACTGATATCCTCCAATTGGACCCACGGGATCGTGAAGGACGGCAGCCCCTGAGGAAGCTTGCCCAAAACCGACACGCCGGCCTGGTTGGCCAGGTCGAAGGCGGCCGTTGTTACCGTCGCCCCCACTACCGCCACCAGCACGCCCGGGAAGCGCTTGAAGCGCTTGGTGGCCAGGATGAAGATCAGGGTGGCTGTGCCTACCAATAGGGTCACCCGGTTGGTTTGCCCGGTGAGCAGACCCTGGAGGAAAGCCGCGGTTTCTTCGAGCACACCATTCCCTCCGGCGGAGAAGCCGAACAGCTTGGGGAGCTGCCCGATCAGCACCGTCAGGGCTATGCCGTTCATGTACCCGTAGCGGATCGGTTTGGAGAGCAGCTCGGTGATGAAACCCAAGCGGGCCACGCCGGCTAGAATGCACAGGACGCCGGTGAAAATTGCCAACATACCTGCCAGGGCCACCACCCGTTCCGGGTCGCCGTCCGATAGCGGCAGGATCACCGCTGCGATGATCGCCGCCAGGGAGGAATCGGGTCCAAGCACCAGGATTCGGCTGGGGCCGAAGATAGCGTAAATGATTAACGGGACAATGGTGGCATACAGCCCGTAAATCGCCGGCAGTCCGGCGGCCTCGGCATAACCCATGCCCACTGGCACCAGCACCGCCGTCAGCACCAGGCCGGCGGTCAGGTCGCTGCGGAGCCAACCGGGCCGGTAATGGCGCAGCACATACAACCCAGGCAACCATTTCCACAGCCCGCCCTGTTCAGCGGGTGTAGCGGGCCGCCTCACCCGGCCGGATTCGGCTGGGGGTATCGCGGGAGAGCCAGCGCCGGGTTCTGTTTTCATGTTTTATATTATAAGTCATTCCTTATCCGGTAACTTCATCAACCCCTCGCTCACCATCACGCACCCCCCTCCCACCCGCACCGCCACGATCTCCCCTTCCAGCACATCCGCCTCCACCTCCAGCACGCTCGGCCGCCCTATCTCGAACCCCTGCTCCACCACCCAGCGCAGCATGCCGTCTTGCATTGTCTCCCGGCTCCCCAAATACCCCGCCAGCGCCGAAGCCGCCGCCCCCGTCGCTGGGTCCTCCTCGATCCCCATTGCCGGAGCGAACATCCGCGCCCGCAGGTCGTGTCCCTCCACCTCCGGGTCGAGCGCCAGGCAGTATATGTGCGGCGCCCAAAAATTCGCCAGCAGCTGCTTCCAAACCGCCAGGACCAGGCGCGCCCGCCCCAGCGCCTCCCGGTCGCGCAGCGGGATGAAGGTGAAAGGCACCCCGCACGAAACCGCCTGCGGCGCATAGCGCCCCTCTAATACCGCCTCCTCTTCCAGCGAGAGCAGCCTCGCCAGCTCCGCCCTGTCCGGCGGCTGCGGGCCGAACTCCGGCATCTTTGCCGCCCAAAGCCTGGCCGAAACCGGTCGCCCTTCCCTGGCATGCACGTCCACCCGCACCGCCCCAACCCCCTCCTCGAAAATCAGCCGGGTTTGCTCTCCGCTTAGGGTAACTCGACCCGTCGCCGTCAGCACGAAGGCTGTGCCGACCGTTGGGTGTCCGGCGAAAGGCAGCTCGATCTTTGGCGTAAAAATGCGCACTCGGCAGGTATGCGCCGGGTCTTCAGGCGGAGTGACGAATGCCGTCTCCGACAGGTTTAGCTCCCCGGCGATCTGCTGCATCAACGCCGGGCTGAGCCCCTCCGCCTCGGGGAAAACCGCCAGCGGGTTGCCGCCGAAGATGCGCCCGGTAAATACATCTGCAGTGTAGAAGGGATAACGCATCGCGGATCATCCTTTCAGATGTTGATCTGGGGATTCGCTATTTATCTCTCTTTCACCCAACCATGATATCATTAATTTTCGCCCGGCCAGATCCTTGCCATGGCTGTGCGTTTGTAACGGAAACCGCATGTCTCGTATCCTATCTGACCACCTCAAAGGCATCCTCGCCACCCTGCCTGCCAAACCCGGCTGCTACCTGATGAAGGACGCCGACGCCCGTATCATCTACGTGGGCAAGGCGGTCAACCTGCGCAACCGGGTGCGCTCCTATTTCCATTCCCACGCCGCTCACGAGCGTCGCATCCAGCAACTGGTTAGCCGCATCGCTGACATCGAGTGGATCGTCGTCAACTCCGAATTGGAAGCGCTGATCCTCGAGATGAACCTGATCAAGAAGCATCGCCCGCACTACAACGTGCGCCTCAAGGACGACAAGCGCTATCCCTATATCAAGGTCCATTGGGCTGATCCCTTTCCCACTGTCACCGTCACTCGCCAGATGGAGCGCGACGGCTCGCGCTACTTCGGCCCTTACACCAGCGTTTGGGCTGTCCACCAGAGCCTGGATATCCTGCGCCGGGTCTTTCCCTATCTCACCTGCGACCGCGAGATCACCGGCCAGGATGAGCGCGCCTGCCTGTACTACGACATCAAACTTTGCCGCGCCCCGTGCATCGGCAAGATCAATCAGGATGGCTACCGCCAGATGATCGCTGACCTGTGCCAGTTCCTGGAAGGCCGCACCGAGAGCATCGTCTCCCGCCTGCGCCTGGAAATGGAACAAGCCTCCGATGAGCTGCGCTTCGAGGCTGCTGCTGCCAAACGTGACCAGATCCGCGCCATCGAGACTGTTGTCGAGCGCCAGAAGGTCATCTCCAGCGATTACACCGACTCGGACGTGCTGGCCCTGGCCCGCTCGGATGGGGATGCCTGTGTTCAGGTTTTCTTCATCCGCGGCGGCAAGCTCATCGGCCGGGATTACTTCCTGCTTGAAGGCGCCATCGATACCCCCGATGCGGATGTGATGGCCGGTTTCGTCAAACAGTTCTATAACCAGGCCTCATCCGTCCCTTCCCAGGTGCTCCTGCCGCAGGAAGTGGAGGAAGCGAACATCATCCGCCAGTGGCTCAGCCAGCGCCGCGAGGATCAAAAAGTTGAGATCCTGGTGCCGCGCGAAGGCCCGCAGTCCGAGTTGATCCGCATGGCTGCCGAGAACGCTGCCGAGACGCTGCGCTCGCTTCAGGCTCAATGGCAGGTCGACCGCCACCGCCAAGAGCAGGCCCTGGCCGAGCTCCAGCAGGCGCTGGAACTGCCCAACCCGATTGGGCGCATTGAGTGTTACGACATTTCCAACACCCAGGGCACCGCTGCTGTTGGCAGCATGGTGGTCTTTGAGCAAGGTGTGCCCAAGAAGACTCTCTACCGCCGCTTTAATATCCGTAGTGTCAGCGGCCCGGACGACTTCGCCAGCATGGAGGAAGTGCTCACCCGCCGCCTCAACCGCTGGAAGGCCGCCCAGGAATTGAGCGAAACCCCCGGCAAAAAGCCCGACCTGGCCTTTGCCATCCTGCCCGACCTGCTCATTGTGGATGGCGGCAAAGGCCAGCTTGGCAGGGCGGTGGCCGTGCTGCAGCGTTTTGACCTGCTGGGTAAGGTGCCGGTCGCTGGTCTGGCAAAGCAACAGGAAGAGATCTTCCTGCCCGGGAGGTCCGAATCGATTTTGCTGCCGCGCTCCTCGCAAGGCTTGTTTCTCATTCAGCGCGTGCGCGACGAGGCCCACCGCTTTGCCATTACCGCCCATCGCAAGCTGCGCGCCAGAACCGGTATTGCTTCTCGCCTGGACTCCGTCCCCGGCATTGGCCCGGCCCGACGTAAGGCTCTCATCCAGCGCTTTGGCTCGGTTGAGGCGATCAAGGCAGCCAGCGCCGAAGAACTGGCCCAGGTGCCGGGCATCAACCTGGCGCTGGCGCAGGCCATCAAGGCTCACCTGGAGTGACAAAGGTTAAGGTATAATCCGTTCCAGAAAGATAAGTCTATGTCCAGCAAAAAATCCACCCGCACTCGTCGCGAAATGCGCAACCTGCGCATTCAACAGATCATTTTTGTTGCCCTGGGGATAATTGTCATTCTATCGATGATCCTCTCGCTGATGTACTGATGCCTATGAAAGTCAGCTTTTACGCCACCCTCCGACCCATTGTTGGCCAAAAGTCTGTTGACATAGAAATCCCTGCCGGCGCCACTGTGCGCCAATTGATTAACGCGATGGTTGCTTCTTATCCTGCGCTGCGCCCAGAGTTGCTCGATGACGATGGCAACCTTCGCTCGCATATCAAGTTTTTTGTCAACGGGCGCGAGGTGATCTACCTGGAGCACCAGATGGAAACCATCGTCCAGCCTGATGATGTCATCACTGTCTTCCCACCGGTGGGTGGTGGGTGATGATGGAACTGGCGCGCAAGGAGTGGGTCCAGCGCGGCATTCCGCTCAAAATATTTCAGGATTATCTCATCGACCTGGGCGGCAGGCCCGCCGAAGACGGCCTGATGGTTGGCCCAGGCTGGCAGGCCAGGCTGGAGCGGGTTGAAGACTTCCAGATAGGCTCTTTGCGCGTCGGCCAGGTGAAAGTGGAATTTGAAGGCCAGCCTGAAGTGCTGGATTCCTTGTTGGCTCAATTGGAGAGAAAACTGCTGCGCGCCGGTGCGTGACTTCATCCGGTGATGATAAAACAGCGCACCTGCAGGCGCGCTGTTTTGTCTCTCTGGTAGTAGTGACTCGGGTTGCTACTACGCGGTGATTACAGGATCCCCAGCTCCTTCAGCTTTTCTTCCGGCACCACGCCGTTCACCCAGCCGCGCGCCTCGTAGTATTCCGCCAGCATCTCGGCCAGCTCGCACACGTGGCCCTGGGAGCCCGGCATGGTTGATGGCTCCTCCAGGAAGCGCTTTGGCAGGTAATCGCTGCCTTCGCCAATCCCAGCCAGATTGTTGTAATAGCGCTCCAGGTTGTAGATCCGCTCACCGGTCTTCAGCACATCGTCCGAAGTGAACGGCACGCCGACCATGGCCGAGTACTGCGCCGCGTACTCGTCTGTGCCCTCAGCAAAGGCGCTGAATTTGCACAGATCCAGGCTATCGGAGAAGGCATGGATATCCTGGAAGATTTTGACCAGTTTACCCTTGCCTTTGTACTCCAGCGGATCGACTTTCAGCGAGCCAAACGGCATCACGTTCAGTTCCGCCGCTGGGGTGTATGCCCGCAGGTGGCAGGCGCCGCGGTTGCTGGTGGCATAGCCAATGCCCATGCCCTTCAAGCCACGTGGGTCGTAAGCCGGGATGCCCTGGCCCTTGACCGTCATGGCAATCTCTGGGTGGCCGAAGTGCGCTGCAATGGCGTTAGAGCCTTCCGCCATGATGTTGCCAAGCCCTTCGCGCAGGGCAATCATCTTAACCGCGTTTGTCATCCCGTAGATGTCGCCCCACTTCAGACCACCGCCACCGTTGGTCCAACCCTTTTCGGTGGCTTCCATCCAGATTGCAATGGGGTGGCCGATCTCAATGGCGTCCAGGCCGTAGTCGTTGCACAAGTCAATCATCTTGGCCACCGTGTTGACATCATTGTTGCCCACGTTGGCGCCCACCGACCAGGCTGGCTCGTACTCCACGCTTTCCATGTGCAGGCCCTTCCACGGGCCTTCAGTGATCTCGACCTCTTTCTTGCAAGCCACCGGGCAGGCATGACAGGTTGGGTCATCTACCAGGATGTGCTCCTTAACGTACTCACCGCTGATCTTTTCTGCGTCCGCGCCAAAGGAGGTCAACAAGCTGTTTTTCGTCGGCAAGGCGCCAATGTTGCTGGTGATGTTCATCAGCACGTTGGTGCCATAAACCGACAGGCCACCCTTGCGCGGGCTGGTGATGTTCTCCTCAGCCATGATCGTATACAGCGCCCGGTCATGGGCCGGTTTCCAGGCCTGGCGGTCGGCTGCCTTAACAATAGTTTTCTTGGCCTTGACCACCACCGCCTTGAGCATCTTGCTGCCGCCCACGCAGCCGGTGCCGCCGCGCCCGCTGGCGCGGTCGTTCTCGTTCACCCAGCAGGCGAACCTGACCAGGTTTTCGCCGCCCGGCCCAATGGCAATCACGGTCAGGTCCTTCTCGCCGTATTTCTCTTTGAAATATTTCTGTGTGTCGTGCACACCCTTGCCCCAAACTTCGGAGGCATCCAGGATTTCCACCGTCTCATCATGGACGTAAGCGTACACCGGCTTGGCAGCCTTGCCCTTAAAGATCAGGCCGTCGAAGCCTGCCCAGCGCAGGCGTGCCGCCGACCAGCCGCCGTGGTGGCTATCGGTGGCGGTGCCGGTCAACGGCGATTTGGTCACAATCGCCATCCGGCCGCTCATGTTGGCCTCGGAACCAGTCAACGGGCCGTTCATGAAGCAAAGGATATTGTCAGGCGAAAGGGGATCCACCTGTGGCCCGTTTTCGAGCAGGTAGCGCACGCCCAGGCCGCGCGCGCCGATATACTTGAGCGCCCAGTCCTCCGGAATCGGCTTGTATTCCACTTTGCCATGGGTCAGGTCAACGTGAGCAATACGGTTTGCATAACCTCCGAGCGTCATGTTTTACCTCCTAAAATGTTTTTTGATGATGTGAGTTGATTGGCTTTGTCACACCAGGCCCAAAATTGAGCCTGGAAAGGTGTTTCTGCGTCTCTTGTCAAGTTTCAGGTACTGAACACCTCCTTATTGCCGCTTGCGGCCGCCCACGTTTTATGAACATCAACAGAGTTATTTGAAGGGAGACGGCAATGCAGCCTGGAAATCATTGATTTCAAAGGTAGATCTGGTAAAAGCCTGGCTTGCCCAGGTGAGAGACTTGAAAGCGCAGAGCCTTGAATATATTTGTACCCGATAATAGTAGCATCAACTATAGGTTAGTGCAATATTAAAAATTATTTTAAAATACCGCCGGGGCGATCTCTCTCGTATAATAAAGCCAGCTTACTGATTGGCATATTGAAGAGGTTTATCCATGGCGCTGGATCGTTATGGTCGAAGGATACATTATCTCCGCATCAGCCTGACAGATCACTGCAATCTGCGTTGTTTATATTGCATGCCTGACGACATCAGCTTTCGACCCAACGCCGAGTTGATGCAGGATGGGGAAATCTTGCGCCTGGTGCGCCTGTTTGCCTGGCTGGGTTTTGATAAATTCCGCCTGACTGGTGGAGAACCGACTGTGCGCGCCGGCATTGTTGAGCTGGTTCACGACATTGCTCACACCCCCGGCGTTCGTTCTCTTTCGATGACAAGCAATGGTATTCTGTTCAATCGGCTGGCTCAATCCCTGGCGCAGGCCGGGTTGCAACGCGTAAACTTCAGCCTGGACACCCTCAATCCGTATAAATTTGAGCGCCTGACCCGCCGCGGCCGGCTGGATGACGTTTGGTCCGGCATACAGGCAGCCGAAGAAGCCGGGCTGACCCCGATTAAGATTAACGCTGTGGTTGTGCGAGACTACAACGAAGTTGATATTGTTGACCTGGCCCGGCTGACGCTTGAAAAACCCTGGCAGGTGCGTTTTATTGAAATGATGCCCTTTGCCGGCGCAACCGACTTTCAGCTGATGCAAGGCGTCAGCGCTGAGGAGATCCAGCAGCGCATTGAGGCTGCCCTGGGTCGCCTTGAGGTGGTCAATGGCGGCAAGCTGGATGGCGAAGCTCGCCTCTTCCGCCTGCCGGGGGCTCGCGGTGAAATTGGCATCATTGCCACCGTCACTCAGCCCTTCTGCGCCAGTTGCACTCGTGCCCGCCTCACCGCAGACGGGCGGCTTCGATTATGTTTGTTGCGCGAAAAAGAAGTCGATCTGCTCACCCCCCTGCGCGGTGGCGCCTCTGATGCCAGCCTGCGCCAGCTTATCATAGAATCGATCTGGGAAAAACCCTGGGGCCATCGCCTGGCGGACGGCGAAGTTCCACTCAACCGTGCTATGAGCGAAATTGGCGGCTAGCCCCGTGCACTGATCGCAGCCGAAACCCGCCGCCCTGCCTGCTCTCTTGCTCGCCGCTTTATCTAACCTTCTGCCAGTCGTTCCAGTTTCATGCTCACTTCGCGCCACTGGATTTTAGAAATCCCCAGCTTCTGGCGGATTTTTTCGCGCTCCATACCCGAACGCCAGTCGTTCAGGGCGCAGGTCCAGCGGCACATGTCGAAAGATACATGCTTGGTCAACCCTGCTTCCTGGCTCAGGTCTTCCAGCAAGTATTCCAATCGCCTTTGGGACCAGGGGAACACTCGCTCGCTCAGGTCATATTGGGCGCGATATTCCAGGTACGCCTCCACCCAGCTTTCCGGCAGGTCAATTTTGCGCTCTTTATAGCGGTTTTGAGGGCTGGCATAGCGCACAAACAGGAATGGCCCATGGGGTGCCTGCAGCTCGATATGGTTGGGTGTGATCGCCAGGCACTCGCCCTTTTTGATCCCAGTGTGCAGCAAAAGCGAAAACAGGGTGTAGGTGCGGGCGTCTGGCTTTGCTGCGCGCCGTTGTCGATCGGCCGTTTCCAGGGCAAGCTCAACTTCCTCTGGCGTTAAGATCACCGGCAGCGGGCTGATCACGGTGCGCTGCGGCACCTTCTCCGCTGGATCAATCAGCAGCGCGCCGTATTGGTGCAGCCAGCGAAAGAACGCCTTGATGGATGTGATCCGCCGGGCCAGCGTCTTCGGGCTGCACGGCACGCCCCGTTCGCTCTGCATCCAGTTCAGGAAATTTGTCAGGTCGCTGGTCGAGATCTCGCCCAGGCTGCGATCCGGCGGCAGGTAGGTCGCCAACAGGTTCAGGTCAGACATAAAAGCCTTGACTGTGTGAATTGAGACGCCCTGGTCTTCCAGGTAGATGCGCCAGACCTGGATGGTGGGGGTCAACAGGCTGTGTGAGGTGATGTGCGCGCTGGTAAGCACATTGCTCGGGGGGGTAGCGGTTTCTGGGGACATATCTGGCTCCTTTGAAGGATACAGGTGAATTTCGTATAGTCGTAATTGTAGTTTAGCCCAAAATCCCTGGTATGTCAACGTTTTTTATCGAGTATAATCGCACAATCTGTTCGACCGAGGAGTGACAATGAAGACTGGCAAAACCTTGATCTTCAATTGGGTGATTCTCTTGCTCTTTGTGCTGACAGGTTCAGCGTGCCAGTTTACAACCCCTGCTACGCCAGAGCCGACTCAGACCGCTGCTGAAACCCCTTTGCCGCCTGCTGAGGCTTATCCACAGCCTTACCCTTTGCAAACCTACGACCCATACCTGGCCCCCGTTGATCCTTACCCTGCCGCCTATCCTGCAATCAATGCGCCGCTTACCGCTGGGCAGGGTGCTGGTTTATATCCCGCTGCCCAGGATGGCACCGAAGTTATGTGGAACCAGGCCGTGGCAATGATCCTGAATGGGGAGGTTCTTCAGGTGATGCAGACCCATGAACTCAAAGTCTACTTGACCCTTAAAGATGGACGAACTTTGCTCTCTGTTGAGCCTGAAATTGACGAAGTGATGCGAGTCATCCAGACTTGCGGCGACCCGTGCAAGGACATCCTGGTGGCTACAGAATAATTCTTGCGTCTCTACGGTTGGCTTTAGCTCGAGTACAGGGTGCGTTAATAGGCCCTCAACTGTTACAGCCCGCCCGCAGTAGCTGACCCAACATTGCCTTCCAACCCCAGCTCTGGGGCGATCTTGCGCATTGCCAGGATCACGTTATCCACATGCTCCCACAGCGGCACGCCAAATTCGGCGGTCGATTTTTCGATCTCCTCCCGGCTGGCCCCGGCGGCGAAAGCCCGGTCTTTCCACTTCTTCTTCACTGAAGATGAAGTCAGATCGTGCAACGAGCGCGACGGGCGCACCAGCGCCACCGCCGTGATCAACCCGGTGACTTCATCGCATGCCGCCAGCGCCTTCTCCATGCGCGTTTCGCGAGGCACCCCGGTATGATCGGCGTGGCTCAGGATAGCCCGGATGATGTCCTCTGGCACGCCCCGTTCCCGCAGGATCGGCACGCCTGCCTGAGGGTGTTCATCCAGCGTGGGATGAATCTCCCAATCAAAGTCATGCAGCAACGCGACCACGCGCCATTTCTCTCCGTCTTCATCAAATTTCTCTGCGTACCATGCCATTGCTGCTTCTACTGCCAGCATGTGCCGCACCAGGTTCTCGTTTTTGACGTACTCGCGTACCAATGCCAGGGCTTCGTCTCGTTTCATTGCGCCTCCGGTGGAAAGATGGGTTCGGGATCACCCAGGATAGGCAGCGGCCGGGCCACGTGCACATCCCACAGCGCGCCCAGGGTGGCGGGGATCTCACGCAGGTTCCAATAAGCTTGCGCCGACCGGCGGTACTGCCGCAGATCGGCGGGCACGCCCACGCCATCCACACCCAGGCGGTTGCACAGGTACAGCGCCCTTGGCAGGTGAAAGCCCTGGGTGACCAGGGTCGCCTGGCGGATGCCGAAAATGTGCCGGGCTCGATAGCAGGTGTCGTAGGTGCGTTGACCGGCATAATCGAGCACAATTGCCTCGTCGGGCACGCCCAACGAAAGCGCGTAAGCGCGCATCGCGCCCGGTTCGTCATAGTGAACCGTAGGGTTGCTGCCACTCATCACCAATTTCTCCGCTTTTCCGTCAAAGTACAGTTGCGCCGCCGTTGCCACCCGGTCGCGCAGCACTGGCGTGGGGCTTCCGTCCCGCCACAGCCCGGCGCCAAAGACGATCACTACGCTCCGCCTGGGCGCTTCCTCAATAGAATAGGTCAAAGAACGGGCGTACAAACCGGTGAACAGCCGCGGTAAAGCCAGCGCAGCCGGTATGAAAATCAAAACGAGCAAGATCAGGCGTAAAAACATCCTCATGATACTCCTTATCACAGTCAAAATTGTACCAGAAACAACCCCTGGCTATGCTAAGGCCAGGTTAATGCGTAAGCTGAATTTCCCCATTCGGTGCGCCCGATGTGGCGCTGCTCTGGACGGAGGGCGAAATCACTTTGGGCCATCTTTCCTCTTGTGAGGAATCCCCGCTGCGAGTACAATCCCTAGGCTTATGGATGTTGAACCGGTCTATCAACAAACCCTGGATTATCTCTACAGCTTCGTTGATTACAGCCTGACTCGAGGCTTTCGCAACCAGCCTGGTCTTTTTGATCTGGACCGCATGGTTGCGTTCATGGCACACCTTGGGAACCCCCACCTGTCCTATCCCATCTTGCATGTTGCCGGTACCAAAGGCAAAGGCTCGGTGTGCGCCTTGTGCGCCAGCGCCTTGCAGGCTGCAGGTTACAAGGTTGGCCTGTACACCTCGCCGCATTTACATGACTATGCCGAGCGCATCCAGATCGACCGCCAACCCATTCCACACGCCGACCTGGTCGCCCTGGTGGATGAAATTCGCCCCTACCTGGACCAGGGCACAAAGTTGACCACCTTTGAGATCACCACTGCCCTGGCTTTCCTGTATTTTGCCCGCCAGGGAGCTACCGCCGTGGTGGCTGAGGTCGGGCTGGGTGGGCGCCTGGATGCTACCAATATCGTCACCCCTGTTGTCTCGGTGATCACCTCGCTCTCTTACGATCACATGCAGGTGCTGGGGAACACGCTGGCCGAGATTGCGGGTGAAAAGGCCGGCATCATCAAGCCGGGTGTACCGGTGGTGCTTGCCCCTCAGATTGAAGAGGCGCGGCGGGTCGTTGAGCGCATTGCCGGGCAACGCAGCGCCTTGTTGGTTCAGGTGGGTGAAGATCTGCGCTATTCATCCCTGGAGCGCAGCCTGGATGGGCAGTCCCTTTATGTCTGGAGCGCCGAAGAGCAGCCCTTGTTCGATGCTTTCCGCCAGGGCGCCTCGGGCTGGCAGCCGCTTCGCCTGTTCATTCCGCTGCTTGGCCAGCACCAGGCCGAAAACGCTGCCGTGGCTTACGCTGCGCTGCAAGTTGCCAGCCGTTATGGTCTGCCCGTTAGCGACAAAGCGATCCAGCAAGGCTTCGCTCGCGCTTCCTGGTCTGGGCGCTTTGAATTGTTACAGCGCCAGCCGCCGGTGATTCTTGACTCTGCCCACAATCGCGACTCTGCGATCAAGTTGCGCCAGGCTCTGGAAGATTACTTCCCGGGCAGGCGCATTGTCCTGGTATTTGGCGCCTCCGAGGATAAAGACATTGCCGGTATGTTTGCGGAACTTCTTGCCCAGGCCTCTGAGGTGATCGTTACCCGCTCATTTCACCCCCGCGCTGCTGAGCCGCAGCAACTCGCGGAGGAAGCGGCCCGCCACAATCAACGGGTGGTCATTATCCCAGCCATTGAGGATGCACTGGTGGAGGGTCTGCGCCGCCTGGACGAAAACAGCTTACTCCTGGTGACGGGCAGCATTTTTATTGCTGCGGGCGCCCGTGAGACCTGGTACAATTTGGCGCAGGCTGGTTGGAACAGGCAGTAATTGAAATAGACATCTCTCAAAGAAGGTTAAGCGACCCATAGCCAGATTGATCTCCTCCGCAAAATCGCTTGCTGGCGGTTCGTTTAGAGGAAAATATGCGCGACGACGATTGGTACTCTGATGACGAAGAAGAATTTAGCGAAACGCTCCACCATCGAACGGAGGAGCTTTACAGCGTTCCTGATGCGATTCCCGATGCCGAAGGCTTGATTGAATGCCCGGTTCTGCCGTTGCGAGATATGGTCGTGTTCCCCCGCATGGTCTCGCCGGTTTTTCTCTCCCAGGAAGCTGGGCTGCTTGCAGCCGAAGAGGCCCAAATCAACGATCAAACGGTGATTGCCCTCAACCAGCGTGATCCAGACCAGGACAATCCGGGGCCAAATGACTTCTACACCGTGGGCGTAGAGATGGCGGTGGGGCGCCTGCTGAGCATGCCGGATAACTCCAGCTCCGCCCTGGTGCAGGGCCGCCGCCGGGTTGAAGTGATCGAGTTCGTCCAGGAACAGCCATTCCTGGTAGCCCGGGCGCGCCCCTACAATGAAGCGGCCGAAGTAGATCGCCAGACAGACGCCACCATGCGCACGGCTCTGGACATGTTCCATAAATGTGTCCAGCTGGACCGAAGCCTGCCTGAAGAAGCCTATTTGTATGCTCTCAATATAGATGATCCAGGCTGGTTGAGCGACATGATCGTCACAGCCATTGCCCCGCCCCTCCCGGTTCGCCTGGAGCTGCTTGGTACGCTGGATCCGGTGGAGCGCCTCAAACGGGTTATTAACCTGCTGGCTAAGGAGGCCGATGTCCTGGAGCTGGAGGATGAGATCCACTCCCGCGCCCAAAGTGAGGTGGATCGCACCCAGCGCGAGTTTTATCTGCGCGAGCAGATGAAAGTCATCCAGACCGAGCTTGGCGAGGGAGATCCCTGGGCGCGTGAAATATACGAGCTGCAAACCCGCGTTGAATCTGCCGGCCTGCCGGAGGAAGTTCAGGTGCGCGCCCTGAAGGAAGTTGAGCGGCTGGGTCAAATGCCACCCATGTCGCCCGAAGTGGGCATCATCCGCACCTATATTGAATGGATTCTTGAGCTGCCCTGGATCAATGCCACCGAAGACAATTTGGATGTGCGTCACGCCGCCAGCGTGCTGGAGCGCGACCACTATGGGCTGCCCCGGGCCAAAGAGCGCATCCTGGAATACATCGCTGTGCGGAGCTTGAAACCCCGCCGCCTGCGCCAGCCGATCCTGTGCTTCGTCGGCCCGCCGGGCACCGGCAAGACCTCCCTGGGGCGCTCGATTGCCGAAGCCCTGGGGCGCAAGTTTGTCCGCCTCTCCCTGGGCGGCGTGCGGGATGAAGCCGAGATCCGCGGTCACCGCCGCACCTACATCGGCGCCTTGCCTGGTCGCATCCTTCAGACCATGCGCCGCGCTGGCACGATCAACCCGCTCTTCATGCTTGATGAAGTGGATAAGCTGGGCCAGGATTTTCGTGGCGACCCCTCCTCGGCACTGCTGGAAGTGCTTGACCCGGAGCAGAATTTTGCCTTTTCGGATCATTACCTGGAGTTGCCATACGACCTTTCAAAGGTAATGTTTATCACCACCGCCAATAACACCGGCACAATTCCCCCGGCGCTGCTGGATCGCATGGAGCTGATCGAGTTCCCCGGCTACATCGAAGAAGAAAAGCTTGAAATTGCCCGTTGTTTCCTGATTCCCCGCCAGTTTGAAGAGACTGGTTTAGAGGACGGCGAATTGCGTTTTACCGAGCAGGCGCTCCAGCGTGTGATCCGCGAGTACACCTATGAAGCCGGTGTTCGCAATCTGGAGCGTGAAATTGGGCGCATCTGTCGCAAGGTGGCGCGCATGAAAGCAGAGGGTAAACGCCACCCCACCAGCATCAGCCCGGCTGCTGTGGAGCGCTTCCTTGGGCCCCCGCAGTTTTTCAACCTGGAGGCCGAGCTGCAGAATGAAATTGGTGTGGCAACGGCAGTCGCCTGGACTGAGAATGGCGGCGAGATCATGCCGGTAGAGGTGTTGCTCATGGAAGGCAAGGGCAACATGCAAATCACCGGCCAGATTGGGAATATCATGCAGGAATCCGCCCAGGCCGCCCTCTCGTTCTTGAAATCTCGCACTCGTCAGTTTGGCATTGACCCCGAGATTTACGAACAGGTTGATATTCATCTGCATATTCCAGAGGGCGCCATTCCAAAGGATGGCCCAAGCGCTGGCGTCACCATCTGCAGCGCTTTGGTCTCTGCTTTCACCGGCCGAGAAGTGTTGCGGGATGTCGGAATGACTGGCGAAATCACCTTGCGCGGCCGCATCCTCCCGGTGGGAGGCGTGCGCGAGAAGGTGCTGGCAGCCCACCGCGCCGGCCTGAAAACGGTCATTTTGCCTAAGAAGAACCTGAAAGATCTGGTGGATGTGCCCAAGCGCGCCCGCAATGAGCTGAACATCGTCCCGGTTGAGCATATTGACCAGGTTTTGGAGGTCGCCCTGGCGCCAGCGCCGTTGGAAAGTCGTCCGCCGCGCCCCCGGCGCAAGAAGCCTGCCGCCGAGCAGGCCGGGCCTGCTGCCTCGGAGCGGGCATCAACTGATCAACAGCTTTCGGCCGGCGCCGCTCATTGATTGTCAAACAGGTTTTCTGGGATGAATCCTGCCACATCGATCGATGTCCAGGAGCTCCTGGAGCAGGGCCAGGGGCCGTCTCTGCACTGGTTCCCGGCGGATGTATCTCCCTCGCGCCTGGCGGCGGTGATGGTGGGTATGGCGAACACCCAGGGAGGGACCGTGCTGCTTGGGGTTGCCCCCCGCTCCGCTCATATCCAGGGAGTTCCCGATCCGGAGGCCGCCCTGGACCTGGTGTTTCAGGCTGCTCTGCTCATCGATCCGCCCCTGGTTTTGCCTGTGCCCTGTCTTGTTTCGCCAGAACCGGCTGGCTTGGCCATTGGCTTGGCTGCGCTTGCCCAACCCCGCATCCTGGTGATTACGATCCCGGCTGGTTTGCCTGGCGTTTACAGCCTGGATGGTCGCTATCTGGGTAGGGAAGGCCAGCAAACGAATCCTTTGCCGGCCCGGCGCCTGCGCCAGATGTTGATTGAGCGTGGCATCGTCCAGTTTGAATCCCAGGTGCCGCCCGGCGCCAGTCTGGAAGATCTTGACCCGCACAAGGTGGCCGCCTATGTTGCAGCCTTGAATTTACCGGGTGATCATGCTCCAGAGTCTGTTTTGCTTGGCCGCGGCTGCCTTCAGCCTGCCGGGGGTAAGTCGGTGGCCGCCCTAGTGAATGCGCAGGCGGGGCCTGGCGCGCCCGAACTTCCCGCCCTATATCCCACCTATGCTGCCCTGCTCCTCTTTGGCCGGCAGCCCCAACGCTGGCTGCCCAACGCCACCATCCTGGCGGCGCGCTTTTTTGGGCGCACCCTGACCGATCATTTTATCAAGCAGGAAATCCGCGGCACTCTGCCCGACCAACTTCACCAGGCTGAAGCCTTTTTGCGTGATAACCTGCGCAGCGTGGTGCGTCTGGTTGGCCTGACCCACCAAGAAACCCCAGAGTACCCCATGGAAGCGTTGCGTGAATTACTGGTAAATGCGGTTGCCCACCGCGACTACAACGTTCAGGGTGATAACATCCACATATACATATTTGCGGATCGCATTGAAATTCACTCGCCAGGTGAGCTGCCCGGGCCAGTGAACCTGAATAACCTGCTGGAGGCTCGCTTCTCGCGCAATCCGGTGATCATGCAAGCATTGGCCGATCTGGGTTTTGTCGAGCGGTTGGGCTATGGGCTGAACCGGGTGGTGGAGGTCATGCAGCGCGATCGCTTAAGCCAGCCACGCTTTGAAGAGACCGCTGGCATGTTCCGGGTCACCTTGCATGGGGCCTCTCAGGCGCTGCCTTTTGAGATTGACTTGCAGCCCTATCGAGATTTGGAGCTGAACCCGCGCCAGGAGCAAGCCCTGGCTTTCTTGCTTGCCCATCGGCGGATCACGAGTCGCGATTATCAAGAGATCTGTCCGGCTGTGCATGCAGAAACGCTGCGTCGCGACCTGGTTGACCTGGTTGAGCACGGTGTGCTGATCAAGGTGGGTGATAAGCGCGCCACCTATTACATCTTGAAGCGCTGATCTCAATTACCGGCCGGCTTCAGGATAAATGAAACCGGCCGGCGATCGTAATGCTCAGTTTAATCCCCTCGCCCTGGCTGCCTCCCGCAGCCCATCATCTTCTGAGCCTAGCGGGACGGGAAGGCACCGGTCAGGCGGTACACCTGTCCAGAAAGACGGACCAGGTAAACCTCGCCAGCTTCATCTTCGCCAAAGCTGCTGAAAGTGTACTGGTAGCCTGGCTCATGGAGTAGCAGGCTGGTCTGCCAGGCTGAATTTTCGAACTTGAGTCCCCATATTTTGGCCGTGCAGAAATCGGCGAAGAAGTAAATCCCCTGCAGATCAGGATAACCAGACCCACGGTAGACGTATCCGCCTGTAATAGAGGAGCAGATATTCGGGTCATTCTCCAGGTGGGTGTACTCATGAATCGGCGCTACATAACCCGGCGGTGGCACGCAGCCCGTGGCTGGGCTGAAGCACTGGCTGCCTTCCAGGATCTTCCAGCCGTAATTTGCCCCACCGCTGCTGCCTGCGGCCTGGAAATCGACTTCTTCAACTGCATCTTGTCCCACGTCGGCGATATACAGATCTTGTGTTTGTCGATCAAATGAGAATCGCCAAGGGTTGCGCAGTCCCAAAGCCCAGATTTCAGGTCGATATCCGCTCTGGTTGACAAACGGATTATCCGGAGGGATGCTGTAAGCAAGCCCGGGGTTCCTGGCAACCATTGGCAGGTAAACCTGGTAGAGCCCGCTGGGAGGTGTGTAAGGTATTTTTCCCTCAACATCGATGCGCAGGACTTTACCCAACAAGGTATCTGGATTCTGGGCGTTGTTGTTGGGATCGCCTCCTCCGCCACCATCCCCTGGCGCCAGATAAAGATAGCCGTCCGGGCCAAAAGCAAGTTGCCCGCCGTTGTGATTGTTATAGGCCGGATGAGGAATTACCAGGATCTCTTCCTTGCTGGCTGGATCAGCCAGGTCCGGGTTTGAGCTGGTCCGGAAGCGCGCCAGCACAATGTCCCCGTTCAGATTGGTGTAATAGACGTAAAAGCGCTGCCTTTGAGCGTAGTCTGGCGGGAAAGCCACATTGGACATCCCATCCTCGCCGCTGCCTCCGTTTGCTGGTGAAAGCACCTGGCTGCTGATATCCAGAAATGGCGTCGCTTCCAGGTTACCATTCTTTACCAGCCGGATTCGCCCGGCGCGCTCAACAATGAACATCCGCCCGCTGCCATCTCCCGCATGCGTCAGGTACACTGGGGATGCCAGGCCGGGCAGGTTGATCTGCTCCAGGACCAGCGACGGCCATTTGGCTGGAGCGGCAGGTCGGCTCTGCCCTTCGCTGCTGGGCAGATTGGTGAAATCGGCTGCCGTGGTCGCCAGCAATAGTGAAACCCAAACAACGGTGTAAAACACTTTTCGTAACATTGTGTAACCTCTAATCATCCTCTTTAGAAATATCGTGAAATCTGAATTGTCTGCAGTTGCTACCAACAGGTTGTCCCCAATTGCCAATCGTTAATTGCTATCGGTGATCTGCCATCTCCTTGACCATCCGCTGCAATTGTCCCCCTTGAGTCTCGATGACGCTTCGGTCACTCTGATTGGCAAACTTTTCCCCAACGCCCCCGTATTCGAATGCCAGCAGCCAGGGGCGCGGCCAGGCACCGCTTTGGATGCGCTGAAAGACCCAGGTTAAAATTTCCCAATCTGCCGGCAGGGCCGGCAGATGGTCTTGCAACCAGCCATCCAGGTTGTGTACGCCGGCAAAATGCAGCTCACCCAGGCGCTCCACTGGCAGCAGTTCCATGTAATCCTGAGGTGAAAGGCCCAGGTGGTGAGCGCTGATCATTGCATGCGAGATGTCCAGCAATAAACCACAGCCCGTTTCCTGGGTAATTTGGTTGATGAACGCCGTCTCGGCTCCTGGGCGCAGCAAGTTGCCCGTGGGGCGGTAGGGGCCGTTTTCAACGATCACGCGCTCTGCGCCAAACCGGTTAACGACTGGCCACAGGTCCTCCAGCGTCCGCTCCAAAACCTGCTGCTGGTGCGCTGGATCGGTCGTGTCGACCGGCATGGGCGCTTTGATGTTTCTCCCCTTGCTTTCTGGTGAAATGGAATAGTCTTCCGGGCGCGGCTCCAGATGCACGTTGACGTAGCGGGTGCCGGTTTCGTCCAGCCATCGAGCCACCTGCTCCAGGTTGGCCTTTTTGGTTTTGCCCCGCCCTGCCTTGAGCGTGAAATGAACGGCCACCTGGCGCAGGGTCTGGGCCTCAGCAATCATATCTGGCCAGTCGGGGCATTTGAATCGGTCCACTTCCAGGCGGCCCTCGGCGCACAGGCTTCTCGCCTGGGGAGAGTAGTTGATCGCGAAGAGCATGGTCTCAGGAAATGGATCCATGCGCTTCCTCAGCTTGAGTTCTGTTCATAGAAAAACCTTTTATGGACATGCGTTTGCCTTGTGCTGCTCGAAAGTCTCGGCGAAAACGTGCCGGCCTGATCCATCGCAAGCTGCCCGGAAATAAAAATACGGCGTTTGGGCCGGAAAGGCCACTGCCCGCAAGGCGTTCAGGCTCGGATTGGCAATGGGCCCCGGTGGAAGCCCCTGGATGCGATAGGTATTATAGGCTGAATCGACTTGTAAATCCTCCAGGCTGAGAGGATTTTTCCACCACACGCCATTTTCAGCATCAAACCCCAGCGCATATTGTACGGTTGGGTCGGAGTCTAGCCGCATGCCTGTTCGCAGGCGGTTGGCAAACACTGAAGCGATCATTGGCATTTCTTCTTCAACAACGGCCTCTCGCTGGACAATAGATGCCAGTGTGACCGCCTGGAACAGGCTCAATCCCTGGTTTTGAAAAGCCTGGATCAAGTCCTGGCCCACCTTGGCCTCAAAATCCTCCAGTATGGTCTGTAAGAAAGCCTCAGCAGTAATGGTTCGGGGCAAACGATAGCTGTCAGGAAACAAAAAACCTTCCAGCGAGCTGCCATCTGGGATTTGCTGAGCCAAAGGCAAACTGGCCGGGGGGTTGGCCGCCAGTTGCAGAAAGGCCTCTGCTGAAAAGCTTAATCCAGAAGTGGGCAGCGACGCGGCCACCTCTTCCAACCGCCAGCCAGGCAAAATGCGGAAGGTGATTTCGCTTGGGGTGGCATCTTGTAGCGTCTGGGCCAATTCCAGCGCGTTCAGCCGGGGGCTCAGTGTGTATTTCCCTGCCTGGATCGTCGTATCCAGGCCGGCGTATGCCAGGTAATCCCGCAGGGCGGCCGCGTCGCGGATCAGTCCTTCGCGCTCCAACCGGTCTGTGATGGCGATGGTGGACTCTCCCAACTGAATTTCAAATGGGCGCGGCTCTCCGAGCAGATCAGGCGGCTCCAGCAGCTGCTTTTCCTTGAGCAATATCCGCGCCGAGAGGCGGTAGCGCTGGTAGGCGCCCAACCCCGGGGCAGGCGGTCCAAATATTCTCTCTGCTTGGGCTGGCAATTGGGTGAACATCCAGCCTGCCGCCAGCAGCCCCAGGCACAACGCCCCGACGAGGCCAAGGATAATGATCAGAAAAAAAAGTCGTTTCATCGTGTTGTGGGGTAGTTATCTTCAATTACCTGTGTGGTCGTCGCTTGTTTTTGGCGTCCGGTATTCCGCCGCAGCCTCCTGCGCATCCAGGTAAGTCTGCAAGATGAAGGTCGCAGCAATCTCATCCAGATGACCTCGGCGTTTACGCCGTGAGACACCCATGGCGATGCCCGCGGCCCGGGCGGCCTGTGTGCTGCCCGCTTCATCCCACAATTCCACCGGTATCGTCGTTTGTGAGCGAATCGCCGCCGCCAGGCGATAGGCGCGCCGGCTCTGAAGCGTGGGTTGGTTTTCATCGTCCAGCGCCTGCCCAACAATAATCTGGCCTGCTTCATGCTCTTGAGCCAGTTGGGCGATGGTCGCGGCATCAATCGCTCGCGAGACATGCCTCAACACCGTGAGCGGATTGGCGATCCTGCCGGTCGGATCACTCAGGGCAATACCCAGGCGTTTTTCTCCAGGGTCGACGGCCAAAATGCGCATGATCTTTTTGCTCAGGAGCCGCCGTTTGGGTTGGCTTGCTGGTCAGAGCTTGTGGATGCAGGCTCTGACGCGCCGGGGGTCTGGTACTGAACCGCCACCCGGAATGGCAGGACAGGCATTCGCGGCCACCAGCCCGGCACCAGCAAGATCTGCGGCGGCTCCTCCAAAGCCAGTTCGTTTTGTAAACGTTGGCGGGCCTTTTCTGGATCAAAGCCCAGCACCAGGCGGGTCACTTGTGATGGGGGCGTCTGGGCCAGGATATGCCGGTAGGCGTGGAGTTGCCACCTCAACATCGTCCCGTCAGCGGGCTGCGGCTCCCCCAGGTTTTCCACTCGTAAAGAGCCATCAACCGGGATAAAGCCGGTGGGCAGGTTCGCGTCGAACACGGCCTTTGCCAGGGCGTTCAAATCTTCCGCCGTCACCGCCTGGGCGCGATATTTCAGGCGCAGGTTGAGCCTGAGCTGATCTGCCGGCTGGCCCTCAGCGGGTTCAAAGGTTTCTTCGAGTGTTTCAACCAGCTGCAATGTGGAGCTTGCCAGCAAATCTCCTGGGGCCAGTTGGGCTTTTAGTTCATTCAATGCAGTCTCGTTGAGCGAGTTGCGCAATCGCTCCGCCAGAAGCCGGCGGTCTTCCGCGCTGGGCATCGATTCTGTGCGGTCGCTGCCCATGCGAGTGGCCTGGGGATTGCTCACGCTCACCTGTGTGCCCAGCAATCCCTCGATTGCAACCAGGCTGCCAGGAGGCAGGTTGCCACGGCTGCCCGGCGATAGGGCCATGACCGGTAGCTGGATTGTTTCCCCCGGCCCTGCAGGTAATTCGCCGCCCTTGGTCACACGAAACCGCTGCGCCTGCTCCCCCAGGCTGAGCACCACCGTCCCCTCCGGTATAGAAACCGTCTGATCGGTCAGGTTGGTGAACTGCACCTCGCCGCGGGCCGGTTGGTCTGGCAAAAGCAGCTCGCCGCTGGCAGGCGTTGTGTCTCGCCCTTCAACGGTGACCTCGAGCCAATGGGCTGGCGTTGTGCCTGTCAAATCAATTTGATCGATTTCTGCACCGGCCAGCATGTCCATCGTCACTTCCTGCACGCCGATTTGAGGGGTCAGGGTCACCGTAGCCGATGGCAGCATGGTCATCGCAATGGCCAGCAGCGCCAGGACGCCCAGAGTGAAGAATCCCAATCGTGCAGCTGGTTTCATGCTTGTTCCCGCTCGTTCGGGCGGGTGAGGCGCCTGTCTGCCCTTCTGAATGGGAGGCGTGTTGTCAGACAGCGGGCGATCTCCCTGCAAGCGTGGGTCTGCTCTTTGATCTTCTGCCCCACTCCTCCAGGGCAGGCTATGAGATTCTGAAGGCTTAACCGCCCCGCGGTAGCGCCGTGGCAGCCTCCAGACAGCCCGCTGTGCTTTGCGCATGGATTTGAACACAGGGATGCCCAAACGGGGAGCATAATAACGCACATCCGGATCTTGGGTCACCAGCGCCAGTTGAGCGCCTTGAGCTGCGCTCTGTCGTTTTAGTAGCACCAGGTCCAGCCGCCGGTGCAGCACCCTTCCCCGTTCTGGCCAGACCACCAGAATACGCTCCCCCTTGGCCCAACCTATTTTGTCTCGGGCGGAGATGATATCATCGTATTGCTCCAATTGGATGATGTGCGTTTTCATCTTGTGGTTACGTCATCGATCCGCAAAAGGCTGTTAGCTGAACTGGTTGCGCAGGGCAATGAACAGGCCCACCGTCCCACCCATCAACAGGCCGCCGCCAATTGCCAACGACCAGAGAGCGCCGCGCAAGAATTCCTGTGTCACGGCCATCACCACCAGCTCCTGGTTGGAATTTTCTGTTTGCAGCATCGTGTAAATGTTGTATGACTCGCTCATCCCGGCATAAACCATCAACATGCCGACCAACAAAGCCAGGGTCGATAAAATCATGGGAAGGCGGTTTTGCCTGGCTTGGAGCAGTTTATGATTTCTCGCTGCAATGTTCGATACCAATCGTCTCGCCTCATCCCATCCCAGGCCAGTCTGCTCGCAGACTGCCAGCACTGTGTCATTGTTCTGCGGGTTGTTCATAAGCAGTTTCAGGACAAATTTTTCCACCTTTGGATTATGCTCCAGTGTTTTCAAATCTGGAGCCATTACTGGGGAGAAGATGCCCTCTGGCTGTGGAGAGCCGGGTTGGTCAGGCTCCTCTTCGGGGGGCATCTCGTAGCTGGGAATAGATGTTACGGTGGGTTCAGGCTGAGCCAGAGGCGAGGGCGGCGGGATGGGCTCTTCTGCCGCCTGGAGCTCGGCGCCGAGCGTTTGCATCACAAACTTGTACACCAGGTCAAAAGGCGCGTTCAACTGCTGGCTCAGATTTTGGGCAATATCCGTTGGGCTGTAGCCATTCTGGTATTCTTCACGAATGATCTGGATTGCCTGAGCTTTTTTCATCCGGATTTGACCCTGTTTTGCTTCTGCTTTGGCCTGGTAGCCCGGCCAAAAGGATATCAAAATCTGGCAACCTGTCAGACGCAACGTTATAAGCTCGATCCAGGCTGCTGTGCGCTCGATCTCCAATGTCAATTTGGGCCTGGACCAAGCAGTGGAGCTAGACAAAGCTTGAACTGGTAATCGTCTGTATGACCAGAGATTGTTCACGATCACTCAAATCATTATAAAACGGAAGTCGCACCAACTGGTCGCTGATTTGCTCGGTCACCGGGCAATCGCCGGTCTTGCCTCCAAATTTGCGCCCCATTTCCGATCTGTGCAGGGGCAGGTAGTGGAACACGGCCAGGACACCCTGGGCTTTTAATCGCTCAATCAACGCGCTGCGCGCCTCCAAGGAGGGCAGGAGCAAGTAGAACATGTGGTAAGGTTGCTCGCAATGGTCCGGCGCATAGGGCAGCCGCACCCCGTTTTGCCTTGCCCAGTCAGCCAGGCCAGCCTGGTAGCGCTCCCAAATGGCGCGTCGTTTTTCCTGTATCTCCTGGTAATGTTCCAACTGGGCGAACAGAAAGCCAGCCAGGATGTCCGATGGCAGGTAGCTTGAGCCCACGTCGACCCAGGTGTATTTATCCACCTGGCCGCGAAAGAAACGGCTGCGGTTGGTGCCTTTCTCACGGATAATTTCAGACCGCTCGATATAATCCGGATGATTGATCAGTAGCGCCCCGCCCTCGCCGCAGGTGATGTTTTTTGTCTCGTGGAAGCTTTGTGTCGCCAGATGGCCGAACGTGCCCAGAAACTGGCCTCGGTAACGCCCAAACAACCCATGGGCATTATCCTCGATCAAGGCCAGCCCGTGCCTCTTGGCGATTGTGAGGATGGCGTCCATCTCGCAACCTACCCCGGCGTAGTGCATGACAACGATGGCCTTTGTGCGCTCGGTAATCAGGCTCTCCAGCCGGGTTTCGTCCAGGTTCAGCGTGTCGGAGCGAATGTCTGCAAAGACGGGGCGCGCCCCGTGGATGACAAAAGCGTTAACTGTAGAGACAAAGGTGAACGATGGCACGATCACCTCGTCGCCTGGTTCAAGATTGAGCAGCAAAGCTGCCATCTCCAGCGCATGGGTGCAGGAGGTGGTCAGCAAGGCCTTGCGCACTCCCAGGTTCTGCTCTAACCAGGCGTGGCATTTGCGGCTGAACGGCCCATCCCCAGAGATGTGCCCATTCTGCACCGCCTGGGCCATGTAGTCCAGCTCATTTCCGGTCAGGCATGCCCTGTTGAAGGGAATCTGGTAAATATTCACCTGGTTTCTCATTCGACATCAAACCATTTGTGATAATAAAGCTGGCATGAGCGGGTGATAAATCCATTGCGCTGAATCATTCGCTGGGTGGCTATGTTGCGGCCTTGTGTGGCCACCCAGATGGATCCCACCCCGGCCCGCGCGTACCAGTCAAGCCCGCTGCGGAAGAGCTCCTGCCCGACCCCCAGGCGGCGAGCCGCTTCCTTAACTCCAGTCAACTCGTAAATCCCTTCGCCGCTTTCATGATCCACCTGGCCGGTGATGTATCCCAGCACTTCCCCATCTTTTTCGGCTGCCAGCGCCAGCTCCGCCCCGCCCGAACAGCTCTTCTGTACCCAGGTGCTGTAGTATTTCTGCCATTTCGATTCGGGGAAGCGTTTATCAAAAAAGTATCGCGAGTCAACATAGCTGTTTCTGGCTATTTCTTGCAAGGCTGGGAGATCCTGGGGCTTCGGTGGTCGGATCAGCAAATCCCTGATCTCCCTCGGCCGGGTCTGTGGGTCCCAGTCCTTCAGTGAGCGCTCAAAAGTCAACCGCACCTCAACCAGTTGAAAACCATGAGCCTGGGCCAGTGCAATCGTCAGCGGGTCGTCTGAATCGGCCAGAAAATAGAGGCACTCAATGGATTGCTCTTGCCGCCATTGCTCTATCCTTGCCATGAGATCCTCATCCACGCGGTGGCTCTCAACGCGGCCGATCCGGTGCCCGAAGAAACGGGTATCCCATTCCAGGAACTGGCAGGGTTCACCCGGTTGGTTCATCGGTTGTCTCCTCCTCTGTGTTTTCACGGATCACATACGTGGGCTTTTCCATGATTCGGAAATGCATTCGCGCCAGGTATTCGCCGATGATTCCCAACGCAAATAGCTGCACCCCGGAAAAAATCGCCACGATCGATGCCAGGAAGGGAAACCCCGGCACACTGCCGCCCTGGATCAGGTATCGGCCAATCACGTAAAATAGCACCAGGATGCCGAACGCGGCAAACCCAAAACCCATCAGGCTGGCCAGTTGCAGCGGCAGGACCGTGAATCCGGTCACCATGTTGATTGCGTGGATTAACAACATCTTGAAGGTGTAGTTTGATGCGCCGCTTTGCCGCGGATTATGATGCACGGGTACGGAGGTAAAGCGCGTTGTGCCCCAGGCCAGCAGCACATCCAGGATGACAAAAGGGCTTTGGTATCGCTCAAATGCCGTGCGCAATTGGGTGCGAAACACCCGAAACGCGCTCACTCGTCGGGCGTTTTCGACACCCATCGCGCTTTGCAGAGCCAACCGGGTGACATAAGAGGCCAGCTTGCGCCAAAGGCTGTGCTGCTGGTGGATTGGCGTACCATAGACCACATCATAGCCCTCTTCCAGCTTTGCCAGCAGGGTGGGAATCTCGTCCGCCGGGTGCTGTAGGTCGTCGTCTACGGTGGCCACCCGGTTATAGCGCGCTGCCCGCACACCGCAGAGCAGAGCGTTGTGCTGCCCGTAATTGCGCATCAGGTTAATCCCGCGCACCTCTCCTTGAGGTTTGCCAGGCTCCCCAGCACTCCGCGAGCCCCTGCAAAGGCGGTTAATTTCCTGCCAGCTTCGATCTCGGCTGCCATCATTTACCAGGATGATCTCATGGTCCACACCCAGCCCATTCATCACCGATCCCAGGCGCTGCACCAGCTCCTCCAGCATCTTTTCGCTGTTATAAACCGGCACAATCACCGACACCCCGGCTTTCAAAATGGACGATCTCTCTGCCATATCCCTACGGTAATTTGCAACTCAGGTTTTTTTGGATTTTCTCCACCGCAGCCTGGCGTTTGTCGCTGGGCTCGGTGGTCGCCAGGATGCGCAGCCACACATCACAGAGTGGGTATTGGGTCTTGTCCCAGATCTGATACGCCTGGAGTGAATAATTCACCGCTTTCTCCCAATCATCGGTGTGCGCATACGCCTCGACAAAGGGCAGCAATTCAGACACGTTCTTGTCCGTGAAGTGCTTAGTGATTTTTAAAGCCTTGTCCGCTGCTTCAGCAGCTTTCTTCCATTCGCCCATTTGCCCATAAAGCTCGGCTTTTTCAAAATAATAACACCAGTTGTGCGGCGGCTCAGGACCAAAAATGTGTTCGGGCGGTTTTGCGTCCTGCATTGGGTTGGTCAAGATTAATTCGGGTTTGGAGAGCGGCGTTGCCTCCCGGATGTACAGCGGCTTAACCGGCAGGAAGCGATCCACGGCCGGATCGACCACTTTCACGCAGCGTGGCGGGTCATAGAAGACCACGATGGCCTGATCGGTGGAGCCTTTGAAACGAGCTGCCCGGTACTCGTTGAAGACCGGCACGCCGCTTTGAGCATTGAATCCATTCAGCCCCAGCCTCGCCTCCAGATCATATAAAAGATACGCCATTTCCCGAGTCTGGTTCTCCGGCGCATAAGCCCAGTTGATGGGCGCTGTCAGGGAATTGTCGCTGAAATATTTGAAGGGCAGTTCGGAGGTCAGCAAAGTTGTCCCCGGCTCGATTCCGGGCGCCCGCCAGATCAACTGCCATAGAAAATTGCGCTGTGCCAGCCATTCCTGGCGATAATACAATCGGTGCTGGAACTGCAGGCCGGCCGAGAAACCGATCAGCACGCCCAACACAATTGCACTTTGTAGCTGCGTTCGGGTTGCCAGCGCTACCAGACCGGCAATTAACAGCGATGTCCCCAACATTGTGATCAGGGTGAATCGATCCCATGGAAAAATCAGCTCAATATGTAAATCGGTCACCCAGATAATCCAGCCCGAGACCAAAAAGGCATAGATCCCCAGGCCAGTTGCCTGCTTTCCCCAACGTTTGATCGCCACCCGCCCGTCTGGATCATCCTTGCCGGCAAGATTCTCAACAGGTCTGTTTTTGAGTCCGCTAAGGTACAAGATAGAAAACAGCGCAGCGCCAATCATGATGGCAAAGAACATGCGCAGGATGTTAGCCTCAAACTCGCCCAGAAAAGCCGGGTCTAAGCCGGAGAACCAGGCAGCAAAGTTCACTTCAAGAAAATCAGTCAGGATAGTGACCCCCAGCCTGAGCAAAGTCCAGAAGGGGCTGGCAGAAAGCTGGTTAAACAGCAGGATCTGCCCACGCGGCGTCTGGTGGAAAAACATGCGGTCGATCAGGAAGGCGCCAGCCAGCACCAGATACGGCAGCCATCCCACGGCGACCCGCCGCAATCGAGCCGCTTTGGGTTCTCCTTGCCTCTCCATCAACAGCCACAAAAAAGCAGGGCGCAGCAATTCCAGTCCGTAAAAATACTCAGTCATCGACATGCTGACCACCTGGGTGATCAGCGCCAACGCTGTCAGCGGCCAGAACCAGGCTGGTTTGCGATATGCCCAGACCATGCACCCCAGAGAGATTAGAAACAGCGTGTACACCAGGAAGGCATTGCTATAAGTGACCGAAATGTATTGCTGGCTGAAGCCGGGGTAGATTACAAATAAGGCTGCTGCCCAGAACGCCTGCGCTGCCTGGCGCGGCCATATCCCGCACAGTGTCCACCACAATGCAATCCCGGCTGCCCACCGCGCCGCCACGCCGAAAAGTTGCCAACCCACGGTCGATTCCTTAAGGAAGGTGGTGGTTAGCATGTACACCCAGGCCAGTGAAGGCCGGTCGATTGAGAAGCTCTCGAGAAAGCTGAATGGCCCCCACAGGTGGTAAAACCACATCGATGGCCAGTCATCCCAATAGAAACCCAGCCGGTAGATCAGGGGTAAAAAACCCACCAGGCACAGCCCCAGCAAGGCCACTGGAGCTGTCCAGAGGGGTAGACTTAACGATATCCGCTTGCGATTCATCGCAGGCTGTTCTTGCGGGCTTTCATTAGCTGCTCAGTCGGCTGGCCACCCAACCGGCCACCTGAGACAGAGCCTCCCTTAAGCGGGAGGCATCCTTGCCGCCCGCCTGGGCCAGGGTCGGACGGCCGCCCCCACCGCCGCCTAAAAAACCAGCCACGAACTTCACCAGCTCGCCGGCGTGCAATCCACGCTTGACCAGGTCCTCCGTTACCGCGGCCACTACCATTGGTTTGCCGTCCTCTCCGGTTGAACCGAGCACCACCACGCCGCTGGCGTACATTTGGCGGAAGCGATCCGTCAACAGTCGCAGCGTGTCGGCATCGGTATCCTCAAGCTCGGCGGTCAGCACGGGCACGTTGTTCACCCGGGGGGTGTCTTCCAGGTGGCTTTGGAAGGCCAGGATTGCCTGCTTTTGGCGCAGCCCTGCAATCTGCTTGCGGGCTTGCTCCAGCTCTTCCAGAGTCTGACCGGTCTTGGCTGGCAGCTCTTCGATTGAAGCCCCCAACATTGCTGCCGTTTGCTTCAATATTTTGAAGCGCTGCTGCACCAGCTCATACGCGCCGCGCCCGGTTACCGCTTCAATGCGCCGGATTCCAGCCGCAGCGCTGCCCTCGCTGGTGATCAAAAACAGGCCAACGTCACCGGTCTCATCCACATGCGTGCCGCCGCACAGCTCGTTGGAGTAAAAATCTTCTTTGCCCTCTTTTGGCTTCTGACCGATCGTGATGTTGCGCACTGTCTCGCCGTATTTCTCGCCAAAGAGCGCCGTGGCGCCTTCGTTAATCGCCTGCTGCAACGGCTTGAGAGCTATGTTCAGGCGATAATCGCCCAGGATTGCCTGGTTGACTCCCGCTTCGATCTGTTCCAGCTCCTCGGGGGTGACCGCCTGCGGGTGGGTGAAATCAAAGCGCAGGTGTGTGGGCGCTACCAGGGAGCCAGCCTGCCTGGCGTGATCGCCCAGGATGGCGCGCAGCTCAGCGTGCAGCAAGTGTGTGGCAGTGTGGTTGCGCATGATATCGTGGCGGCGTTGGGCGTCCACCCGCGCTATTGCTGGGTCGCCGATTTTTGGGCAGCCGCGCGCCACCTCGCCAACATGTACAATGACGCCCGCCGCTGGTTTACGCATCTCGTGGACCCGAATCTCCCATTCTGCCTGACCTGTCCCGAAGATCACGCCTGTGTCGGACACCTGCCCGCCGGACTCGACGTAAAAGCCGGTGCGCGGCAAAAGGACTTCAATTTTATCGCCCGGCATTGCCGAGAGGATCGTCTCGCCATCCTTGACCAGGGCCAAAATTTCGCCCTCCACTTCCAACCATTCGTACGGGTTGTAAGCCACGCCCTCGGCGGGCAGCTTTGCTTTCAATTGCAAATCTTCTATCAGGTCTCGATAAAAGTCTGCGTCCTCGCCGCCCAATGGCCCAAAGGCCTCGCCTGCCCCGGAGGCCAGACGGTGTTTGTCCATGGCTGCCCGAAAGCCCGGCTCATCCACTTCCAGGCCCTGTTCACGGGCAATGTCGCGGGTGATCTCCAGCGGCAGCCCGTAGGTCGCGTACAGGTCAAACGCCTGGTCACCGGGCAAGATCCTCCCACCGCCGCTGCTCAGCTTCTCCAGCATGTTTTCCAGCTTTGCCAACCCGCTCTCCACCGTGCGCTGGAAGCGCTCTTCTTCACGGCTCAGGTTGCTCAAGATCGCTGTGCGGTTGCGCTCCAGTTCAGGATAGAACCCACCGTAATTATTGATCACTTCTTGGGCCACGCGTGCCAGAAATGGCTCGTTCAGACCGATCTTGCTGCCAAAGCGGGCCGCCCGGCGGATGATCATCCGGCAGACATAATTGCGCCCCACGTTTCCTGGAACCACGCCATCCGCGATCAGGAAAGATGCTGCTCGTGTGTGATCTGCAATCACCCGGTAAGGGGTCAGGTTGGCTTCCATCTCGGCATCGCTGTGGCCGGTCAGCTCCTGGGTGGCGCGCATCAGCGGCAGGAGCAAGTCGGTCTTATAATTTGAGTCAGTGTCTTGCAGCACCGAAACGATCCGCTCCAGACCCATGCCGGTATCCACGTGCTTGGCGGGCAGCGGATCCAGGCTGCTTGGCCCCGTGCGATTGTATTGGATAAACACCAGGTTCCACAGTTCAAGAAAGCGGGTACAATCCCCGTTCACCCGGCAAATATGGCCTGGCACACCTTGTTTGTCGCAGTACTTTGGCCCGCGGTCGATGTGGATTTCGCTGCACGGCCCGCAGGGGCCGACTTCCGCCATTTCCCAGAAATTATCCTTGCGCCCGAAATACAGCACATGCTCTGGGTTCATCCCGGGTTGCGCTCGCCAGTAGTCTGCTGCCTCTTCATCCGTGGGGATATCCCCTTTCTCATCCTTGAAGCAGGTGGACCACAGCGCTTCCCGCGGCAGGCCCCACACATCGGTCAAAAGCTGCCAGGCCCAGGCAATAGCCTCTTTCTTGTAGTAGTCGCCAAACGACCAGTTGCCCAGCATTTCAAAGAAAGTATGGTGGGTGTTATCTCGGCCTACATCGTCCAGGTCATTGTGCTTGCCTGCCACGCGCATGCACTTTTGCGAGTTGGCCGCCCGGCTGTAAGCGCGTTTATCGGTGCCCAGGAACACATCCTTAAATTGCACCATCCCGGCATTGGTAAATAGCAGGGTCTGGTCGCCGCCTGGCACCAGCGACGAAGACGGCACAAATGTGTGGCCATGCTCAACAAAAAAATCAATGAAATCCTGGCGGATTTTCGCTCCGGTCAATTTCTCTGCAGTCATTCTTGCTCCACAAGATGTAAGATCTGGGGACACAACAAGGCATGTCTTCTAGCCTGCCCATTATACCAATGAATTAACCGCCTCTGCTGGTGTATAATTTCATCTATGAAGGTGCATCAATGGGATTGGAATATCATGATTGTTTTAGCGTAGAAAATCCTGCAAAAGTCCTTTGGATCTCACAAATAGCGCCTGATGCGATTGAGCGTGAGGCGCGTTTGTTGCGGACCTTGAAGCTTTACAAAAGCGGCAAACTCAGCAGTTGGCCTGCCGCGTGGATCAGCGGCGCTTTGGGGGTTTGCTTTCGGCAAAACGAGAAGGTCTTGTTGAGGCTATCAAAGCGCTGTTTTTTGGCCTGATTGAACCGGGCTTGTATGGGTGTCCAGAGTTGGCGGAAAATGTCCTCCGGTGAGTGGGTCTAAAATCCCCCTTAGAAACGGCAAATACTTTACCTGCGCATGAATCGTTATTTGTACGTCACTGTGTTTTCCGCTGGGATGACCACCCTGGCCCTGGAGCTGACTGCCTCTCGCCTGCTTGGCAGCGTCTTCGGCACCAGTAACCTGGTATGGGCCAGCATCATTGGCCTCATCCTCATTTACCTGGCTGCTGGCTACTTTATTGGCGGTCCTTGGGCAGACCGCTCGCCGTACTTTCGCACCCTGTTTGCGATTCTGGCCTGGGGCGCGTTCATCTCTGGGCTGGTTCCCCTGGTTGCTCGCCCTGTTCTGCGCCTTGCAGCCAACGCCTTTGACCAGCTTCAGGTGGGCATCCTCTTTGGCTCGTTCACCGCCGTCCTGATCCTGTTCAGCGTTCCGGTGACTCTGTTGGGCGCGATCTCCCCTTTTGCCATCCGCCTGGCCATCCACGACGCGGATCACGCCGGGCGCATTTCAGGGCGGATCTATGCAGTCTCCACCCTGGGCTCGTTTGTCGGCACCTTCCTGCCTGTCCTGCTTCTGATCCCACTGGTCGGCACCACCTGGACTTTTGTCCTCTTTAGCCTTTTTCTACTCCTGGTCGCCCTGGCGGGGCTTTGGTTGGATGGCGGCTGGCGCGGTACATTGCGCTATGCCTGGATGCCCTTCTTGCTCCTCCTTCTGGCTTGGATCTGGGCGATGAGCCCGATTAAATCCACGTCCGGGCAAATTTATGAGACCGAATCGGAGTACAACTATATTCAAGTTCTTGAGCAAGATGGCTATCGAATCCTGCGCCTGAATGAAGGTCAGGGTCAACACTCCATCTGGCACCCGTCGGAGCTGGATTATCGTGGGCCCTGGGAGCAGTTCCTGGCTGCACCGTTCTTCAACCCCGCGCCTTATGAGCTTGAGCGAGTCGAAAGCATGGCCATTGTTGGCCTGGCTGCTGGCACCTCCGCCCGGCAGGCCACCGCAGTTTTTGGCCCCATCCCCATCGATGGTTTCGAGATTGATCCGGATATCATTCGCGTGGGGCAAATGTATTTCGATATGAACCAGCCCAATCTGAACGCTGCCGCCCAGGACGGGCGCTGGGGCCTGGAGCGCAGCCCGCGCCGCTACTCCATTATCGGCATTGATGCCTATCGTCCGCCTTACATCCCATGGCACCTGACCACCCGCGAGTTCTTTCAGCTTGTCCACGATCGCCTGACTGAGGATGGCGTTATGGTGATCAATGTGGGTCGCTCGCCCACTGACCGCCGCCTGGTGAATGATCTGGTGGGCACCATCCGGGCGGTATTCCCCTCAGTTTATGTCATGGACGTGCCGGGATCGTTCAACTCGATCATCTATGCCACCCGTCAGCCCACTCAGATCGAAAACCTGTACCGCAACCTGGCCTCTCTCTATGGTCAGCCGGATATCCATCCGCTGCTGGTGAGCGCCCTGGAGCGGGTGGTGACCAACCTGCGGCCTACGCCTGCTAGCCAGACGGTTTACACCGATGATTGGTCGCCCATCGAGTGGATCACGAATCGCATGGTCCTCAATTACGTGCTGTTTGGAGACCTGGAAGAAATGCAAGAAGGAGCCACACCATGACCACTGCCGCCACTGCTTCTGCCAATTCCCGCCTCTACCTGGCCCTCAGTTGGCTGGTCACACTCTTAACCCCTGTGGTATTGGTGCTCACCGCTGTCCGCTTGCTGATGATGCCGACTTTCTTATCCTTCGAATACAACACCCCAGGTTTCCCTGCCGACCCCTACGGTTTTACGAAAGAAGACCGTCTGTACTGGTCGAACATTGCCCTGGAATATCTGCTCAACGATGCTGGGATCGAGTTCCTGGGCGATCTGCGCTTCGCCGATGGCAGCCCGGTCTATAATGCGCGCGAGTTGCGTCACATGATAGATGTGAAGATCGCTATTCAGGCGGCATTGAATGTGTGGCGGATTGGGTTGGCAGCGCTGGCGCTGCTGGCGATCTGGTCCTGGTTGGGCGGCTGGATCGGAATCTATCAGCACGGCCTGGCGCGCGGCGGCTGGCTGACCGCCATCGCCATCGCCGTCATCATTCTCTTCGTGCTGCTCAGCTTCGGCGTCTTCTTCGTTGCCTTCCACAACGTCTTCTTCGAGCCGGGCACCTGGATGTTCGAATTCAGCGACACCCTCATTCGGCTGTTCCCCGAGCGTTTCTGGCGGGATATCTTTATCTACGTTGGCGTCCTCTCCGGCGGCGCAGGCCTCTTGATTGCTTTCCTTCTCAGGAAAAAATGATTTTCCATTCAGGCAGACTGAGAGCAATTGAGGCCTGCCTGGGTTACCTTCGTCGGGCGGTTGCAACCAGGTTACCGCTGCTCAGCGCGTCGAACGGCGCCCCGTTCATGTTCCCAAATAAACGGATATCACCGAATCCCGCCGCCTCCAGCGTTGCGGTCATCTCTGCTTGCAGCAATGGACGCAGACGCGTCGCCATTACCTGCTGTTTCCAGCCGCTGGCTCCTTCCCGCTTCAACGTCAGGATATTGAAAGTGATTAACCCGTCTGGACCGAAATCGTAAAAGCGCACAAAAATCCACTCATCCAGCCCCTCTTGATAAGCCTGCGGCTCCATCCAGCGTTCCCGGCTGGCCATCACGGCGTCAAAATTGCGGTTCTGCACGATAAGCAGCCCGCCTGCACGCAGGCAGTTTGCAAAGTCGGCCACGGCAGCCGCCAATTCATCCGGTGAAAGCGCGTGCGGCAATGAGTTGCCCAGGCACAGCAGCGCGTCAAATGCCTGCTGGCCAAACGTCTGTGCCAGCGCGCCAAACCCGGCCGCCTTGAACTGCACCTGCGCCCCGGCAGCAGCCGCGTTCTCCCGAGCCCGCTCCACCATCGCCACGCTCAGGTCAGCCCCTGCTGCTGCGTGACCCAGCTCTGCCAGGGCGATGGCGTGCATCCCCGTGCCGCAGGCCGAGTCCAGCACCCTTAACGGCGCGCCTTCTGCGGCCTGGAGTGCCTTGAGCTGCCGCTCAATCCACGGCATTTCCACCGCCAGCCGGGCGTTCCAGTTTACAAAACGATCATAGTCAGAGCTGAAGGTATCATACATAGGGCGCTGATCTGGTCCATAAATTGGTCAGGGCAGTGAGCGGGCCTGTGGGCATCTCTGATCCGCCCAATGGAACCTTGCCCCAGACTGAGTTCACTTGAGGATAAACAGGTCAATGTTGCTCATCTGGCAGCGGGTGCCGAAGTCTTTATTGGTCCCCGAGAGCAGGGTTAACCCCACGTTCCCGGCGTTCAGAGAGCCGTCATACGCGTTCACCACCCGTTGTCCATTGACGTAGAAGTTGATCCGCTGATCGTAGACCACCAGCATGATCTTGGCGTTGCCACTTGGAACGGACAGATTGCCGTAACGATGTGAAGCCAGGGTTTTCCACTTGCCCTTGGAAATCTGCGCCAGTCGTCCAAATCCATCCAATGAGAGATAGGCCAGGTGATGATCGCTTTCGCCATCCTCCGAGAACACGATGCCGCAACCTGCTTCAGGCCAGTTCGCTCGATCGCTTGCAGACTCCCAGGCGATATCGGCGGATAAAATAAAGTTCTCGGCTGCGTGGCCCGTTTTCCACCATTGGTAATAACCGAGCTGCGCCCAGCTCTCATTAAAATCCTCCAGGCGGAAATACTCTCCTTCTCTCGCGCTGATAATTCCTTCATCTAACAGTTGTTGCACAATTCCCATGAAGGACTGTGCCTTTTGGGTTGCCAGCGTATCCACCGCCAGTGTGGGGGTTGCCTGGACGCTTGGGGCCTGAGTGACATTGGCGCTTTGTGCAATCTGTGTCTGTTCAACCGCAAGCGCTTCAACGGTTGCCGTGACGTTTGCTCCGGCAGCCAGCTCTGTGGCCGCCAGCGCATCCAGGGTCGTTTGCGCCAGGGTTGTCGCCTGCGCCGCCACCGCTGTGCTCAGCGCGCTCTCTGTCGCGTTGAGATCAATGGGCAACGCCTCGGTCGCCCCCACTGAGAGGCCCGAATCGCCGCCTGTGAGCTTGCAGGCCATGGAAACGAAAACAATCATTGCTAACCAGGCTGTGAATTTCTGGTAACGCATTATTCCTCCTTGCTGAGCACTTGAATCGCACAAAAATTGCTTATTCCGATCTATTATATAGTTTCTGGGTAGCCAATATCATAGCGCTGAATGGGTCGGAAGTCAACATTTAATCTGTACACCCAGGGGCGCCCGGTTGGGATATGGATCCCCGGTGTTTCTGCTTCAGATACCTGTTCCAGGTAACGCACCAGCGCCCTCAGGCTGTTGCCATGCGCCACGATGAGCACTTGCCGGCCAGCTTGAACCGCGGGTAGGATTGCTGTCTTCCAACAGGGCAGCAATCGCTGTTCGGTGTCGGCCAGCGCTTCTGTGCTTGGCAGGTTTATTGCGGGCAGCGCCGCATAACGCCGGTCGAACCGTGGGTGGCGGTGATCGTCCCATTCCAGGGCTGGCGGCCGTGCATAGTAGCTGCGCCGCCAGCTCATCACCAGATTTTCGCCCAACCGCTGGGCCGTTTCGGCTTTGTTCAGGCCCTGGAGACTCCCATAGTGCCGCTCGTTCAACTCCCAGCAACGCATGGTTGGAATCCCCTCCAACCCCATTTCCTGCAGCACAATCTGGAGCGTGTCAATTGCCCGGCTCAACACCGAAGTAAAAGCCAGGTCGAAGCTAAACCCCGCCTGTATCAATCGGCGCGCTGCCTGGATGGCCTCTTCTCGCCCCTGGTCGGTCAGGTCCACATCGGTCCAGCCGGTGAAGCGGTTTTCCCGGTTCCAGATGCTCTCCCCATGCCGCAGCAATACCAGGAGATAAGAAAAAGAGTTCTGGGCAAGCCCAGCTTGCTCAGAACTCCATTGTGGTTGGATCGAATCCATGCCAGGTTGAGAGGCTAGCGGATTGCCTTCTCTGTTTCGCGGTCGAAGATGTGCATGTTGCCCATGTTGAACACCAGCTGCACTTTCTCGTTAATGTGGTAACGAGTGCGGGGGTCCACTCGGGCTACAAAGCTGCTATCGCCCGTCTTCAAATAGACAAAAATTTCGTTGCCCATCAATTCAGTCACATCCACCACACACTCTACGGGTTGAGCCACGATGCCGGGCGGCGCAAACTCCGGGTTGTGAATGTTTTCGGGGCGGATGCCAAAGATGATCTCTCGCCCAAGCTCTCGCTCGTAAGCCGCCTTTCGGTCATCGGGCACTTTGAGCTTGAAAGTGCCGCCATCAACAATCATGTCGCCATCGGACATGACCAGCTTGGCCGGGAAGAAGTTCATCGCCGGCGAGCCGATAAACCCAGCCACGAACAGGTTATCCGGACGGTCGTACAGCGTCTGCGGGGTATCGATTTGTTGCAGCAGGCCCTTGTTGATCACTGCAATGCGCGTGGCCATCGTCATCGCTTCCGTCTGGTCATGCGTCACGTAGATAAATGTGGTCTGCAGTTGCTGGTGCAGCTTGCTGATATTTGCCCGAGTCTCCACGCGCAGCTTGGCGTCCAGGTTGGAAAGCGGCTCGTCAAAGAGAAAAACTTTTGGCTCGCGCACAATCGCCCGGCCCACCGCCACGCGCTGCCTTTGGCCGCCCGAAAGCTGGCGCGGCTTGCGATCCAACAGGTGCCCAATCCCCAGGATCTCCGCTGCGTTCTTCACCCGCCGGTCGATATCCGCTTTGGGGGTCTTGCGAAGCTTCAGACCGAAGGCCATGTTGTCGTACACCGACATGTGCGGATACAGGGCATAGGACTGGAACACCATGGCGATATCACGATCTTTTGGTGCCACATCGTTCACAACCTGGTCGCCAATCAAGATTCGCCCGTCGCTGATGTCTTCCAACCCGGCCAGGCAACGGAGCGCGGTTGTCTTTCCGCAGCCTGAAGGCCCCACCAACACCAGAAACTCTTTATCCGCGATCTGAATATTCAGATCATTCACTGCAATGACGTCTCCAAACCGCTTGTAGACGTGGTCGAACGTGACGCTTGCCATTTGTTTTTCTCCTTTCTCAACTTCGGGGGTATAGTGATTGTATTATAGCCTGCCTGCCCCAGTTGTGCAAGATTTTTCACAATGATTGAATATTTCTCGTGTGCAGGCAAAAGATGTCAGATAGCCAAGGGGAGAGCGGAACGGCGCTCAC
>CAZDAU010000008.1:0-49879 GCA_964503625.1 uncultured Anaerolinea sp.
GATTGAAAGGCAATAACCCTGGCTGGCAACCCAGCGCAGGCGCCTGCCCGGAGTGCGTTCATCTGGCTGCAGCGGCCGTGAGGCTTGAGCGCAGCCGAACCTCGATCCAGGATGAGCTGATGCTGCCGTATCCGGTCTATTCGCAAGATGAAACCGAGCTGCTGCCGGCATATAAGCTGGTGGACGCCAGCCCAGAGTACAGCGGCGCAGGCGTCACAATGGCATTCCTGGATTCGGGATTCTACCCACACCCCGACTTGACTCGGCCGGAGAATCGTATCCTGTGCTACGTGGATGCCACCGGCGAGCAAGCGGCAGAGAAGGACAGCTTCAACAAGCCGCACATCAGCAGCTGGCACGGCTTGATGACTTCTTGTGTGGCGGCGGGAAATGGCCATCTATCGGACCAACTCTACCGGGGGATCGCAACCCAGGCGAACCTGGTGTTGGTGAAGACGGGCAACCAGGCGGGGCGGGGCATCCGCGAGGCAGATATCCGGCGGGCGCTGGCCTGGGTGCTGGATAATTACCAGCGTTACAACATCAAGATTGTTAATATCTCTTTGGGCGGGGACCACCCGGCCAACGGGAAATTGAGCGAGCTGGACCAGATGGTAGAAGAGGCGGTGGCGTGTGGGATGGTGGTGGTAGCTGCTGCGGGCAACGATGGTGTTGAGCGGTTGGTTTCCCCTGCCAGCGCCCCCTCAGCCATCACCGTGGGTGGCCTGGATGATTGCAATACTTATGACCAACGCCTCTGGCGCATGTATCATTCCAATTACGGGCGAGTGGCCAACTTGCAGCTCAAGCCGGAAATTTTGGCGCCTGCCATCTGGCTGGCTGCGCCCATGTTGCCGCACACCCGAGTGCACAATGAAGGAGTGTTCCTTTGTCGGTTGGACAGGACGATCGAATCCTTGTTGCAGACGAACGGCGAGGCTCACCGCTACCGAGCCGATGAGCCTCGCTCACAACTGGAAGCGATGCACCAAAAGCTGCGCAAGCGGATGATTGAACAGAAGTACATCCACCCGCATTACCAGCACGTCGATGGAACCTCTATGGCTGCGCCGGTGGTCAGCGCAACCATCGCGCTGATGCTGGAGGCCAACCCCGGCTTGAACCCAGCCGAAATCAAGCAGATGCTGATGAGCACCGCCACGCCCCTGGAAGACTTCCCGGCGCACATGAGCGGGGCCGGGCTGGTCAACGCCGGCCGGGCAGTGGCAGCAGCGCGGCGTGCAGCACGAGGCGTCTGGAACGTGCTCCCCTTTTCTCCGGACATCCAAGGCGAGCTGGTCAGTTTCACCTACTTCGACCCCGCCAACCAGGCTGAGCGCGTGGCAGTGATTGGGAGCTTTAACGGCTGGGATCCCAAAGGTTACCAGATGACCTCTCGCTCCCCCGGCCTGTGGCAGATTTCGATGCCCATCCCACCACCCGGGAATTACGCCTATAAGTTCCTGGTTGACGATCATTGGGTTCACGATCCAGAGAATCTGGTCCGTGTTGAGGATGGTTACGGTGGATTTAGTTCAATTTTGGAAGTGAGATTATGAATCGAGAATACCATCGCTGGTTTAGCCCATCCCTGGGGCGTGAAATGGAGCTGCTGGTCTTCGGACATGCCGGGGCGCGCATGTTGGTCTTTCCGACCTCCAAAGGCAAGTTCTACGAATGGGAGGATCGCGGCATGATCGGCGCGCTGGGACATGCATTGGAAAACGGGCACCTGCAAATGTACTGCGTGGACAGCGTGGACGAGGAGAGCTGGTATGCCTGGCACAAGCACCCAGCCGACCGCGCCTGGAGGCATGTGCAATACGAAGGCTACTTGCTCAATGAAGTCCTGCCTTTGGTCTATCAAAAAAACCCGACGCCTTACCTGATTGTTGCCGGGGCATCCTTTGGCGCGTACCATGCGATGAATTTTGCCCTGCGCCACCCGGATATCACCAACCGGGTGATTTCAATGAGCGGGATGTTCAACATCGAAAGATGGCTGGGCAGTTATCGGGATAATAATGTCTATTTCAACTGCCCGTGCCTTTACATGCCCAACGAGTTTGATGAAGGCCGTCTGCGCGTTCTGCGCCGTCTGGATATCATCATGGCCATTGGCCGCGAAGATCCTAACTTTGACAATAACCGCTGGTTTTCCGAGATGCTATGGGGCAAAGGCATCTGGAACGCGCTGCGCATCTGGGATGGCTGGGCGCACGACTGGCCCTGGTGGCACCAGATGATCCAGCTTTATATCAGCGGGGCCAATTAGGCTCCAGACGCATTTCGGTATTTGGCAACTTTTCCTGCAGCACAATTGGATTGCCCCAGGGCGATTTTGCTCAGACCGCTGCTCAAGCAAAGCAAAGTAACCCGGCAGAATTCAGCGATGGCATGCTTCGATTGCGCTCTGCATGCCCTTTAGATCAAACCAGGAGGAGATATGCTCAAAATCGGGGTCATCGTGGGTCGGGAATGGTCCTGGCCGCCTGCGTTCATTGAAGAGGTCAACCGACGCAACGAAGGCGTGGTAGCGGAATATGCCAGGCTCGGTGGGACGCGGATGAATGAGCCCTGTCCTTATGCCGTGCTGGTGGATCGCATCTCGCACGAGGTTCCCTATTATCGCTCTTATCTCAAGAACGCCATGCTGCAAGGCAGTTATGTGATCAACAACCCCTTCATGTGGACCGCAGATGACAAGTTCTTTGAAGCCAGCCTGGCCGATAAGCTTGGAGTCGCCAGCCCAAAAACAGTGGTTTTGCCCAACAAAGACTATGTACCGGGAATCGTGCTGACGGAGAGCCTGCGCAACCTGATTTACCCAATCGATTGGGAAGGCATCGTGGCTTACCTGGGAGGCTTTCCCCTTATTTTGAAGGACGCGCACGGCGGCGGGTGGAAAAATGTCAGCAAGGTGCACTCTTACGAGGAGCTTTGGGCGCGGTACGACGAAAGCGGCCTGCTGACCATGATCCTGCAGGAGTGCATTGAATGGGATGGCGACCAGTACGCCCGCTGCATGTGCCTGGGGCAGTCGGAGGTGTTGGTGCGCAAGTACGATCCAGATAACCGCCGTTATCTGCCGGCCGATTTCTCGCCCGGGCTGACCGAACGAATCATCAACGATTCGCTTAAGCTGGTGCGCGCCCTGGGTTATGACATGAACACCGCCGAGTGGGCAATTCGCGATGGGGTGCCATACGCCATTGATTTCATGAACCCTGCGCCAGATATGGATGTCAACTCAACCGGCTACGACTACCACCGCTGGTGCGTTGAACACATGGCCGATCTTTGCATCCGTCTGGCCAAAGAACCGCGCCCCCAGCCAACCGAGCCAGGCTGGGCAAAGCTGTTTGGCGGCTAGAATTTTCGGGAGGTGAACTTTGAGCGAACTGGGAGATGCAATTCATTACTATCATTCGCTGCTCGATGATGAAATTGGCATCCAGAGCCAGGCGCAGCTCACCCGCCAGCTTCACCACCGCCAGTTGTTCTTTGGCGAGCGTCCTCTCTGTACAGTGTTGCGGCCGCGTTTCCTCACCGCCAGCCAGTATCAATTCCTGCAAAGCGCAATTCGCTCGGTGATGCCTGCCTTTGCCAAGGCTCACCACGCTGCCCTGGCCAACCCTGCGTTTCGGGCTCAGTTTCGGCTGGTTGACTGGGAAGAGGAACTGGTTCAGGTTGATCCTGGCTTTGCCGAACCCAGCCCAACAGCGCGCATGGATTCGTTTTTCGTCACCGAACCAGAATCCGCCATCCGTGGAGGTCTGGGGGAGGGCCTGTTTTTCGCCGAATACAATGCGGAGACCCCAGCGGCAACAGCTTATTGCGACGTTCTTTCAGAGGTCTTTCTGCCCTTGCCAATCATGGGCGCTTTCCAACGCCGCTACGAAACTCGTCCATTGCCTGGCCGCCACCACGTTCTGCATGCCCTCTTGGATGCTTACCGCCAGTGGGGTGGGCGTGAGCGCCCGCGCATCGCCATCCTGGATTGGCGCGAGGTGCCGACCTACAGTGAGTTCATGCTTTTCCAGGACTATTTTGCCTCCCAGGATTTTGAATGCGTCATCGCCGACCCAAGGCAGCTCGAATACCGGGATGGGCAGCTCCTGGTGGATGGGATCACCCCGGTGCAACTGATTTACAAGCGGGTGCTGCTCAACGAGCTGGTAGTCCGAGAGGGTCTGAATAACCCCGCAATCCAGGCAGTGCGAGAGCACGCAGTCTGCATGGTCAACCCATTTCGCTGCAAGCTGCTGCACAAAAAGGCCAGTTTTGCCGTGCTGAGCGATGAAGCCAATGCCCATCTGTTCAGCCCGGAAGAGCGCCAGGCCATCCAGCGCCACATCCCCTGGACACGCACCGTGGCCGAGCGGTTTACGACATTCCATGATCAGCGGATCGACCTGGTCCCTTTTGTGAGCAATCACAAAGACGATTTTGTGCTCAAGCCGAATGATGAATACGGCGGCAAGGGCATTGTGCTCGGCTGGGAAACCGATCAAACACAGTGGGAAGCCGCATTACAGGCGGCCCTGGTGGAGCCATCCATCGTCCAGGAGCGCATCTGCGTGCCCAGCGAGCCCTATCCCAGCCTGGTTGAAGGCCACGTGCAGATTTACGACCGCTTGATCGACACGAACCCCTACATCTGGTATGGAAACTACACTTCCGGGTGCCTGACACGCCTGTCCACTGTGGATTTGCTCAATGTCACTGCAGGTGGCGGATCGGTGGTGCCCACCTTTTTGATTGAAAGGAGGAGTTGACCAATGAACCCCCCTTCATTTAGCATTGGAATTGAAGAAGAGTATCAGATCATCGATCCTCAAACCCGTGAGTTGAAATCGTATATCACCCAACTGCTTGAAGAGGGCAAGATCACCTTGCGAGAGCAAATCAAAGCCGAGATGCACCAGTCCATGGTAGAAGTAGGCAGCCAGGTCTGTCGCACGCCGGCGGATTTGCGCGCTGAGCTGGTACGGCTGCGCCGGGGGATTATGGAATTGGCGGCCAAAAACGGCTTGAGTATTGCCGCGGCGGGGTCGCATCCGTTTTCTTCCTGGGTTGAGCAAGAGATTACGCCCTTCGAGCGCTATGCAGGCGTTAAGCAGGATATGCAGATGTTGGCGCAACAACTGCTGATCTTTGGCACACACATCCACGTCGGCATCGAAGATCCAGAAGTGCTGATTGATATCATGAACGTGATCCGCTACATGCTGCCGCACCTGCTGTGCCTGTCCACAAGCTCGCCTTTCTGGATGGGCCAGGATACGGGCCTGAAATCCTATCGCAGCATCATCTTCCGTAACTTTCCCCGCACGGGCATTCCGCCGACGTTTCAGACTCATTCTGAATTCAAAAACTACGTCGATACATTGGTCAAGACGCACTGCATCCCCGATGGGACTAAAATCTGGTTCGATGTCCGCCCAAACCACAATTATCCCACCCTGGAGTTCCGCATCTGCGACGTGTGCACCCGGGTGGACGAGGCGGTGTGCATTGCGGCGATCTGCCAGGCATTGGTGTTCAAGATGTGGAAGCTGAGGCGCGACAACATGACCTTCCGCCATTACCCGGCAGTGCTGGTGGAGGAGAACAAGTGGCGGGCGGTGCGCTATGGGCTGGATGGCAAGCTGATCGACTTTGGCAAGCAGGAAGAGCTGCCGGCGCGCGACCTGATCCACGAGATGATTGAATGGCTGATCGGAGATGTGATCGACGAATTCGGCGGCCGCAAGGATATCGAATACTTCCAGCGCATCCTGGATGAGGGCACCAGCGCCGACCGGCAACTGGCCACCTTCCGGCGCACCGGCAGCTTGAAGGCAGTGGTTGACCAGATCATCGCTGAAACCGCAGAAGGCGTCCTCTAGGCCGATACCTGGTTTGCAAGGAGCTTATTATGGAAAAACGCCCCCTGACTTTGTTGTGCATGGCCAGCTACTTCAAAGGCTCAGCCTTTCTGAAGTCCGCCAAGCAGCTGGGCTGCAAGGTTCTGCTGCTCACACGCGAGAGCATGGCTGAAGAAGACTGGCCGCGTGAGAGCATTGACGAAATTTTCTACATGCCAACCCTGCGCGAGCGCCCGGGGATCATCTATGCAGTCAGCTTTCTTGCCCGCAACCACGCCATTGATCAAATTGTTGCTCTGGATGATTACGATGTGGAAACCGCCGGGGCGCTGCGCGATCATTTGCGTCTGCCCGGGTTAGGCGAATCACACGCCCGCCACTTTCGCGACAAGCTGACCATGCGCACTCTGGCCCGTGATGCAGGCATACCCATCCCAGAATTCATTGGGGTGTTTAACTATGACCATTTGCGCGAGTTCATGCAGCGCGTCCCGCCACCCTGGTTGCTCAAGCCGCGCTCCGAAGCCAGCGCCATGGGCATCATCACCATTCACCACCCAGACGAGCTGTGGCCGGTGTTAGATAAGCTTGGCGACGCCCAATCCTTCCATCTCTTGGAGCAATTCCTTCCCGGGGATGTCTTCCATCTGGATGGGTTGGTGGACGAAGGCAGGCTTGTGTTTGCCGAGGCGCACCGCTATGCCCGCCCGCCGATGAGCGTTTACCAGGGCGGCGGGGTATTTGTCACCCGCACCTTGGAGCGCGGTTCGCCCACAGCCAAATCGCTGGCGGCGTTAAACAAACGGGTACTCAAAGCTCTGGATGCAGTGCGCGGCGCAGTTCACGTCGAGTACATCCGGGCACACAAGGATGGCAAATTCTATTTCCTGGAATGCGCCAACCGGGTGGGCGGCGCAAACATTGCTGAGACGGTCGAGTTCGCCTGCGGGTTGAATCTGTGGGCAGAGTGGGCCAGGATCGAGGTCGCCCACCTGCGCGGTGAGCCTTACCAGCTCCCACCTACTCGCAGCGACTATGCCGGGGTGATTAACTGCCTGGCGCGCCAGGAAGACCCAGACCTGTCGCTATACCAGGATCCGGAGGTGGTCTGGCGAATGAAGAAAAAGCATCACGCTGGCTTGATCCTGGCCTCGCCAGACTCTGAGCGCCTGCAATTCCTGCTCGACGATTACAGCCGCCGCTTTGCGGAGGATTTCCTGGCAGTTATGCCACCGCGAGATAAAGGACCGTAACTGAGGGGTATAATCTCAGTATGCCAGAATTCAATTACTACCACCCTATCGAAGTGCGCTATGGGGACCTTGACCCGCAGGGCCACGTCAATAACGCCAGCTATCTGACCTATTTTGAGCAGGCGCGCATTGGCTATATTGCCCACCTGGGGTTGTGGACCTCGGACTCCTTCATGGACATTGGTATCATCCTGGCCGACGCCCATTTGAACTTCCGCAAGGCGGTGGTTTTTGGACAACCGGTGCGGGTGGGCGTTCGAGTGGCCCACCTGGGAACCAAGAGTCTCAGGATGGAATACAGCCTGCAAGACAGCACGAATGGCTCTGAGCTGGCCAACGGCTCCACCACTTTGGTCACCTATGACTATCGCACCGGCAATACCATCCCCATCCCTGAGCACTGGCGCAAAGCCATCAACGCGTTCGAAAACTTACCCACACCTGCCTGAGTGGATGAAGACGGCAAATGATCACTTACAGGAAACTCAATGACACTACCACCCCTTGATAAGGAATTTCTGATCTCTTTTCTGACTGGTTTGCTCAATATTCCCAGTCCGACCGGTTTCGCTCACCCGGCGATTGAGTACACCCAGCAAGCCCTGGCTGCTTATCCACAGCTCTCGCTCTCGTTGAACCGCAAAGGCTCGCTGATTGCCGTCTGGCCTGGTGAGCGCAGCGATGCGCCGCGGGCGCTGACCACGCACGCGGATACACTAGGGGCGATGGTCAAGGAAATTAAAACCAACGGCAGGCTGAAGCTGACCCGTATCGGCGGGCTGGTTTGGAACTCGGTTGAGACCGAAGGCTGCACCATCTTCACCCAGCGCGGCAGCACCGTGCGCGGCTCGCTGTTGATTGAAAAAGCCTCTTCGCATGTGCATGGCAAGGGCACCGTTGAGATGGAGCGCAACGATGAGAACATGGAAGTGCGCCTGGATGCGCTAACCAGCTCGGCCCACGAGACGCGTCAGTTGGGGATTGAAGTGGGCGATTTTGTGGCCTTTGACCCCCGGGTGGAAGTGACCAACGGCTTCATCCGCTCGCGCTTCCTGGATGACAAGGCGTGCGTGGCCTGCGTTTTGGCGGCGGTCAAGGCCATCCATGAGGCCAGGTTGAAGCCAGCCCAGACCACCTACCTGCACTTCAGTAATTACGAAGAGGTTGGCCACGGCGCAGCGACGGGCTTTCCCCCGGAAGTGACCGAGCTGCTGGCGGTGGATATGGCTGCGGTGGGCGAGGGACAGACCTCCGATGAGTTCCACGCCACGCTGTGCGTCAAAGATTCGGGCGGCCCGTACCACCACGCTCTGAGTCAGCGCCTGCGCAAGCTGGCGGAGGAGCACCAGATCCCCTACAAGGTGGACATCTATCCCAACTACGCTTCGGATGGCGAGGCATTCTGGAGGGCGGGCGGCGATGTGGCCGTGGCGCTGATCGGTCCTGGCGTGGACGCCTCGCACAACTACGAGCGCACGCATGTGGACGCGCTGGTAGCAACCACCCAATGGGTGATGGCTTATGTATTAGCTGAATAACCATGCTTTTTGACACATCCCTTCCTCCTGTCTCACTCAACCAGGTTGCCGAGATCGCCCAGGCGGCTGAGAGCATTGGCTTTGAAGCCATCTGGTCCACTGAAACAATGCACGATCCCTTCCTGCCTGCAGCACTGGCTTTTGAGCACACCCAGCGGCTCACCTTTGGCACCGCAGTGGCTATCGCTTTTGCCCGCAGCCCAGCCACCCTGGCTTATACTGCCTGGGACTTAGCCCAACTCTCGCACGGGCGCTTCATCCTGGGCCTGGGAACACAGGTCAAGGCCCACGTGGAGCGGCGCTTCGGCATGCCCTGGCCCGATTCAGTGGTGGGCAAGCTGCGCGAGCAGATTGGCGCCATCCGTGCCCTGTGGAACACCTGGCAAACCGGCGCGCCGCTTGATTTCCGCGGCGAATACTACAAGCTGAACCTGATGTCGCCTTTCTTTAATCCGGGACGCATCTCGCATCCGGATATCCCCATCTACATTGCCGGGGTTAACACCGGCCTGGCCCGGCTGGCGGGCGAGGTCACCCAGGGCTTCCTGGTGCATCCGTTTCACTCCCGCCGCTACCTAGTCGAGGTGCTGCAACCGGCCATTCATCAAGGCCTGGCTAAGAGCGGGCGCTCCAGGGACGAGATCAAAATCTCCGCCACGGCTTTTGCAGTTACCGCGCCCGACGAAGACCTGCTGGTGCGCTCGCAGATCGCTTTCTATGCTTCCACACCCTCCTACCGGGCGGTGATGGATCTACATGGCTGGGGCGAAATTGCTGAGAGGCTCTCCACCCTGGCGCGCGCTGGCAAGTGGGGCGAAATGCCTGGCCTGGTGAGCGACGAGATGATGGCGGCTTTTGCCGTGGTTTGCAGCCCGGGCGAATTGCCCGAGAAGCTGAAGGAACGCTACAGTGGCCTGGTTGACCGGCTCGGTTTGTACCTGCCGTTCACGCCCGGCCAGCGAGATGACTTCTGGAGAGGGCTGGCGGCAGCGTTGAGAGACTGAACCTTAGCTTGTTCACCAGATTACAGTTGCAACGCCAATTGCCCTCCCTGGATTAGATCAGAAACGACGGGCGTCATCGCTGCGGGGTGCGTGTGGAATTATGCAGGACGAGTTGTACGCCTCCGAACGCGAAAAAATGGTCGAGACGCAGATCGCCCGGCGCGGTGTGCGAGACAGCCGCGTGCTGGAAGCGATGCGCACGGTGCCACGCCATTGTTTTGTCGCCCCCGAATACCGATACCTGGCTTACACCGATGGTCCGCTGCCCATTGGCCACGGGCAAACCATTTCCCAGCCGTACATTGTAGCCTTGATGAGCGAGCTGCTGGGGCTGCGCGGGGAAGAAAAGGTGCTGGAAGTGGGCACCGGCTCAGGCTACCAGGCCGCGATCCTGGCTTACCTGGCGCGGGAAGTGCATACCATCGAACGCTACCCCAACCTGGCCCGCTATGCTGCTGGCATCTTTGAAGACCTGGGCATCAAGAACATACACGTGCATACTGGAGACGGCTCAAAAGGCCTGCAGGAGCATGCTCCTTATGCTGGGATCATTGTCACTGCAGCGGCGCCGAGCATACCTCGCCCGCTGCTCGACCAGTTGGAAGACGGCGGCAGGTTGGTCATCCCGGTAGGAAGCCGCGGTGGACAGGTCTTGGAGCGCTGGGTGCGCAAGGGCGAGCGCTATGACTATGAAAGTATCATTCCGGTGGCTTTTGTGCCGCTGATCGGCGAGCAGGGGTGGAAAGATTAAGCCAATGGTCAATCGGGCCGGTTGCCATGGCCCGATTGACCGTCGATGGCTAGATTCTGCTGAGGGTGACAAAGATCATCGGGCGGCGCTTGGTGCGGTTATAAAGAAAAGCCTTGAGCGCCTGCTGTAGGTCTTCTTGCAGGTTGCCGTTGCTGTTGCCATTCATGATCGCCTCACGGATCATGGTGCGGGCGGCTTCAAGCAGATCGTCGCCGGCACGGCTGTGGATAAAGCCGCGAGTGATGATCTCTGGATCTTCAATCAGCCGAGAGCTGTTCCGCTCCAGCGTCAGGCTGACCAGCACCACCCCATCCCGCGCCAGGGCTTCGCGCTCACGCACCTCGCTTGGGCCAATATCGCCAACGCCAGCCCCATCTACGAAGACATAATTGCCTGGCACGCGTTCGCCAATCCGCATTTGCCCATCTTCAAACTCAACCACGCACCCGTTTTCGATGACTGCAATGTTTTCGCTGGGCAGGCCAACCTGGCGGGCGATATTGGCGTGCTGATGCAGGTGCCGCAGCTCGCCGTGGATGGGGATGAAGTACTTGGGTTTAACCAGGTGCAGGAGCAATTTCATCTCCTCCTGGCTGGCATGCCCAGAGACGTGCACGGGGGCAATATTCTCATAGATGACCTTTGCGCCGCGCCGGAACAAGCGGTTGATCGTGCGACCAACGCTTTCCTCGTTGCCGGGTATGGGGTGCGAGGAGAGCACAACGGTGTCGCCGGGGATCAAATCAAACTGGTTGTTGGAGCCCATAGACAGCCGTCCAACAATGGAGGTCGGCTCGCCCTGCGTGCCGGTGGACATCAGCACCACCTCGCGCGGCTTCATCTTCAAGGCCTGCTCGAGTGGGACCACCAGGTCGTCGGGCAGATCCAGGTAGCCCAGACGGCGGGCAATGCGGGCATTTTCAATCATGCTTGAGCCAACAAAAGCCATCTTGCGATTGTGCTCCAGGGCCGCGTTGCCCACCTGTTGCATGCGCGAGATCAGTGAGGCAAAGCTGGCAACGATGATCCGCCCACTGGCATTGCGAAAGACCTCGCGAAATGCGGCGTCTATCACTTTTTCCGAGGGGGTCCAGCCAGGGCGGTCGGCGTTGGTCGAATCGGCCAGCAAAGCCAGCACCCCGCGGTTGGACATCTCAGCCAGCTTGGCGTAGTCGGTGGGCCAGCCGTCCACCGGGGTGTGGTCAAACTTGTAATCGCCGGAGTGGACTACCAACCCGGCGTTGGTGGTAATGCCCAGGCCCACCCCATCTGGGATGGAATGGCACATGTGGAAGAATTCCACCTGGAATGGGCCAATCCAAACCGTGTCACCAGCCTGGACGGTGTTCAGGCGCACCTTATTGATCAGGCCGCCGCGGGAGAGCTTGGCCTCTACCAGGCCGCGGGTCAGCGGCGTGGCATAGATGGGCGCGTTGATCCGCTCCATCAGGTGGGCAATCGCCCCGGTGTGATCCTCGTGGCCGTGGGTCATCACCACACCACGGATCCAATCCTGTTTATCCAGCAGATACTGGAAATCGGGGATAATGTAATCGATCCCCAGCATGTCGTTTTCGGGGAACATCAGCCCGGCGTCTACAACGAGGATGTTCTCACCCCACTCATAGACCATCATATTCTTACCAATTTCCCCGAGACCCCCAAGGGGTATGATTTTAAGTTTTCTATTACTCATCTTGTCAAACCTTCTTAATATAACCGGGATAACCCGGTGAATCATTGCAATAATAAAAACAACCCCGCCATGGAGTTTGCCGGCCGGGGGTTGCAGAAAAACAATCCGTACTTACCGCAGGTTCCGATCATAAACCGGGATACAGCGCCCGGGTCCAAACTTCCTCGCTAACTGTCTGGATTTTAACATGGAAGCGGGGATCTGTCAAAGAAAAATTAAAAGCCGGCCCCCGGTGTTCGGAGGCCGGCTTGCACTTCATCTCATCCGTCAGCGAGCTGCTGTTTTAGTACTCCGGCATCGGAGGAGCAGCGGGCTTCTCTTTTTCGGGGATATCGGTGATCAGGGCCTCGGTGGTCAGGATCATCGCTGCAATGGAGGCAGCATTCTCCAGCGCACCGCGGGTGACCTTGGCAGGGTCGATGACGCCGTCGTCAACCATATCCAGGTACTCTTCCTTGATCACATCATAACCGATCTTGAGATCATTCTTTTCTTTCTGAGCCCGGCGCACACCTTCCAGGACCACCGAGCCATCCTTACCGGCATTCTCTGCGATCTTGCGCAGGGGCATTTCCAGCGCCTTGCGGACAATGTTGACGCCAATCTGAGCGTCTTCGCTATCCATCTTCAGGTCAGCCAGGGCGGGGATGGCATTGATCAGAGCAACGCCACCGCCAGGCACAATGCCTTCTTCAACCGCAGCGCGGGTAGCCGAAAGGGCATCCTCAACACGGTGCTTCTTTTCCTTCAACTCGGTCTCAGTGGCTGCGCCAACGCGGATGATCGCCACGCCGCCGGATAGTTTGGCCAGGCGTTCCTGCAGTTTCTCTTTGTCGTAATCGCTGGTGCTCTTGTCAATCTCGACGCGGATCTGCTCGATGCGGCCCTTAATCTGAGCCGGCTCCCCACGACCGCCCACCACGGTGGTATCGTCTTTGGTGACCACAACCTTCTCGGCGCGGCCCAGATCAGATACCGTGACGCTCTCCAGCTTGCGCCCGGTCTCTTCGGAAATAACCTGGGCGTTGGTCAGGATCGCGATATCCTGCAGCATGGCTTTGCGGCGGTCGCCAAAGCCGGGGGCCTTGACCGCAACAACGTTGAGCATGCCGCGCAGCTTGTTCAACACCAGGGTGGCCAGGGCTTCGCCGTCGACATCCTCGGCAATAATCACCAGGTCACGCTTGCCAATCTGGACCAGCTTCTCCAGAATTGGGACAATATCCGAGGCAGCGGAAATTTTCTTATCGTGAATCAGCAGGTAAGGCTCACTGATAATCGCTTCCATGTGCTCGGGGTCGGTGATGAAGTAGGGCGAGATGTAACCGCGGTCAAACTGCATACCTTCAACATACTCGGTTTCAAACTCCAGACCCTTGGATTCCTCAACCGTGATGACGCCGTCTTTGCCAACTTTGTCCATCACTTCGGCAATCAGCTCACCGATGGTGCGATCCTGTGCAGAGATGGAGGCGACGTTGGCAATCTCGGCCTTGGTGGTCAGCTCAATCGCCTGCTCATTGATTTTGTCAGCCACAACTTTGGTGGCAGCCTCGATGCCGCGCTTGAGCAGCATCGGGTTGGCGCCGGCGGCCAGGTTCTTCATGCCTTCGACAACAATCGAATGCGCCAGAACCGTGGAGGTGGTGGTGCCATCGCCGGCAATGTCATTGGTCTTGGTGGCGGCTTCTTTGAGGAGCTGGGCGCCCATGTTTTCAAAGGGATCCTGCAGCTCGATTTCCTTCGCCACGGTTACACCATCGTGGGTGATGGTGGGGGAGCCGAATTTTTTATCCAGAGCAACGTTGCGGCCTTTGGGGCCCAGGGTGGTGGCGACAGCAGTCGCCAGAGTCTCCATACCCTTCGAAAGACGATGACGAGCGTCTTCGGAGAAGATGAGTTGTTTAGCCATTTTCATTCACTCCTTCAAATAATGGGGATTACTCTTCGACGATTGCCAGCAGGTCGCTCTCCCGCAGGATGAGCAACTTCTTGCCATCAACCTTGATCTCGGTGCCAGCGTACTTGGCAAACAAGACGGTATCGCCTGCCTTGACGTCCATCGGGATGTAATCGCCATCCTCATCCCGCTCGCCGGGGCCAACCGACAGGACTTTGCCTTTTTGCGGCTTTTCTTTGGCGGTTTCGGGGAGCACAATGCCGCCAGCCGTGATCTCTTCTTGCTCAAGGGGCTCGACCACGACGCGGTTTCCAAGGGGTTTAAGCTTGACTGACATATCTAACCTCCAGATAGATTGTGGGTATTGATTCACCAGGGTACATGCTCGCAAGTTAGCACTCGATTGCCGGGAGTGCTAACTTGCAGGCCGTATCATACCCACTTTTTGGGGGAAAGTCAAGAGGTCAAAGCGGCTAATCGGAGAAATTCTTACACAACGTTTACACTATGGAGCAGGACTGGGGGTATCGGTGGGCATCGGCGTGATCGTGGGCATAGCTACCTGGCCGCCCTGCAGCCGGCGGCATATTCCCTCGCTATCCTCAACGATGCCCATCAGGCTGGGGTCGTCCGGATATGCCCGGCGCACTTCTCCCAGCACTTCCAAAGCCGTGGGACAATAATTTTCATTGGGACGGCTGAGGAAGGCCAGGTTGGTGCCGTATTCAACGTAATAGTAAGCCACCGTTACACTGGTCAGCGGCAAACCTTCAACAGCAACCTGGCCCATCTCGTTCTCGCCGGCTGTGCATCCTCGCACTGCGCATTGCAGGAGCGACATTGCGCCTTCGTAGTTGCGGGCGCGCCGGAAGATGATGCCCAATTGGCCATAGGTATGCGCGTTGGATGGGTCCAGCTCCAGAGCCTTTTCAGCATTAATCATGGCGGCAAAAAACTGCCCCATCTGAGTATAAGTGCGGGCAATTTCGATGTAGGGGTTAGGGTTTTGCACGCCCAGCCCCTGGTTAATCTTGGCAGCTCGATCAAAATACTCCAAGGCGCGGTCGGGGTTGCGAATGCCCTCCCGGAAGTTCTGGCCAATGCGAACATACAGGAAGGTCATGTTCGGATTGATTCGGGTGGCTTCCTGGTATTGCTGGATGGCGCTGTTATACTTTCCCAAGGTCTCCAGCACGTATCCATAGACCCGGTGTGTGTCCATCGATTCCGGGTCCTGGGCCACCGCCTGAGCAGCGTATTTTTCAGCCTGGGTCCACTTTTGCTGGTCAGCCAGGATTTCAGCGTAATAAGCAAGGGCAAGGGCATTTTGCGGGTCAAGCTGGAAGGCGCGCGAAGCCTCACGTTCAGCCTCCACCAATAGATCGGTGCTTTGTTCGGCATCCACCAAAGGGTTAAAAGCCAGCCAGTCGAGCACAAAAGCGCGGATGGCATGGATGGTGCTGTCATCGGGGGCCAGCGCCACCGCTTGGTCGGCAGATTCCCTGGCCTGCTTGAGGCGCTCCAGGCGCTCGGTGTCGTTGCGCAGCATGCTGGAGGAGTAGGTCTGGATGCGGGCCAGCTCGGCCCAGGCGTGCGCGTTGTTTGGGTCGCCCTGCAGGGCAGCCTGGTAGGCTTCAATGGCATCATTAATCACCGGCGCGCCCGGCGTCAGCGTCAGGGTGGGGCTATTGGGAGCATCCAGCTTACCAGCATCAAAATAAGCCCGCGCTTCAAGAAAATAAGACTCGGAAATTCGTGTGGGAGTGGGCGTTGGATCGAAAGGCGAGATAATCTCGCCGCGGCGCAGGCCCAGCATAAGCCAAACGCTGGCAACGATTAAGCCCAATAAAATCAAAACCCGATAAAAGTTTGTCCCCCTGCGATCCTGGTGAAAGGAGGGACGTTTTCCAACCAGATCTCTTTCCATGCCCTGACCTGTAGCTGCCCAATCTAGGGCGTCGGAGTAGCTTCGCCTTCAGGCGTTGGTGTTGGCGCCGGGGATGTGCCCAGGCTTTCCTGGCAAATCGCCAGCCCTTCCGTGGCATTGTAAACCGCAATTTCGTCATTGGGCACTCCGGTCAACAAAGCCTGGAAGACCGGCACGGCTTCAGCGCAGCGGTTGCTTTTCGCCAGGGCAAAGCCATAATACCAGTAGTACTCCATGACGCGGCCATAATCCAGCGGCAGGCCTTCCACAGTTACTCCATCTGCTGTGACGCCACCGCGCACTGCCAGCGCCAGAGGCGGGATGGCTTTGGCAAAATCGCCAATCTTGTAATAGGTAATACCCAGATTGCCATGCAAACGTGGGTTATCCGGCTGGACTTTGATGGCCTCTTCTGCATATTGGGCAGCCTGAGGATAGCGCCCATCGGCAAAAAAGGCGCGCGACAACTCGGTCAAAGCGACGGTGTCGGTGGGGTTCAAGGCATAAGCCGCCAGCAAGGCTTCCTGCGCCAGGTCATAGTCTCCCAGCGCTTTGTAGGTGATCCCGAGGTATAAATTTAGATCCGGAATATTCTTATTGATCGCCAGGGCAGCCTGGAATTCCTGGACAGCTTCTTCCAGGTTCTGGGTGTTGAGCAACACCAGGCCGCGCGCCCGGTGAGATTCAAGCAGAGTTGGGTCAAGATCGCGGGCCAACTTCGATTCATCAGCAGCCTTATCGTACAAGGTGTAATCGTTTTGGTTGATCAAGATCTCAGCGTAGTAGGCATGCGCCAGAGCGTTGTTCGGATCCAGGGAGAGAGCTTTCTTGATCTCAACCTCAGCCTCGCCATACTTTTCCTGAAAGCCCAATGCCCAGCCAAGCACAGCATGGGCGGTGGGGTTATTGGGGTTCTTGAGCAAGGCGTTTTGTGCATTCTCAATGGCGGCATCGTAATCGCCTGCATAGACCTGCAGCCGGGCAAGGGTTATGAAGCTGGATGGATTGGTCGGATCGGCGTTGATGGCCTCTTTATACGCCTGGATGGCTTGAGCGATCTTTCCAGAGTTGAACGCGTCTTGCGCCTGGGTGATGAAAGATTCAGGACTCCGAGTGGCCGTGGGCGTGGGGATAAAAAGTGGCGGTGTGGCCGGAACCACCACCTGGTTCACATACAACATGACGCCAATCAGCGCAAAAAGCAACAGCAACCGCCAGATCGGAGCCCGGCGGGTTCGGCGGGTCATGGTCCACCTGTTTCCGCGAAGATACATATTAACATCATACCATTGCCAACAAAAGCAATCAAGTCAGAAGTAATTAAGGTTACCTAATGGTTTTCTTGCTAGTCGATTGCAATCAGGTCATTTCTCCATTGATTCGCTGGTTTACATTTTCTTGATCGATGTGAGAATCGTGCGGAATCATGAGCTGCATCGCCAAAATATCAAACCATGAGACCTCAAAAGGTGCGCCAAACGCTGCATTTGCGGCCCCCAAAAAACCAGGTGATTGCCCAAGATCCTCAGATCGTGCTCATTCTGGTGCGTCCAATCCGAGCAGGGCGGGGACGTTGAAGGGCATTGACACGGATGTCCAGCGTGAATAATGAAAACGCCCAAGGCAGAAAGCATGATCCTGGCTGTCACCCATGCGTGTAACGCGGTCCTGTGAACCCAACAGGGGCTTGCCAATCGACCCTGTGACGGCTAGAATACAGTCATGACACAACCGGTTTTGCAATTCGAAGTGTTCACGCTGTTCCCGGAAGTCTTTGAGCCTTATCTGCAAAGCAGCATCCTGCAACGCGCCCGCCAGCAAGGGGCGGTGGAGGTGCGGCTGCACAACATTCGCGATTGGGCCTCCGGCCGCCACCGCATCACTGATGACGAACCTTACGGCGGCGGCGGCGGTATGGTGATGAAGCCCGAGCCCATCTTTGCTGCAGTGGAGGAAGTGCTGGGAGCGCCGCCGCGCTGCCCGCTGATCCTGTTGACGCCCCAAGGGCGCGTGTTCAACCAGGCGATGGCGGCAGAGCTGAGTGCAACAGGCCTGCCGCGCCCCGGCCAACCGCGCCGCCTGGGGCTGCTGTGCGGCCGTTACGAAGGCATCGATGAGCGCGTCCGGCAGCACCTGGTGACCGACGAAATCTCGATTGGCGATTATGTGATCACCGGGGGTGAGCTGGCTGCGCTGGTTGTGATCGATGCAGTGACGCGTTTCATCCCAGGCGTGCTCGGCGACCCCGACGGCGCGCTGGATGATTCGCACGCCTCTGGGCTGTTGGAGTATCCTCACTATACCCGTCCTGCTGAGTTCCGTGGCTGGCGTGTGCCGGCGGTGCTGCTTTCAGGGGATCATGGGCGCATCGCCCGCTGGCGGCGCGAGCAATCGCTGCTGCGCACCTGGAGGCGGAGGCCGGAAATGTTGCAAAGCGCGCTTCTGACCGAAGCGGACCGTAAATTCCTGCAAAAACTGGAAACCCAAGGCGCATCTTCTGTTGACGATCTTGATACCTGAAGGAGACCTCAATGAAGCTCAACTATGGCAAGACCTTCCTTCTCGGCTTCGGTTTCTTTGGCGTGAGCGTGATCTGGGGTGTGTACAATGCCTTCGTGCCCCTCTTCCTGGCCAACAAGTTCGCCCTATCGCCAGTCTGGATCGGCTTTTTCATGACCCTGGACAATATTGCCGCCCTGCTGATCCAGCCGCCGGTGGGAGCCTGGTCGGACCGGCTGCGCACCCCAATCGGGCGGCGCATGCCATTCATTTTGGTCGGCGCGCCCGTGGCCGCCCTGGCTTTCGGGTTGATCCCCGTGGTCAGTGCGCTGCCAATTTTCGTTGCCTGCACCAGCACCCTGTTGCTCAGCATGGCCCTCTGGCGCACCCCTGTGGTGGCGCTGATGCCCGACATCACGCCATCCAAATTCCGCTCCCAGGCCAACGGGGTCATTAACTTCATGGGAGGCGTGGGGGCAATTGTCTCATTCCTGATCGGCGCCAGCCTTTATGAGATCAACACAGCCTATCCCTTCTGGCTGGGTTCGGTCCTGGTGGTCCTTTCGGCGCTGCTCGTCTTCCTGTTTATCCGGGAGCCCAAGACTTATGAAGAAAGCGAAGTTCGACCCAGCATGCTGAAAAGCCTGGGTGAAGTGATCCAGGATCGCGATCACAGCGCCTTGCGCCTGTTGCTGGCAATATTCTTCTGGTTCCTGGGTTATAACGCAGTTGAAGCGTTCTTTACTTTGTATGCAGTCAAACACCTGGGGCTGCCCGAAGCGGATGGAGCGCGCTTATTAGGCCAGCTTTCATTGATCTTTGTGATCTTTGCCCTGCCTGCGGGCTACATTGGCGGGCGATTCGGGCGCCGGCGGACGATCATCACCGGCCTGCTGCTGATGACCGGGGTCATCTCATCCATCTTCTTCCTGCCGGTATCCACGTTGACTCTCCCCTTGACCCAATTGCCGCTGCTGGGCATCGTTCCGGTGATTGGGATCTTCCTGATGATCGCCGGGGCGGCCTGGGCATTGATCAACATCAACTCCCTGCCGATGGTTGTGGATATGACCGATGCTGCACGCCTGGGCACCTACACCGGCCTGTATTATCTGTTCTCCACCCTGGCGGCCATTGCTGGTCCAAATGTCAATGGCTGGATCATCCAGCTCACCGGCCGCGACTACAACTCGACGATGATGATCGCGCCGATCTTCATGGTGATTGCCCTCTTCCTGATGGTTGGCGTGCGGCGCGGGGAAGCGAGCCAGGCCAGTGAATCTGAGCCCCGACTTTCAAAATCTGGCGCTTTACCTGGATGATGCCCTGCTGGTGGTCAACAAACCCGCCGGGTTGCCCACTCTGGTGGACGGCTATCGGCCGCAGGCGCCTCACCTGACGGGTTTGTTGACCCAGATCTATGGGCGGGTTTGGGTGGTCCACAGGCTGGATAAGGATACCAGTGGTGTGATTATCTTCGCCCGCAGCGCTCAGGCGCATCGCGAACTGAACAGCCAGTTTGAGCAGCGGCGGGCGGGTAAGGTGTATCATGCCCTGGTGATCGGCCAGCCCAGTTGGGACCAGAAGACCATTGACCTGGCGCTGCGACCGGACGGCGACCGCAGACACCGCACCGTGGTCGACCCAGAACGAGGAAAGCCAGCCGTGACCAGGCTGCGCATCCTGGAGCGCTTCAGGGAGTGCGCGCTGGTTGAAGCTGCCCCGCTCACCGGGCGCACCCACCAGATCCGGGCGCACCTGGCTGCCGCCGGGTACCCGCTTGTGGCGGATGACCTGTACCACGTTCCCAGCAAGACACGCTCGGATGTGAATTCAACTGCCTGGCCCATCGATCGATTGGGATTGCATGCCTACTCCCTGGCATTCTTTCACCCTTTAAGCGGACAAGCGCAGCGGGTCGAAGCGCCTTATCCGCCAGACTTTGCCCAGGCGGTCATCCAACTTCGCCAGCACTCTCACCCAGACTGATTTTCAACCGATTTCAGCACAGAGAAGTTCGGCGTTCTCTGTTAACTTCATGTTAGAAATGCAGCCTTGAAGGGGCTGCGTTCTTGACGTTCCCCCACGGGCGTGGTATGATCATTGTCTAGTTGTTAGCACTCTCGCCGCGAGAGTGCTAAAATATACAAAAGAACCTATGCCAGAACTGACCGAACGCCAAAAACTGACTCTTGCGCTGGTAATCCGCGATTATATTGAAACGGCTCAACCGGTTGGCTCAGTGCGCCTGGTGGAGCATTACGGCCTGGATGTCAGCTCTGCCACCCTGCGCAATGAAATGGTGACTCTGACCGAGCTGGGCTATTTGCGGCAGCCACACACCTCGGCCGGCCGGGTGCCAACCGAAGAGGGGTACCGCTATTTCGTGCGCCAGTTAATGGGTCACACTGAATTGCCCGACCCCACCAAGCGCACCATCACCCACCAGTTTTACCAGGCCGGCGCAGACATCGATCGCTGGATGCGCCTGGCTGCTTCGGTGCTGGCTCACCAATCCCAGGCGGCTTCACTGGTGACGGCGCCTCATCCAGAACGGCCTTTGTTCAAACACCTGGAACTGATCAGGACCCACGGTCGGCAGGTGTTGATGGTCTTAGTGCTTTCAGGCGGTGAGGTAAATCAACAGATGCTCACCCTGGCTGAGCCCGTCTCGCAGGAGCAACTCAGCCAGGTGGCGCAGACCTTGAACAACACCTGCTCTGGTTTGGACAGCGAACACATCATGGCTTTGCCAACGCCCGTTGATGCGTTGGAACAGGATATCCAGAAGCTGGTGCTGGATGGGATGCGCCGGGCCAACCAGGTGCTGACCGGAGAGCTGTACCGAGACGGATTGACCCATGTGCTGGCTGAGCCTGAGTTTGGCGAGATGGACGTCGCCCGGCGTGCCCTGCGCGTGCTGGAAGAACGCCCATTGCTGGAAGACCTGCTTACGCGCACAGTGCTTTCCAGCGAGATGGGCGGGGTGCAGGTGTTGATCGGCGGCGAGGGCACCTGGGAAGAATTGCGCGAATGTTCGATGGTGTTGGCGCGCTATGGTGCGCCAGGGTTAGCGACCGGCACGCTGGGCGTCCTCGGTCCCATGCGCATGGCCTATGGGCGGACGATTTCAACCGTGCGATTCGTGGCGGGTCTGCTGAGCGACCTGGTAGAAGATGTTTTGGCGGAAGAGTGATTTCAACACCATAGCCGAGGAGCAAACGGAAAATTATGTCCGATGATGTCAAGAACGTAGAGAATAAAGACACAACCGAGATCATTGCCGAAGAGCCGGTAGAGGCTGAGCCCCCTGATCCGGTCAGCATATTGAAAAATGAGCTGGCAGAAACACAGGCCAAAGCCAATGAATACCTGGATGGATGGCAGCGCGCCCGGGCAGATTTTTCAAACTACAAAAAACGGGTGGAGCGCGAACAGAGCCAGATCTACCAAAACGCGGCTGGAAGCATCCTGAAGCGCTACTTGGGGATTGTTGATGACCTGGAACGTGCCCTGAAGAACCGCCCGCAAGATGGCGATGGCGCAGCCTGGGCAGAGGGAATCGAGCTGATCTATCGCAAGTTGTTATCGATCCTGGAAAGTGAAGGCATCCAACCAATGGAAGCCGAAGGACAGCCATTTGATCCCAATCTGCATGAGGCGATCATGTCCGAAGAAAGCGATGAGCACGAAAGCGGGCAGATCATCGAAGTGCTGCAACAGGGATACACACTTGGGGATAAGGTCCTGCGCCCGGCGATGGTGCGCGTCGCCCGCTAGAATCGACCCTCATTGACAAAAAAAGACTTTGAACTGAATTGTTGGAGGAAATCATGGGAAAAATCATCGGAATTGACCTGGGCACGACCAACTCTGTTGTAGCGGTGATGGAAGGCGGCGAGCCAGTTGTCATCTCGTCTGCAGAAGGCGAGCGTTTGGTGCCTTCTGTGGTCGCGGTGAATAAAAACCATGAGCGCATGATCGGCCGGGTGGCGCGCAACCAGGCAGTTGTCAACCCAGAGAACACGGTGTTCTCGATCAAGCGCTTCATGGGTCGCAAGTACAAGGATCCCGAGGTTCAGCGCGCCATTTCCCGCGCCCCTTACAAAGTTACTGAAGCGCCCAACGGGGACGTGCGGGTGATCCTGGACGGCAAGGAGTATTCGCCGCCCGAGATTTCAGCCATGATCCTGGGTAAGCTCAAAGCAGACGCTGAGGCATACCTGGGCGAGAGCGTCACCCAGGCTGTCATCACTGTGCCGGCTTACTTCAATGATGCTCAGCGCAACGCCACCAAAGACGCCGGCAAGATTGCCGGTCTGGAAGTGCTCCGCATCATTAACGAGCCTACGGCATCCTCGCTCGCCTACGGCCTGGATAAGAAAAAGGACGAGGTCATTGCGGTTTATGACCTGGGGGGCGGCACCTTTGATATCTCCATCCTGGACGTGGGGGATGGCGTGTTCCAGGTGCGCTCGACCAGCGGCGATACTTTCCTGGGCGGCGACGACTTCGACCAGCGGGTGATCGATTACCTGGCAGGCGAGTTCTCCCGCGCCAATGGGATCGACCTGCGCAAGGACCGCCAGGCTTTGCAGCGCCTTAAAGAGGCGGCCGAGAAAGCCAAGATCGAGCTTTCCAGCGTGATGCAAACGGAGATCAACCTCCCTTACATTACCGCAGATGCCAGCGGGCCCAAGCACCTGGTTATGACCCTGACCCGCTCCAAGCTGGAGCAACTGACCCAGGATTTGATCGACCGCTCACTGGAACCGGTGCGCCAGGCGCTCAAAGACGCCAACGTTCAGCCCAATGAAATCAACGAGGTGGTGTTGGTGGGCGGCATGACGCGTATGCCAGCCGTGCAAGAGGCTGTCAAGCGCCTGTTCAACAAAGAACCCCACAAGGGCGTTAACCCAGATGAAGTGGTGGCCATCGGGGCCGCGATCCAGGCAGGCGTGTTGGGTGGAGATGTGAAAGATATTCTCTTGCTGGATGTCACCCCATTGACCCTGTCTGTAGAGACGCTGGGCGGGGTGGCGACTCCACTTATCGAGCGCAACACCACAATCCCAACCCGCAAAAGCCAGATCTTTTCCACCGCCAGTGACAACCAGAACCAGGTTGAAATTCATGTCCTGCAAGGCGAGCGGCCCATGGCAATCGATAACAAATCTTTGGGCAAGTTCATCCTCGATGGTATTCCACCGGCCCCGCGCGGTATCCCCCAAATCGAGGTGACCTTTGATATCGACGCCAACGGCATTTTGAAGGTCACAGCCCTGGACAAAGCCACCAACCGCAGCCAGCACATCACCATCACGGCATCTTCGGGTTTGAATGAGGCCGAGATCGAGCGGATGCGCAAGGACGCCGAGGCCCACGCCGAGGAAGACCGCCGGCGCAAGGAATTGATCGAAGTGCGCAACCATGCGGATAACCTGGCCTATTCTGCTGACAAGGTGCTGCACGATCTGGGTGACAAAGTACCGCCGGACTTGAAGAAACAAGTCGAAGACAATGTAGCCCGGGTGCGCGAAGTCATGAACAGCAACGACGCCGATACCATTCGCCAGGCAACCGAAAGCCTGAACCAGGTGCTCCAACAGGTTGGCGCAGCCGCCTACCAACAGAGCGGCCCGGCCGCCGGCGCTCCAGAAAGCGGCCCCAGCCAGGGCCCAGGGCCCGGTCCAGACGGCGGGGAAGATGTCGTAGAAGGCGAGTACCGCAACGCCTGATAAAACAACTGCTTTGGTGTGCGCTCAGCAGAACCGGGCGCACACCAAAGGACTTTTATAGATGTCGCAGCGCGATTACTATGAGGTTCTGGGTGTGCCCCGCAATGCTTCAGCCGATGAGCTGAAAGCGGCGTTTCGCCGTCTGGCGCGCCAGTATCACCCCGATGTCAACAAAGAAGCCGACGCCGAAGAGCGGTTCAAAGAACTGAACGAGGCTTACGCGGTGCTTTCCGACCCAGACAAGCGCTCCGCCTATGACCGCTTTGGGCATGCAGGCGTGCGCGGACCAGGCGGCGCGCCGCCGGACTTCTCCGTGAATTTCAACGACTTTGCGGATATTTTCAGCGATCTATTCGGTTTTGGCGGCTTTGGGCGCTCTGCCTCGCGCTCGCGCAATGTCCCCCGGCGCGGCGCTGACCTGCAATATCGATTGGACCTGACCTTTGAAGAGGCGGTCTTTGGCCTGGAAAAAGAGATTGAAATCACCCGGGACGAGATTTGCAGCACCTGCGGCGGCAGCGGCGCCAAACCCGGCACCACTCCGATGCGCTGCGCCACCTGCAACGGAAGCGGCGAGGTGCGCCAGGTTCGACAGACCTTCATCGGCTCCATGGTGCAGGTGACCACCTGCCCAACCTGCCGGGGTCAGGGTGAGACCATCAGCAGCCCTTGCCCAACCTGCCAGGGGCGCGGGTTGGAGCGCAAAACCCGGCGCAAAGTTGTCAATATCCCAGCCGGCATCGACACCGGCAACCAGATCCGCCTGGCTGGCGAAGGACAGCCGGGTGAAAACGGCGGCCCCAACGGCAACCTGTATATCCTGGTTCAGGTCAAGCCGCACAAATTCTTCCGCAGGCGCGAGTTCGATATCTTGCTCGATCTGAACATCAATGTCGCTCAAGCCACTCTGGGGGCGGAAGTGGAAATTCCCACCGTGGACGGGCCGGCCACGCTGAAAATACCATCTGGAACGCAGCCCGGGGAAGTGATCCACATGAAGGGCAAGGGCGTGCCTCGCCTGCGCAGCAACGGTCGTGGCGATCAGCTTGTGATCATCAATGTTGAAATACCCAGGCGCCTGAATAATGAGCAGCGCCAGTTGTTCGAAAAACTGGCCAAGAGCATGGGCAGCGAGGTGCGCCCGCAGGAGCGGGGCATCTTGGATTGGCTGAAAGAAGCTTTGGGTGGGTGACCCGCGCCCAAGAATTTGCTGCAGCGAACAACCCGCAATTTCTTGTGTCTTAAGTTAGCCAGGGGCCTTCCGCAGGATTCAGGCCTGCGGATGATCTGGGATGCCCAATTCGGTTACGATCCCCAACAAGGAGCAGACATGTCAGAAGCAAGCTGGCTGGAAGTTTCACTGACCGTGGATGGCGAGCTGGCTGAGCCCGTGGCGGAGGTGTTGGCCCGGTTCATCCCTGAAGGGGTGGTCATTGAAAGCACCGCAGTGACCGCCGACCCAGACGATACAGAAGGCCACGCGGTAGGACCGCTGCGCGTATTTGGTTATTTGCCGGTGGACGGGCAGCTAGAAGAGACGCGCCGGCAGCTTGAGCAGGCGCTGTGGTACCTGGGACGCATCCGGCCCTTGCCTGCTCCACAATTCAAGCCCATTCAACAAACCAACTGGGCAGAAGCCTGGAAGCAGCATTACCAGCCGATTGCAATTGGCGAACGTTTAATGATCGTGCCAGCCTGGTTAGAACAGCCGGTTGGAGACCGCATCCCAATCCGCATCGATCCCGGGATGGCGTTCGGCACCGGCACCCACCCAACCACTCAGCTTTGCCTGCACGCCCTGGAGAAGGCAGCGGGCCAGCTCAGAAATCAGTGGCAGGTCATAGACCTGGGCTGTGGCACGGCAATCCTGGCCATTGCCGCTCTTAAGCTCGGGGCAAACCGCGCCCTGGGGGTGGATATCGACCCCGAGGCAATCCAGGCAGCGCAAGAAAACGCCAACGCAAATGGTGTATTGGCAGGGCTGGAGCTGGGATTGGGTTCGCTGGCAGAAATCCGGGCAGGAGCCTTCAGCCTGCAGAAAGCCCAAGTCGTCCTGGCCAATATCCTGGCGCCGGTGCTCATCCGCCTGCTTGAGGAGGGGCTGAGCGATTTGATTGCGCCGGGCGGCATGCTGATCCTATCTGGCATTTTGCAGGAGCAAGCGGATGAAGTTCAAGCCGCAGCCGAAAAGAAAGGCCTGCACCTGATTGCTCGCCAGCAAAGTGGAGATTGGGTGGCGCTGAGCGTGGGCTAGAAGATGGGTAAGGGTCAATAATAGCAATAGGTGGAGATAATTTCTCCCAGGGGGTCTTTCAGATAAGCGCAGTCTGCATCGTTATTCCAGATGGGTGAAGGTCTGAAGTAAGAGAAGCCGCACGTGGTGGGGCTGTACAGGTTGGTGTAAACGCGGCAGTGCTGGCCCGGTCCCAAAACAAAGTTGGGGAAGGTGAATACATGGTTATCATCGTCCTGAAGAGTCCAGCCTTTGAGTTGGATCGGCGCGGTGCCATCGTTGAGCACCTCAACAAACTCATCAGGCTCCTGCCAGGGTGTGCCCTGGTAGATAATCAGACCAATGACCATTGGACCAGTTGTCAGGGGGGTGGGCATTGGTGAGGGCATCAGGATGCGGGTTGCAGTTGGGTCGGGCGCCCACAGGCCAAGGCGAGCCTGGGTGGCCTGCATCTGGGCATCCAGAAAGAGCGCATCGCAGCTCTGATTGGGGGGCGTGGGGGCTGCAACCGCATAACCGCTGGAAACCATCTCCAGGTTGACGAATGCACCACCCGCCAAAACATAGCGCTGCAGCGGGGCGCTGCTATCTACAGCCGGGCGGTCTTCAATCAGCAGCACCGTTTTGCCGCCAACCAATTCATCATTCTTTTCCGTCATGCGCGCCCAGATCGAAGCGTCTTCGCCAAACTCCACCAGGTCAACGCCAATGTAGCGCACTGGGACAATCTCTCCATTCAAGCTCACTTCAATATTGACCCCATCAATCACCCTGACCACCTGGGCCGAGGCAGACGGAGTGTTCCAGGGGATGCACCAGGCGTCTTGCGCCGCAGAGGAAAAGGTGGGGCTTGAGGTGATGGTTGGCTCCAGGGTGGGCGCAGTCGTTTGCTCGGGGGTGATGAGCGCCGGATTCAGCGTCAGCGTTGCGGTCACCAGGGTAGGCGTCTGGGGTGGGGGTGTTGTGACCTGATCGGCGGGCGATTCTGATGATACAAGTCCTGTTGTTGTGGGAACCGCCAGGGCAACTTGATCCGTGCGGCTCGCGCGCAAGACAGCAGCGATCAACAGGCAGGCAGTAAAAAGAACAAGCGCTGCCAAAAAAGCAAAACTGGCAAGCGCCAGGCGTTGCTTATCGTCCAAGCGGAGATTCAGCCTCCATCCACACGGCTTTCCATCCCAATGAAGGGGAAGGAAGTGTTTGCAAGCGTCTGCAGGATGATTATACTCCAGGGATTGACGCCCGAAAATCTTTCAGTTGGATTATCCCGTCCTGACCGAAGGATGGACGCCAAACACGAAAGAGCCCTGCCCGGGAACGGGTTGGGGTGAGATGGGTCTTCACGATCAGGGACGTTGGACATACGGCAGGAAAACCTGGTTTTCGGTATATTGATAACTGTACAAACCGCCGCCAAACGTACCTGCGTAGATGGTTCTTGGCGCCCTTGGGTTAAACATCAAAAGGTTAATCCTGCTGTTGGCCAGACCAGAGTTGAACGCGCTCCAGTTTCCGCCGCTATCCACGCTTTTGAACACCCCACCCGCCCAGGTGCCCGCATACAAGGTAGACGGCATCCCTGGTTCAATCGCCAGCGTATAAACGGTGTTGGCGCTCAGGCCAGTATTCACAGGGCTCCAAACGCCGCCGCTGTTTGTGCTCTTGAAAACGCCGATGTCCGTGCCGGCGTATAGGGTGGCCGGCGTCGCCGGGTTGATCGCCAGGGCGTAGATCTCTGCAGCGGTCAGGCCTGCGCTAACCTCCGTCCAATTCCCACCGCCGTTTGTGCTTTTGAACACCTTGCCGAACTCCGTACCCGCATAGAGCGTGGTAGGGGTCATTGGATCGATCGCCAGTGCATAAATCGAGTCGGTATTCAGGCCCGTGTTCACCTCGCTCCAGCTCGCAGCGCTGTTTGTGCTTTTGAAAACCCCGTTAATGGTTCCCGCGTAAAGTGTTGTCGGAGTCACAGGGTCCAAAATCAGCGTGTAAATAACGGAAGCCGTCAGGCCATTATTCGCTGCGCTCCAGCTCCCAGCGCCGTTTGTGCTTTTATACACACCGCCATCGGTTCCAGCGTAGATCGTTGCCGGCGCCAACGGGTTGATCGTCAGGGCCCAAATTGGGACAGCCGCCAGGCCGGTGTTGGCCGCAGACCAACTCTGGCCGCCGTCCACGCTTTTGAATACCCCATCATAATAGGTACCCGTGTAAAGGGTGGTTGGCGTCGTAGGGTCGATTGCCAGGGCATAGATTGAGGAAGCTGCCAGGCCGATATTAGCAGCGCTCCAGTTGCCGGCGCTGTTCGTGGTTTTAAACACGCCATCGCCATCTGACCCTGCATAGAGGGTAGCCGGGGTTGTGCTGTTGATTGCCAGGGCATAAACCGTATCTGAGGTCAGGCCATTATTGGCTGCGATCCAACTCCCACCGCTGTTCGTGCTTTTGAAAACCCCGCCGCTCCACGTTGCTGCATACAGGGTAGCCGTCATCTCTGGGTCGATTACCACGGCGTTCACCCAGGTTGAAGTCAGGCCAGAATTGATCTCGCTCCAGCTCGAGCCGCCAGTAACGCTTTTGTACATCCCGTTCTCGGTGCCGGCATAGAGAATCGCTGGCGTATCCGGGTCAACTGCCAGGGCATTCACCCAACCCGCGGTCAGGCCATTGTTTATTTCGGTCCAGAAGCTGCCACCGGTGATGCTTCTGAACACCCCGCTTTCTGTGCCAGCATACAGCGTGGTTGGTGTGACCGGGTCGATCGCCAGAGCATACACATCGGTAGCAGCCAGACCTGTGATTGCCTCAGCCCAGTTTTGGCCCCCATCTGTGCTCTTAAAAACGCCGCCGCCCCAAGTCCCTGCATACAGGGTGGCGGGTGTGAGCGGATCAATAGCCAGGGACTTCACCCAGGCCGTGGTCAGGCCCGTGTTAACAGCGCTCCAATTGCCGCCGCCATCGGTGCTCTTAAAAACCCCGTAATCTGTCCCAGCGTAAATGGTCGTTGGCGTTGCCGGATCAATCGCCAGGGCTGAAATTTCGATTGCTTCCAGGTCCGTATTGACCGGGCTCCAGGTTCCCCCGCTGTCGATGCTTTTGAACACATTTCCCTCAAAGGTCGCCGCATACAGAGTTGTTGGGGTACCAGGATCAATTGCCAGGGCGCTGATCCCCCCGCCTTCCGGTCCCATACCACTCCAAACATCAATCCCAGCCGAAATCTCCGCCACCGGGTGGACGCTTGCCGCAATCAGCAGACCGATCAACAGAATGATTCGACGAGTGGTCAAACGCAACATGAAAACTCTCCTTTTCACTCGATTTTCACCTTGTTTCTTCACATGACTGGTGACCTGTAGATCCACTTGTCTGGGGTTGTGTCCAATCTCACCCCACCTTGACCACAAGCCAGGAGCTGTGTTATAAGAAAACCTGTTATTTTAGAATCAACCTTTGCATACTATAAAGGAATATCCGATCCGAGTCAACCTCGTTCGCGTTATTGTTATCTATCTCAATCAAGTGAACATACGATCGATCTCTCTTACCGGGCTCACGGCTGGCCTTTGCCTGGTAATCTTGCTTTCGCTTGGATGGCATCATCCGAACGTCCAGGCTCAGACCGATGAGTACTGCACCCACCTGCACCAGGATGTGAATACGCCGTTAAACGACCTGGGCGGGCAGGTTTATATCCGCATGGATGGGCAAAACACAGGTTTCACCGGCGGATTGTACCCTGGCGGCAGCAATGTTCGCCCAGCGGCCCATGAAGCAGCCGGGGTTGCAATTGCAAGCCAGGTCGCTCCCTTGGACGCGAATGGAGATCCTGATCCGGACGGCAAGGTCGTGATGATCGGTATCGGTATGTCAAACGCATATCAGGAGTTCAGCGCCTTCCAATCGCTGGTTGGATCCGACCCGCTGATCAACCCTTCGCTGGTCCTTGTCAACGGAGCGCAGCCCGGCTTGACCGCCGAATATTGGATCGATCCAAATGCCCCCACCTGGACTGTTGTGAACCAGCGCCTGGCAGCCCAGGGGCTCACGCCGCTGCAGGTGCAGGTTGCCTGGGTGAAAAATACACGGACTGGCTCCAGCGCATTTCCTGCTAATGCCCAACTCCTGCAGAGCGATTTGAAGGCGATTGCCCGCAACTTGAAGATCAATTATCCCAACATCAAGCTGGCCTACCTTTCAAGCCGGACCCATTCATATATCTACTGGGCAGGCTTGAGCCCGGAACCCGATGCCTTTGAAACCGGCTTTGCGGTGAAGTGGTTAATCGAGAGCCAGATCCATGGCGATCCCGAGCTGAATTTCGATCCTGCCCAGGGCCCAGTCGTGGCGCCATATCTGAGCTGGAGCGCTTATTTGTGGGCAAATGGCCCCAATCCCCGTTCCGACGGCCTGGTCTGGCTTCAGCAGGACCTGCTTGCAGACTGCACCCATCCTTCGCCAGATGGGGAAATGAAGGTGGCTCAATTGCTGTTGGACTTTTTCAGGAATGATTCGACCACCGCTTGGTTCCGCCTCGATACAACGGCGCCTGGGGTGACGATCAACAAAGCCGCCAGCCAGCCCGACCCGGCCTACACCGCGCCGATCGTCTTCCAGGCGGTCTTCAGCGAGCCGGTGAGCGATTTCACCAGCGCTGATGTCAGCCTGTCCGGCACCGCCGGGGCCACCACCGCCACGGTGACCGGCAGCGGCACGACCTACACCATCGCGGTCAGTGGCATGGCCGGCCAGGGAACAGTGACCGCAACGATTCCTGCCGGGGTCGCACACGACGCGGCAGGAAACGCCAACACGGCCAGTGTGGGCATCGATAATCAAGTCTTGTATATCCTTCCCCACCGGTTGTTCCTGCCCTTCCTGCACAAGGATTAACTTTTAAGCCTGGTCACCTCCGCCCAATAAACTCAGAACCAGTCTTTACGGCCGCCGCGCCGCCGAGCTCAAGCTGGCTTCTGGCAAGCCCAGGCCCCTCCAAATGGCTTCCTTTTGGGTGGTAAAATTGAGTTGCTATGTCCACAAATCCCAAAAGATACACAAACCAGCAGTTGGCGGATATCTTCACCCGCATCGCCAACCTGCTGGAAATTAAAGGCGAGGTCATCTATAAAATCCTGGCTTACCGCAAGGCAGCCGATAGCCTCACCAACCTGGGGCGGGATGTGAACGATTATCAACGTGAAGGAACACTCACCGAGATCCCCGGTGTGGGCAAGGCTATCGCCGAGAAAATTGATGAGCTGTTGACCACCGGCAGGCTGGAGTTCCTGGAGAAGCTGGAGGTGGAAGTGCCGCCCGGCCTGGTGGACGTCTTGCAGGTTCCCGACCTGGGGCCAAAGAAAGCAGCGCTTTTTTGGAAGCAGGCAGGGGTGACAAACCTGGCCGAGCTGGAAGCGGCAGCGCGAGCTGGCAAGCTGCGCACGCTGCCCGGCATGGGCGAAAAATCCGAAGCGCGCATCCTCGCCGGAATGGAGGCGCTGGCGCGACGTTCAGACCGAATCCCGCTGGGCAAGGCCTGGCCTTTTGCCCAGTCGCTGCTGGCGCTGTTGCGAGCTGTGCCCGGTGTGCAGGCGGCCGAAGTAGCCGGCAGCCTGCGGCGAATGCGGGCCACAGTGGGCGATATCGATCTTTTGGCAGCCGCCAGCGACTCGGCCCCAGTGATGCAGGCTTTTATCAACCATCCGGATGTGATCCGCGTGCAGGGCCAGGGCGAGACCAAAGCCAGCGTCGAGTTCAGCCACAATCTACGCGCTCAGCTTTGGGTGCACCCACCAGAGCGCTTTGGCACGGCGTTGCAGTATGCAACCGGCTCGAAAGATCACAATGTGCGCCTGCGCGAGCTGGCCCTGAAGCGCGGCCTCTCGCTTTCCGACCAGGCTTTTCTAAGACCAGACGGGAGCGAGCTGCTCTGTGCCAGCGAAGAGGAAGTATATGCCACATTGGGGTTGCCCTGGATCCCGCCGGAGCTGCGCGAGGATCGCGGCGAAGTGCAGGCAGCGCTGGCGGGTGAGCTGCCCAAGCTGATCGAAGTCTTCGATGTGCGCGCCGAACTGCACTCGCACTCCACCTGGAGCGACGGGACGCTAACCATCCGCCAGATGGCGGAAGCTGCCCGCGCCCGCGGCTTAAAGGTCCTGGCGATCACCGATCACTCCGCCAGCCTGGGAGTGGCCGGCGGGCTCTCGGTGGACGAGCTCAAGGCGCAGCGCGCCGAGATCGATGCGGTGCAGTCTGAATTGGGCGACTCCATTCTGCTGCTGCAGGGATGCGAGGTGGAAATCCGCTCCGATGGCACACTTGACTTCCCGGATGAGGCCCTGGCTGACCTGGACATCGCCATTGCCGCCCTGCACAGCAGCTTGCGCCAGCCAAGAGAGCAGGTCACCGAGAGGCTGCTCAAAGCGATGCGCAACCCCTATGTGGATGTGATTGCCCACCCAAGCGGGCGTCTGATCCCCAACCGAGAAGGCGCCGACCTGGATATGGAGGCGGTGCTCACAACGGCTGCTGAGCAAGGCGTGGCGCTAGAGATCAACGCCCATCCTTCCCGCCTGGATCTGGAAGACATCTATGCCCGCCGGGCATGGCAGATGGGCATCCGCCTGGCCATTCACACAGACGCGCACAGCGCCAACGACCTGGACATGCTGCCATTCGGGGTGGCCACGGCCCGGCGGGGTTGGGTGCAGGCTGATCACGTGATCAACACCTGGTCAACCGAGCATTTGATGAATTGGCTACGAGCGCGTAAATAGAAAGCAGACAAGCACACCATTGAATATGGAGCCAATCCAACAATACTTGAAAGATGGCATGAAGAAATTCTGGCGTGCTAAGGATCACCCCTGGATAGCCGGGCGCTCTTTGGCCTGCCTGGTTTTATTCTTTTTATGGTTTGTTGCCTTTCCCATCACCCAGGCCCAGGCCAGTGCGCAGACGCAGATAAAGGGCGGCGGCAGCCCGTATGCGGTAATTGATGCTGTTAATGCGGTGCGCGCCGCCAATGGCCTGGCGCCCTTCCAGGTGAACGCTGCGTTGATGGCCGCTGCACAGGCGCACAGCGAATACCAGGCTTCGATCGGCTCCACCACGCACACTGGCCGTGGCGGTTCAGACGTGAAGAGCCGGGCAGTGGCGGCAGGCTACGGCGGCGGGGCAAACGTCTCGGTGATCGAGAATGTTTACGGGGGCATGAATGCCACTCCGCAACAGGCAGTCAATTGGTGGAAAGGGGATGGCGTCCACCTGAACACGCTGCTTTCCACCCGCCACACCGATGTTGGGGCAGGCGTTGCCGTGTCGGATTCGGGAGTGGTCTATTACACCCTGGATGTGGGGGGAATCTCAGGGAGCGGGTCCGCTGCGGGCGCAGCAACAACAGGTTCGGGCCAGCCTGGCGCAGTTGCTGCAGCGTCTTCCACCGAGGTTGCGTTTGCCCCAATCCTGGTCTCTACCCCAGAGGCCAACGGCGCAGTGATCCATGTGGTTCAACCAGGGCAGACGCTGTGGGCCATCTCGGCGACTTACGGGATCAACATCCTGGAGCTTCTCAGCCTGAATGGGCTGAACGCCAATGCCTATATTGTCCCGGGGCAAAAAATTGTCATCCGGCCGGCTGGATCGATGCCGACTGCAACGGCAGCGCCAAAAGAGACAACCGAAAAACACACCCGCACGCCCCGGCCTAGCGCTACTCCAACCCAGGCGGCCACCACCGTGGCCAACCTTCTGCCCACCCAGAGCATGACAGACACAAAAATCGCCCAGGCGAGCACTCGCAATGTGCCCAATCCCGGGGTCGATCTGTTACTGGTAGCGATCATCGCCCTGATGGTTGGAGGGGTGGTTTTGGTGGTAGCCGGAAATGTAATCAAACGCGCGGGCTGATGCCATCTAACCCGGCTCGGCCAGCTCCTTATCCAGAAACCAACCGCCCTTGCGCTGGTCCACATCCTTTGGGGCGCGGTCATAATAAAGATCGAAAAACCGACCGCCAGAAGTGCGCACCCGGTAATAATCCTGGCCTACCCCCCAGGAGCCGCGACGCTCGGCGGTAGCTGCATGTCTTGGCTGCATGTTGCGCGCCATGCGCCCACGGCGACGGTAATCGTGCCATTCACTGAGCACTTCAGCGATCGCAAAGGTCTCCCCCCGCCAAAGAAAGCTATCCGGTGGGCCGGGGATTTTTCCCAACGCTGGCGGCCTGGTGAAATGCACCTCGATTGGCTCGCCAATGAAATGCAAAGGGATCAGTTCCATAAAACTGGCGCTCGTTTCTGCAGCGAACACCGCTTGCAGCCCAATTCTACACGAAAGGTATCTGGTTTGACAGATGGATCGTATTGATCGCCGCATCCTGCTCTCTAGTGTCTCTCTCACCTTAGCCATCGGTCTGTGCCTCAGCCTGGTCTGCCTGGCCTTGGCGGTTCTCTGGCTCATTTCTTCGTGAAGCAACCCATGACGCTGAACGTGGGCCAGGTAAAAGCCCTGTGCTTTGATATCGATGGCACGCTGCGTGACACCGATGATCTTTATGTTGAGCGGCTGGCAGGCTACCTGAAATTTTTACAGCCATTTTTGCCCAGCCGAGACTCCAAAATTACGGCTCGACGGATTATCATGGCAATGGAAGATCCTGGAAATCTGGTCCTCGACCTGGCAGATCGGATGGGAATCGACAACCTGGCCACTCAGATCGCCAGGGTTCTGGAAAGGCCCAGGCGGCTTGAGTTTATAAAATCATTGGTCATCCCAGGTGTGGTGGAAATGTTGCAAGCCATGTACTTGCACTACCCGATGGCGGTTGTCAGCGCAAGAGGAGAGCTCACCACAATGGAATTCCTGGAAAGCCATGCCTTGACTGGCTATTTCCAGGTTGTTGTGACCGGTCAGACCTGCAAACGCACCAAGCCGCATCCCATGCCGGTGCTTTGGGCAGCAGAGCGCCTGGGGGTTCCGGCCCAGGCGTGCCTGATGATCGGGGATACCAAAGCGGATATCTGCGCAGGCCGCGCTGCTGGGGCGCAAACAGTGGGCGTGTTGTGCGGCTTTGGCACCCAAGAAGAGCTGCTCAAGGCGGGAGCACATCTGCTGTTAAAGTCTACAGTCGACCTGGCAGATGCCCTGCGCCAGGGCGATTCTGTAACATAATACGGCCAGAGAAGATATATTTTGGATAAAAAAGCGGTAATTAAGGACAACAACTATTGAACTTCAACCAAATTTCGCATATAATGAGCGCATGGCAAGAAGATGTCTGCTGATTGGCCTGGTCGTCCTTTCACTGATCGGAAACCTGGCCTGGCAAAGTTCGCGAGCGCAAAGTAACCAAGAGTATTTTGACGAGACCGGTCATGTGGTTACGGGCGAATTTTTAGATTTCTACCGGAGCGTACCTAATCCGATTGAGCTTTACGGTTACCCCATCACCGACGCTTATCAAGACACCACCCGAAATTTGCTGGTGCAATACTTCCAAAAAACCCGTTTTGAGCTGGATCCTGCCGGGGTGGTGGGAAACCGGGTGAAGATATCACCCCTGGGCGAATACCTGTACACGCCGGGGACGCAGGCGCGCCTGGTGGTCAACCCGGGCGCCTGCCGGACCTTCAACCCAAGCGGCTACCGCGTGTGTTACACTTTTTTGGATTTTTACAACGAGAATGGCGGCAGGCAGCAGTTTGGCGACCCCATTTCAAATGCAGAAGTGCACAATGGGCGGGTGGTACAGTACTTCCAGAATGCGCGCTTTGAATGGTATCCAGAGCTGGAAAAGGGGCAACGTGTGTTGCTCGCCCATCTGGGCAGCGAATATTTCGCCCGTCAGGCTGAAGACCCAACTTTGCTCTTACCCAACCAGGGCGGAGACATTATCAACAGCGTCCGCAGCCTGAAGGTGCGCGCCTACCCGGCAAATGCGGTCACCGCCAAGGCGGGCTTGCAGACAATCTACGTGATGGTGCAAGACCAGCGCTTGTTGCCGGTAGCCAACGCCCAGGTGACTCTGATCCTACGAATGCCAGGCCAACCAGAGACGAGCTGGATGATCCCGACTCGCACCAACAACGCCGGGATTGCGCAATACACCTTTCCCTTCAGGGCCGAAGAAGTGGGTGTGGCGACGATCCAGGTGATCGCCTTACGCGGAGACCTGGGGGCAGAAACCACCACTTCCTTCCGCGTCTGGTGGTGATTTTTTACCCCTTTTTGATTTGCTCTAACAAATGCAGATACTCCGCCTTGTTTGGCGGATCCATGGAGATGATCATCTCGACTGTCTGGATGGCAGCTCCCTTATCACCTGCGTCCAATAAAATCTCGCCGATTGCATCAAGCTGGCTGACTGCTTCTGTCTTGTGACCGAGGTCCCGGTAAACATCCACCAGTCGGCGCCGAATGGGGATATTCCTGGGGTATTCCACCACCAGGCCTTCCATGAACGCAACCAATTTATCCGGCTGGTTCGTGCTGCTCAGGTGCGCACAGCAATTGTCCACCTCTGCCAGTGCCTGCGGCTCTTGCCCCAGGCGGATATTCAGCCCAATAATTTGCGAGCGCGCATCAAAATCATCGGGTTGCAAGGTGCGAATTTGTTCCAGGACACGCAGCGCCTGGCGCCAATCCAGGCTTTGCATGTCAATATCCGCCATTCGATGCAGAATCCGCACCCGCAAAGACCGATCGACGTTGGCCTGTTGGGCGGTCCGCAAGGCTTCGGTGTAAGTCTTGCGCGCCATGTTGAGATCTGCCAGGCTGTAATACACCTCAGCGAGCTGCATATATTCTTCGATGGCGCTTTCAGCCCTTCCAAAAGCCAGCAGTTGCTCAATCAGCTTTCCCCGGGCATTCAGATCCGTTGGGGCCAGTTCAACGATCCGGCGGGCATAGTTGATGGCCTGCTGCACATCGCCACGAGTGGCATAAGTTCGGGAGATCACGCCAAACTTTTCCAAAGCGCCAGCCAGGTTACCCTGTTGGGCCAAAATATCGCCCATAATCGCATGCAGGGGCAGGTAAGTCGGCGCATCCTGCAAGGCATAAAATGCTTCCTCCATTGCCGAGCGCACCTGTGAGCGGGAGATCATATCGTTCATCGCAGAGATGGCCGCAATCACCTCGCTGCTGCGGGCCTCAATCAGGATTTCAGCCAGCGGGATGGGCGGACCTTTGCCATCCTGGCCAGGAAGCTGCTCACGCGCCCGGCGAAGCTGAGAGCGCCAGTCTGAACGCATGAGCATCTCGTGGATGTTTTCGCAGATGCGCTCCAGGGTATCCATGTTCGTCTGCTGGTGATGCGACTCGATCAACAGGTCATATAGCTGGCGCAGGTCGTTGCCATACTCGGGTTCGACAATCTGGACATCAGCCAGCTTGAGCGCCTCCAGGTATTCAATGGAAGCCTCCTTGATTTGGCCTCTTTTTCTGAGCAGATCACCCAGGATCAAGCGCGAAGCCAGGGCATAATCGGGATGCTTAACCGAATTTTGCAACTGGCGAATGGCGCTTTCGGGCCGCCCGGTTTGCATATACAGGTAGCCAAGATCGTAGACAGCAGCCATGTTGTCCAGCCCAACGTCCATGGCGCGCTTCAGTTCTTCCACCGCCTGAGAGAAATCCCCCTGGGTCTGCAAATCAACCACCTGAGAAAGATGAAGGATCATCCGGTTGTGCTCAGCCGGCTTTTGGTTCAGCCCGGCGATGCCAGTCACAATGTCTTGTAAACCGCGGCGGGTGCCAGTGTCATCTGCCTCTTCCTCTGCAGAGTCGAACAGCATGCCCGCCAGGACAGTCAGCGCTTTCTGACGGGCCATCGAAACCGGGTCCAGCTCAGGCTGGACAACTGCTTGGGGAGCTTGAAGCTGGCGCACCTGTGACATGCGCAAAGGCGCCGTCCCCCCACGCGGTCGGGAAGGTTTGGGAAGCTGCCGGAAATCCTTGAGATAATTGAGCGCTTGAAGCGCTTCCTCATTATTCGGCAGAATCTTTAAAGCCTGGTTCACCGCCTGAATAGCCTTGTCCGGCTGTCCTTCACTTTGCAACAGGCTGGCAGTTGCCAGGTACTCCGTGACCGATTTGTGTTTTTCCCCAATGCGCTCGTAAACCAGGGCCAGGCGTGAATGCGCCAACCGGTTTTCAGGGCTTAAGCGAGTCACCCGCTCCCAATTTTCAATCGCCTTGCTCACTTCACGATTCTTGAGGTACAGCTCGGCCGCCCGCAGGGAAGCCAGCGAAGCCTGATCCAGGTTGCCCATGCGTTCAGAAAGCTGGGCCACTTTTTCCAGTGGAATCGGATCTTCGGGTGCGGCACGGGCTGCCTTTTGGTAACAAATCAATGCTTCATCGTATTCCTGCAACTCGATCAGGGCCAACCCCAGGCTGTTCAGGGCCTGTGGGTGGTCGGGATACTCTTGCAGGGCCTGGCGATAGAACGCTGCCGCCCGATCCCACAATTGGTCCCAGGCAGCCGAATGACCCTGGTTCATCGCCTGCTGAAAGACTTCCTGACGTCGTGTCATATCAGCTCCTTAAGTACAAAAACCTGGCGGCCCGTTCAGCCAGTGGACTGAGGGAGCGGGTTCATCTCACCCCAGTTTTGGCCAAAGCGCGCCTCAGTCTGCAGCGCCACTTGCAAGGGGTAAGCATCCGCCATCACTTGTTGGACCAGAGCAGCGGTCTGGACCAGTTCTTCGGGGACGCACTCAAGCACCAGTTCATCATGAACCTGCAGGATCATCCGAGCTGAAAGGCCTGCTTGTGCCAGAGCAGCCGGTAAGCGAATCATCGCAATCTTCATGATGTCTGCAGCCGTGCCCTGGATGGGGGCATTGATCGCTTCGCGCTCTTCACGACCGCGTTGATTCCGGTCGGTGAGGGTTTTGAGCGCCGGAAAATAGCGCCGCCTCCCCAGCAGAGTCTCCACATAACCCTGCTCGGTAGCCAGGCGACGCATTCCATCCAGGTAGCTTTTGACGCCGGGGAACTGGCGGAAGTAGGCGCTGACAAAATTTTCGGCCTCAGCCAGGGTGAGATCCGAATAGCGGGTCAAGCCAAATGGACTCATCCCATAGATCAGGCCAAAATTGACCGCTTTGGCGCGGCGGCGTTGGTCGTTATCCACCGCCGCCAGCGGCACGCCATAGATCGCCGCGGCTGTCGTTGCGTGGATATCCTGGTTGGCCTGGAAGGCGGCCAGCATGGCTTCATCCTGCGCCATGTGGGCAACAATCCGCAATTCGATTTGGGAGTAGTCCACTCCCAGCAGCACATGACCGGGAGCAGCGATGAATGCCCGACGCACCTGGCGGCCCAGTTCCGTGCGAATGGGGATGTTCTGCAGGTTGGGATCGGATGATGCAATCCGCCCGGTGACCGACCCGGTCTGATTAAACGAAGTGTGCACTCGCCCCGTAACCGGATTGACTTGCTGTGGGAGCGCGTCCAGATAGGTGGACCTGAGCTTGGAGAGCTCTCGGTACTCCAAAACAAGATCCACAACCGCATGTTTGCCGCGCAGCATCTCCAGGATATCGGCAGAAGTGGAGTAAAAACCGCTGGAGGTGCGCGCCGAGCGATCGGGCGGTTCGATGTTGAGCTTCTCAAACAAGGCAGTTGAAAGCTGTTGTGGAGAATTCAGATTGATAGGCATGCCAACTTCTGCATAGATTTGGCTTTCAATCTGCCCCAGGCGCTCGCCAAGATCGGCAGACATCTGGCGCAAGAAGGGTACATCCAGGCCAACGCCTGCCATCTCCATATCCCCCAGCACCGAGACCAGCGGCATCTCCAGGGTTTCAAGCAAATTCAGGGCCGACTTTTCTTGCAGCTCGCGGCGCAGCTCAGGTTCCAGGTGCAGGAGTACCTCGACATCAGCCGCAGCATATTCGGTTACCTGCGGGATGGGCGCCTGTGCCATGGTGAGCTGCTTCTTACCTTTGCCGATCAGCTCCTCAATATTGGTCATCTTAATCCCCTGGCGAACCCAGGCCAGGTTTTTCAGCCCAAGGTTGCGCGAAGCGGGGTTGGTCAGCCACTCAGCGATCATCGTATCAAAAGACAGCGGATGGACGCGCAGTCCATACCGCGCCAGGATCACGAAATCATATTTGAGATTATGGCCAATTTTGGGGATGGAGGGATCGGTCAGAGGCTTGCGCAGGGCGTCCAGGACAGCCTGCAGGGGGAGTTGCGGACCAGCTTCAGGCAAATGTCCAACAGGGATGTAATAGCCGGTTCCAGGCTCAACTGCCAGAGCAATGCCCACCAGGTCGGCCTTCATCTGGTCGGTCGATGTGGTTTCCGTGTCAAAGGAAATCACCCGGGCGGTTTCCAGCCGTCTGGATAGCTCGCCCAGCGCATCCAGGTTATCCACCAGGATTGCCTGGCGTTCATCGCTGGCTACAATAACCGGCGTTGAGGCGGTTTTCGTCTCTGGCGATGCAACCTGAACCGTCTCAAAGAGCGAAAGCTGCTCGCCTTTTCCGGGCTTGTGCTTGCCATAAGTCTTTTCGAGGGCGGTCAGGCGGGCCACCAGCGTGCGGAACTCCAGCAAGCGGAAGAGCGCCTCAACCTGTTCTGGGTCAAAGGCTTCGGGACGGGCCTGTTCCAAATTAAGCGGCACATCCAGGTCGGTGACAATCCGGGCCAGCTTCTGACTCAGGTATGCAGCCTCGCGCCCGGCTTCTAGCTTCTTCTTAACCCCTGCCGCCAGCTCATCCAGATGAGCATAGATACCATCCAGATTTTCATACGATTGCAGCAGAGAAGCAGCGGTCTTTTCGCCGATCCCAGCGACTCCGGGGATATTATCCGACTTGTCGCCGACGAGCGCCTTGAAGTCCACCACCTGGTCGGGCCGCACCCCAAAGTATTCGACCACATCAGCAGGGAAATAATCTTTAGAGTCCGATAGGCTTTTGCCTGGCAGGCTAACCACGATACGCTCATCCACCAATTGGAGCAGGTCACGATCGCCGGTGATAATCTTAACCCCCAACCCTTGCTTCACCGCCTGACGCGCCACGCTGCCCAGCACATCATCCGCCTCATAGCCATCGACTTCCAGGCGTGGGATATTGAAGGCGTCAACCAACTGGCGAATGCGCTCAATCTGCGAGCGTAGTTCATCAGGCATTTTGGCTCGGGTGCCTTTGTACTCCGGAAACAGATCGTCCCGGAAGGTTCGCCCGGTATCAAACGCGACTGCCAGATACTCCGGCTGCTCCTGTTCCAGAAGGCGCAGGAGTACGCTGGTGAAACCAAACACGCCCGCAGTGGGCTCGCCGCTGCGCGTTTGAAACCCCCCGCTGGAGCCGCTGGTCAGGGCAAAAAACGTGCGATAAGCCAGGGCATGTCCATCAATCAGATATAAAACTGGGGGCATGAAGCACCTTTCTCCATGGCGAATACGTAGAGTTTATCACGCGGTGCTGGGTGAGGCAAGATGATAAAACTGGCCCATGAACTGATTGACAATCTGGGACGAACATGATATTTTATACACGAGGATGGAGGCGCATCGAAGAGTCGTCGCTGTAATTTCTATTGCTGCGCTTCTAGTGGGAGCGCTTGCAGGAATTTGGGGGATTGCATCTGCCCAGGGTCCAACGCGCCAGATTGTCATCATTGAGCCTTACACAGAGTACATGTGGTGGCTGATCCGCTGGTCAAACAACGAGATTCTGTGCGCCATACCGGTTGACCACGACGGGCCGCCCACCATTGCAGAGGTCTCAAAAGCATGCGGCGCAGACCTGGCAAATGAATGGTGGACCACGCCGCCCTGCAATACCGACAAAAAACCCGCCAACCAGTGTTATGGCGTGTACATCTTCCTGGCGTCAACCACGCCCAAAGAGCGTGAAGTGGTGGTCGAGTTACCGCCGCCGACCGTCTGGCTGACATTAGAGGGATGTTCGCCGACTTCGCCAGACGAACTCTGCCCCACGCTCCCCGTCCTGGTGCTTACTGGAGAAGAACCCCTGCCAGATCAAAGCATCGTGTCCATCGAGGGCACATATGACGGGGAGACTTTTTTTTGTCAGGGGCAGGTTTGCCGGTTGCAAATGCGCGCCACGCCGCTTCAAGGCGTGACGGTGGAGTTCTGGGCCAATTCGAGCTATGGCGACTCAAGCAACCGCTACACCGCCCAGGTGCGGGCAGTTGAAAGCGGTGTATCACCGGTGCCGGGCGCCAGCGGCTGGTACGTGGATATCATCAGCAGCCAATGGCAGGGTGAATCGCTGACCAGTTGCGCCCGAATCTGGGAGGCTTTCCCCCCGGCGGGCACGCCGCCCACCTGGTTGACCACGCCAGACCAATTCGAGCTGCTCGCTTCTGGAGAGCCCTATTATTACCTGGCTGGGCGCATGATCGCTCAAGGGCTGGTCGATGTTTCCAGTTGTCCGGCCGGCGGCCTGCTGCCAAATGGATACGCAGATGCCTGCGGTTTGGAAAAAGCCCGCCCCATTGTGGAGGAATGGCAAAATCAGTTCGACCAGCGCATTATCGAGGTGGGCAAGGAGACAGGCGTCCCAGGCCAGTTAATGAAAAACCTGTTCGCCCAGGAAAGCCAGTTTTGGCCGGGTATGTTCCGCGTGCCGTATGAGTTTGGCCTGGGGCAAGTCACTGAACAAGGCGCAGATACGATCTTCCTCTGGAACCCGGTGTTTTTCCAGCACTTTTGCCCTCTGGTGCTATCAGCAGATGCCTGCTCACGCGGTTATCTGGGGCTAAACGTACCGGACCAAGCCATTTTACGAGGGGCGCTGGCGCTGCAGGCCAAAGCCGACTGCACAGATTGCCCCAATGGGGTTAATCTGGATGATACGTATTTCACCGTGTCGCTGTTTGCCAATATGCTACAAGCCAACTGCGCCCAGGTGAGCCGGACCGTGTTTACTGCCACCAACCAGATGGCCGGCCGGGTGGCCATGTATGAGGATTTGTGGCGCCTGACAATCGCAAACTACCACGCCGGGCCAGGCTGCGTTGCCTTCGCCATTCACCAGGCCTGGCAGACTGCGGGCAAGCTGGACTGGGCCACCGTATCAACCCGCTTTACTGAGCCTTGCCGAGGCGTTGTGCCGTATGTCGATCAAATTACTCGCTGAGGGGTAAACGAACTCTTATTTGACCAGCAAGCTGGCCAGCTGCAAAAACTCTTCCCACTCCTCCTGAAAAAAATGCAGGGTAACATTGTTCATCTCCAGATGGTAAGTTGTCTCGCCATCAGGCTCTTCGGCGCGCCAGGCGCTGTAGTTGTCTGTCTCCGCAATTAACTCGGTTTTGGGTTCCATATCATGTTCAGCCATGGTCTCTCCCAAAAAAATGCCTGGGTCAATCCTCGGTCAGGGTTTCCAGGAATTCCTGGTTGTTGGCGGTGCGCTGCAGGCGCTGCAGGATAGCTTCGGTGGCAGTGGCTGGGTCCAGGCCGGCGCCGTGCGGCGGCGCGGTGACCATCTGATCATACATCCGGCGCATCAGCCAGACACGGGGGGTGATATCTGGACCCAGGAGCAACTCCTCGCGGCGGGTAGAGGAGCGCTCGATATCGATGGCAGGATAGACGCGGCGCTCCTGCAGGCGGCGGGAGAGGTGAAGCTCCATGTTGCCGGTGCCTTTGAACTCCTCATAGACCACATCATCCATGCGGGATCCCGTATCAATCAGGCAGGTGGCAATAATGGTCAGCGACCCGCCTTCTTCAATATTTCGGGCTGCCCCAAAAAAGCGCTTGGGGGGGTAGAGCGCCGAGGGATCGATACCCCCAGACAGAGTGCGCCCAGAAGGCGTAACCACCAGGTTGTAGGCGCGCGCCAGGCGGGTGATCGAGTCCATCAAGATCACGACATCCCGCCCAATCTCAACCAGGCGCTTGGCCCGCTCCAGAACCATCTCCGCCACGCGCACATGGGATGTGACCGGCTCATCAAAGGTGGACGAGATGACCTCCGCATCCACCGAACGATCCATATCCGTCACTTCTTCTGGGCGCTCGCCAATCAGGGCAACAATCAGGTGGACTTCGGGATACTTGGTGGAGATCGAGTTGGCCATCTGCTTCAGGATCGTGGTCTTGCCGGCCTTGGGCGGCGAGACAATCAAGCCGCGCTGGCCGCGCCCCACAGGGGTGACCAGGTTGATCAGGCGTGTGGCCAGCGTGTGGCGATCCAGCTCCAGGTCAAACCGCTTATCCGGAAAAATCGGCGTCAGCGATTCGAAAGACGGGCGATATTTGGCGTCATCTGGATTCAGGCCATTGACCACCTCGACCTTCAACAAGCCATAGTGTCGCTCGGATTCGCGCGGCGGGCGCACATTGCCGATGATCAGGTCGCCGTTTCGCAGGCTGTAACGCCGAATCTGCGACTGCGACACATAGACATCATAAGGGCCAGGCTGGTAATGACCGGAGCGGAGAAAACCGATCCCTTCGCTCATAATTTCCAGGATGCCGCCACGTAACTCAATGCCCTGGCGCTCGGCTTCAGCTTGCTGGATGCGCAGGATCAGGTCTTCTTTTTTCAGGCGTGAGGCATTCTGGATATCCAGATCTCGCGCCATCTGGCGTAGTGTGGAGAGAGATGCGTTTTCTAGTTCGAGTACTTTCATTGTTTATCGCGTTCGTGGGGTAGGTTGGATGGGATACAGGTATATGCAAATATTAACCACCGGGTTATTCCGGCGGAGCATCACGAAGTGGGTTGGAAAGACGGATTGAAATCGCTCAGTGAAACAATACCAACAAAGGAAGATAAATGATATGCCAGGTACGTCTTCCAAATTACGAAAACTGACTTGGGCAATTAGAAAGAGCTTCCCCTCGCAGCAGGATTATACCATAAATACCACAATATTATTAATCTTCTCGCGTGAGCCAGCGCTCCAGTCCAGCCGGAGGTTGATAAAGATTCACGGCATCCAAAAGAGCCTGGGGTTGCTCGGAGTGGAGCAGAAGGGCGCGATGTTCAGCATAGATAAAGCCCTCCCGGCGGGCATGCTCAACCATGAAAAGCAAAGGGTCAAAATAACCAAGCACATTGAGTAATCCCACCGGTTTCTGGTGCAGCCCAATTTGCGACCAGGTCAGGATTTCAAACAGCTCTTCAAAGGTCCCATAGCCGCCCGGCAAAGCCACAAAAGCATCAGCAGCCCGCGCCAGGCGATCCTTGCGCTCGTGCATCGTGGCGACCACCTCCAGCCGGGTCAGACCCGGATGGGCCAAACGCGGGGTATTAAAGAGCTCGGGTATGACGCCAACCACCCGTCCCCCGGCCTGTAACGCGCCATCCGCCACTGCGCCCATCAAGCCGGTGCTGCCTGCGCCATACCACAGCTCCAGACCGTTTTGGGCAATTGTTGCGCCCATCTGGCGAGCCGCAGCCAGGTATTCCGGCCGCAGCTTATCAGCCGAACCGCAATACACGCATATGGATTTCATCCGCTTAAACTGACTCCGATCAACTTTCCAATCAAATAAGTTACCAGAGCCGCTGCCAGACCAAAAATCACCTGGCGCAAGCCCGAATGCCAGACCGGGCGGCCGGTGAACAAAGTAATTGCTGCCCCAATCAGGAATAACCCCAGCGCGCTGAAGATTGCGCTGAAAATCACCGCATTGAAGCCGCTCGTGAACATGTACGGAATCACTGGGATGATCGCTCCCAGGGCAAATAGCAGGAATGAAGTAATGGCAGCTTCCCAGGCCGATCCTCCCAGGTCTTCGGGGTTTATCCCCAGCTCATCTCGGCTCAGGCTTTGCACCGCCAGCTCGCGGTCACCCATGACCTGCCTGGCCATGGTGTGCGCAACAGTTTCCTGGACACCGCGCGATTGGTAGATCAGAGACAGCTCTTCGATCTCTTCCTCGGGTGAGGCTTCGATTTCCTCCGTTTCGATCTCTATCTGGCGCTGGTATAGCTCCCGAGAGCTTTGGACAGAGATCCACTCGCCAAGGGCCATCGAGATCGCCCCCGCCAACAACCCTGCCAGGCCGGTTAACAGGATGCTGGTCGAGCTCAAAGCTGCGCCCGCCACCCCCATCACCAGGCTAAAGTTCGATACCAGGCCGTCGTTGGCGCCCAGAACCGCTGCCCGCAACGCGTTTCCGCCGGCAGAACGATGGCGGCCTTCCAATTGGGCCAGGGCGGCGCCTTCCAACCCGCCGGTGGTGGACTTGCCAATCTGGCGCAACAGGCGGGCATGAGATTGTTCCTTTGCCGCCATGTCCTCAGCGCCTGCTTGCCCAGAGTATGCGTGCATTCCTTGGCTTTCCATCTTTGTGATGGATGGCAAAACAGTTTCGGGACCAAAGCGACGCGCCAGCCAGATAAGGACGCGGGTGCGCCATGCGGGCTTGAAAGGCGGCGGAGTGACGCCGGCCTCTTGCAGCTTCCTGGCCCAGACCTGGGCGTGTCCCTGTTCTGAGGCCGCCAGGCGGCGATAGACATCCGCCAGCTTGGGGTTAGCCTCGCTTTCTGCCAACGCCAAATATAGCGCGGCGCTGTTGCGCTCATCCTCCAGGAAGGATTGATAACGCTCAATGTCTTTGGGCTGATTGATCATTTCGTCATTCCCAATAAAAATATGACCGGTCTTGGCTGGGGCAGCAATGCAGTGTTCATCCCGATCGTTTCAACTCAGCAGACAAATCCCTATCCAGGCGAAGCCAGCCGGTGTGCCTGGCGAGTGGGCTCGGGTAAGCGGTAGCTGCCGGTGCAGGCCATGACCAGGCGGATGGCAGTTTCCAGGCTGACCCGATGTCCGATCGAAACGTACAACGGCCGGGCGCCTTTGCGGGTGCGCACAGCTGCACCAATGACCTCTCCACCATCCCATAACAATTGCCAATCACCCCGCTCAACGCCCACCGGCTCATGCTGGCCGATCAACCTTGATTTTGCCACTCCGACCGATGGCAGGCCCGTGATCAGCCCCAAATGGCTGGCCAGCCCCAGCCGACGGGGGTGGGCGATGCCCTGTCCATCACAGATCAACACATCCGGCAGCGCACGTAGCCGGTCCAACGCTTCCAGAACAGCCGGCGCTTCACGAAATGAGAGCAAGCCAGGAACATAGGGAAAAGTGGTTGGGCAACGAGCAACACATGTCTCGGCCAGTTCCAATCCAGGGTATTGCAGGATCACCACTGCCGCGCGGGTGATCTTGCCGTCGTTTTCGAACCCCACATCCACCCCGGCAATAGTCTGCAACCTGACAAAGCGATCCTCACGGATAACCTGCTGGCGCAGGCTCTCCTGAATCGCTACGGCCTCCTGGGCACTGACCTGCCAAGGATGTAGGGAGGGGAAAGGCACACCGAGATTTTACCGCATTTTGCCTGCAGCCGGGCGGTGCGCGGCTCTTGAGTTATGGTATCATCCAAGACGAATTTAGCGCTGACTATTTTACGCAACCAATCCGGAGGCAAAGCATGGCTATTGATCCGCGCGCCGGCCAGCCCGCACCCCGCGAGCTGCTCATCCACGTTCCTCGCCTGGTTTCAGCTTACTACATCAACCATCCTGATCCAGGCGAGCCGGCTCAACAGGTATCCTTCGGAACCTCTGGTCACCGGGGGACATCCCTGGAAAATAGCTTTAATGAAGACCACGTCCTGGCAATCTGCCAGTCCATCGCCGACCTGCGCAAAGCCCAGGGAATCAGCGGCCCGCTCTACCTGGGGATGGATACCCACGCCCTCTCGGAACCGGCCCTGGTCTCGGCAATTGAGGTCTTTGCCGCCAACGAGGTCGAAGTGATGGTGCAGACGGGGCTCCGTCCCACCCCAACACCGGCCATCTCACACGCCATCCTTACTTACAATCGCGGCAAGAGCGCCAGCCTGGCGGATGGGGTGGTGATCACGCCCTCCCACAACCCACCCAGTGATGGCGGGTTGAAGTATAACCCGCCCAACGCCGGGCCAGCCGATACCAGCACAACAAAGAAAATCCAGGATCAGGCCAATGAGATCTTGCGCCAGGGGCTGAAAGGAGTGAAGCGCCTTCCCTACGCCCGGGCGATCCAGGCGGAGACGACCCACTGGCATGATTACGTCGCGCCTTACGTGGCCGACCTGCAAAATGTGGTTGACCTGGCGGCGGTGGCCCAGGCCGGGATAAAGATTGGTGTGGATCCGATGGGCGGCGCGGCCATCGACTATTGGGATCCAATTAGCGCAACCTATGGGCTGGACCTGGATGTGGTCAACCGGGCCATTGATCCATCCTTTGCCTTTATGACCCTGGACCACGATGGCAAAATCCGCATGGATTGCTCCTCGCCCTACGCCATGGCGGGGCTGATCCGGCTCAAGGATCGCTTTGACATTGCTTTTGGCAACGACCCGGATGTGGACCGCCACGGGATTGTATCGCCAACCACCGGCCTGATGAACCCAAATCACTACCTTGCGGTGGCGATCTGGTACCTTTTTCAGCACCGACCAGGCTGGCGGGCTGATGCAGCGGTGGGCAAGACGCTGGTCTCCAGCGGGATGATTGACCGAGTGGCAGCCAAACTGGGGCGCAGGCTGGCGGAAACGCCGGTCGGGTTCAAGTGGTTCGTAGATGGCCTGATCGACGGCTCCTACGGCTTCGGCGGCGAGGAGAGCGCCGGGGCGTCCTTCCTGCGCAAAGACGGCACGGTCTGGACAACCGACAAAGATGGCATCATCCTGGCCTTGCTGGCCGCGGAGATCACCGCGGTGCTGGGACGCGACCCGGGGTTGTGTTACCAGGATCTGGAGAAGGAGTTCGGGCGCACCTACTACGCTCGCATCGACGCCTACGCCTCGGCAGCCCAAAAAGCGGTATTGCAGGACCTCTCACCAGAGCTGATCCAGGCGGATACGCTGGCCGGGGCCAGGATCCACGCCAAGCTGACCCGGGCTCCAGCAAACAACGCACCCATCGGCGGCTTGAAAGTGGTCACAGACCAGGGCTGGTTTGCAGCGCGCCCCTCCGGCACGGAGGATATTTACAAGATTTACGCCGAAAGCTATGTCAGCGCAGACCACCTGCAGCGGCTGCAAGAGGAGGCTATTGCGCTGATCAGCGAGGCGTTCAAGGCAGCCGGGGTTTAACCTGCATTGACAACAGGCGGAACAGGGATACATTTCAAGGTTCACCCCGATGCAGACACAGAAACCGGAAACCGTGACATTGCAGAAATGGGGCGGACTTGCTTCCTTCTTACTGGCAATGGCTTTTATCATTGCGCCGTTGATCTATCTAACCGGGGATTTGCGAACTGCCATCGGCCCGTTTGCCTATCGTATGGCTGATTTCCTGTACGGACCGGTCTGGGCTGCCAGTCTCGTTACAGCGGTCTTTGCCCTGCGTGAGCGCATTGGCGAGGGCGCGCCGCGGCGCACAACCGGGTGCACCCATCGGGTGCGCCTAGAATCTGATGCACATTTAGAACCCATCTGCCTGAAGATCAATCGGATGCT
>CAZDAU010000008.1:49979-80656 GCA_964503625.1 uncultured Anaerolinea sp.
GCCTAGAATCTGATGCACATTTAGAACCCATCTGCCTGAAGATCAATCGGATGCTTTCTGGATAAACGCCTCGCCCCTGGCGATCAGCTCATCATGGTCTTCCGGCGGCCGGCCGGTCTCCAGCAGCGTATGGGTGTGCTGGCGCAGCAGGTCGATACCCTGGGGCATACCGCGCTCCTGCCATTTTTCCAACCCTATCCGGGGAAAAATTTTGCTCTCGTGGTAAGCCTTGCGGTAAAGCTTCAAGGTCAGGTCGGCGTCCAGGAAGCTGCCACCCGGGCCGCGGCGGATAATCTCCTCCAAGTTGGCGGTCATCTCCAGCGTGGCGTACAGATCTGCGCTTTCGGGCGGGTCATCCTGCAAGACCCCTATGGTGGAGACCACATCATAAAGCGGGAGATTTTCCCCCAGGCGGGCAGACAGGGCCATGTGCCGGCGGGAGAACGGCTCAATCGCATCCCTGAGCGGGTCCTGATAGTACAGGTTCGTGACCCCGATGCCAAAGCGGGTGCGATCCCGGCCCTGGCGAGCGTTGTTCTCGCCAAGGCGAAACGCGAGCTGCCCGCGGCGGTCAAACAGGTCAACCGCCGGCGGCGCAGACTGGATCGCCCATTCGACCAGCGCCAGCTCAAGGGTGGCCCAATCTTCTGCAACCCACCTCACCCCTTGCGAGCCGGCCAGCAAGCGGCGAGCGCCTGGGGAGTCGTCCCGCACGCCGGCCCGCTCCAGAATTTGCAGCGAGCGGGTGTGGATGTACTCAATTTGCTCGGGGGTGAGTTCGGTCAGCTTGGGAAGCACGAGGGATGGCATGCAGGCTCCTGCCGAACAGCTATGACCGTGAAAGTTGTTTCGACAGGCGCAGGGCAGTCTCGGCCAGCAGGGCAGCACCAACGGGCAGGCAGCCCTCGTCAATATCAAAGCGCGGGTTGTGCAAATGACGCTCGTCGCCTTCAATTCTGCAGCCCAGAGAGAACATTGCGCCGGGCGCGATCTCAGAAAAGCAACCAAAGTCCTCTGCCCCCAGGCCATCCTGGGGCGGCAGGACATGCGTTGAGCCAAGTAAATCGATGGCTGCCTGGCGCATCACCTCCACCACGCCAGGGTCATTGATCATCGGCGGCGTGCCTTTCTGGATTTCCAGGGTGTAATCGCCGCCCATCAGGCGGGCGATCGACAAGGCATGCTCCACTTCGGTGTGTATCTGGGCCTGGACTTCTTTGCTCAGGAAGCGAATCGTCCCCGCCAAATCCACCCGGTCGGGGATCACATTCTCAGCCTGCCCACCATGCAAGCTGCCCACGGTGACCACCGCTGGGGCAAAGGGATCCAGGCGGCGGGAGACGATGCCATGCAGTGCCATCAGCACATGCCCGGTGATATAGATCGGATCAACTGCGGTGTGCGGGCTGGCTCCATGACCGCCCTTGCCGTAGATCGTGGCAAAAAACGAGTCAACCCCGCCAGAAGACGGGCCCGAACACAGGCGGATGCACCCAACCGGCGTGGCTGGATCGACATGCAGGGCAATGACCCGGTCAACATCATCCATTGCGCCGTCCTGGATCATGCGCGGCGCCCCGCTCAGCCCCTCTCGGTCATTGGCTTCCTCCGATGGCTGGATGATGAAGCGCATCGCCCCCTTGAAACTTTCCTTTCGCAGCAGCGAAGCTGCGCCCAAGACCATGGCCGTGTGGGCGTCGTGCCCACAGGCGTGCATGATGCCTGAGTTTTCGGAGGCGTAAGGGGTTTCGTTGGCCTCCAGGATTGGCAGGGCGTCCATGTCCGCGCGAATGGCAATGACCGGCTTTCCCGATCCCAATTCAGCAACCACACCGGTCTTACCAACTCCCGTCCGCACCCGGCAGCCCAATTCCTCCAGGATAGCAGCCGCGCGAGCAGCGGTGTGCACCTCCTGAAACCCAAGCTCTGGGTGATGGTGGATGGTGCGCCGCCAATCGACCAACTGCGATTCAATAGCACGGGCTTTTTCTAACATGGCTGACTCCTTATTAAAAACTTGGGGTTGCTTTTCATGGCTTGAGCATCCCTGAGGTGGGTGATAGCGCTGATTTTTGTGGCTCAGCCAGGCACCAGGGCTTGCTGCGCCTGCCGCATGATGGCATCCAGCTCACTTTCCTGCGCCTCGGATAGCGGCGCTACCTGGTGTTCGGCCAGAATGCGCTCAGCCTCCGCCTGGGCGCGCTCGGCCATGCCTTGGCGGCCCTCGCGCTCCCAGCTTTCCCATGGTCCACGCTCCGCCAGGCGGGTGACCAGCAATTCGCCGGAGCGCAGGTAACGAAGGGTGTGCTTCTGAGCCAGGAAGTTGTGCGTTTCCTGTATGGCGGCGGCAATGACGTCCACCGCCAGGGCGTCTTCATCTGCAGAGAAACCCTGGCGCAGACGGCGCACGCTGGCCGCGATCTCGTTATCGCAAACAATCTGGGCGCAAGAGCCCATCACCCCGGCTTCCATTTCACCAATTCCAGAAAGCTCATCTGCGCCGGCCAGGGCCGGGATAACTGCATTCAAGGCCCGCTCATATCCGCTCTGGATGTCCAACGTGTGCGCATTGGTCGAGAGGCCATACACATTCACCGGCAATCTGTAGCGATGACCGATTTGCACGGTCCCAGCCGAGGCCAGGCCAAGCTCGACCCCTCCCCAGACAGAAAAACCGGTGCGCGGTTCCATCATTGCCAGCCGGCCGCAATAAACAATCGGTAGCCCAGGCCGGACCAATTGGGCCAGGACAATGCAGGCCAGCAGCTCGGCGTTTTGCTGAACCAGCGCGCCTGAGATCGACATCGGCGCGGTGGCGCCGGCGGTTGGACAGGGCAGGGGCGCAAAGGGCACACCCGCCCGGGCGATTGCCAGGATAGCAGCCACGGCATCGTCGGGTAAGATCAGCGGGCTGACCGGCGAAACGCTCAGCGAAAGATACTCTGCTGGTGGGCCGATCACTTCTGCCATGCGCAGCACAAAGCCAACCTCGGCAGCAGTTTGCACGCCTGGTCCCTGAAGAGGCTTTGTGGTGTTGGACAGGGCCAGGCGGTACATCGCCAGAGACACCAGCGGCCCTGGCACATCCTGCGGGGTGAAGAAGGGCGTGATTGTGGTGGCGCTATCCAGAGCGTCCAGCAGGCGAGTGCTGTCGCGCACATCCTGCATCCCTGCGGGGCGGCGGGTCCTGGCGCGGTGATCGTAAACATCTCGCGCCCCGCCCAGGTTGTGCCAGTGCAGACTGCCATCGCCAAGGATCTTGACTTTACCGCCTCGCCCGAGCAGGCTCACCTGTGGCGGGCAGGTCTCCAGCGCCTTCTCAACCAGGTCGGGGGGTATGCACACCCGGCCCTGGCGCAGGGTGGCGCCGGCTTCCAACAAAATCCGGCGGCCCTCTGCCTGCGAAAGAGCCAGGCCTGTCTCGGCCAGGACGCGCAGCGTGGCCTGGTGAATGGCTTCGACCTCTTCGGGGGAAAGCACCGCCAGATGAGTCATTTGCGCTCACTCCAGACAGGCAGACAGGAAGGCCACCCGGCGCAGTTCATGTTCCACGATGTTCTCGATTTTCAAAAAGGTGTGGCCTTCGTCCGGATACAGGAGGAAATCAACCGGCTTGCCCAACGCCAGCAGCGCATCCCGCGCCTGGATGGATTCGCTGGCTGGGCAACGCGGGTCATGCGCCCCGCAAATGAGCTGGACTGGCGCCTGGATACGGTCAAGAAAGAAAAATGGCGAGCGCTCCCGCCAGAGCGCCTCATTCTTTACAGGGTCACCCATGTTTTCAATGTCCCAATGCTGCAAATCCAGGCGCGAGTTGGCATGGGACGTGAACCAGTTCAAAAACGGCACCACAGCCGAGCCGCCAACCCAAAGATCCGGGTATTGCGTCAGGCAGGTCATCGTCAGGTAGCCGCCATGGCTGCGCCCGGTGACAGCAATGCGCCGGGGATCGGCCAGACCCTGGCGCGCCAGGAATTTAGCACCGGCGACCACGTCCATTGTATCGCCCCGGCCGATGTCAAAGCGGTTGGCAATCTGCCATTCGCGGCCGTATCCGCTGGAGCCGCGGTAGTTGGGCGCCAGGACCACCCAACCCCGGCTGACCATGTGGGTCATGAAGGGATACCACAGGTACTGAAACAACCAGGTGGGACCGCCGTGGATCACAACTACTGCCGGCGGCAGACCGCGCCGGTCAGGGGCGGCGTGGGGCAGGTACAACAAAGCCGGGACGCTTTGGCCATCCAGACTGGGATACTCGATGTGCTGCGGCATGATGAAATCCGCCCGGGCCAGCTCTGGGGGCAGCGAATGGGTCAACTGGACAAAAGAGTGGCTTTTTAGATGGAGCGCCCACAGATCAGCCGGATGACGCGGATTATCAAAGACAAAGACCAATCGAGCGCCGTCAGGGGTAAAGACCGGCGTGTAATGAATGCCCGGCTCAACCTGATAGAGATCCGGGGCTTCTTGATCCAGGCCCTGCACCGCCAGCCAGGTCTGCGGCCCATCGCTCAGCACGTAGACCACACGCCTGCCATCCGGCGACCAAGCTGGCTGGCTTTTCTCGCCTTTCCCAGCGGTCAACCAACGAATAGCGCCGCTTGTCACTTCGTAGATGCCAATCTGATACACACCCATAAAGTCGGAAGAAAACGCCAATTGCATCCCATCTGGCGACCAGCTCGCCTCCCGGGCATTAATCGGCTTCCCATCGATGGCAATCTGGCGCGCCTCTCCGGGCGCGTCGCAGGGGACAATGAAGGTGAAAAAGTCCTGTCCCTGGCCTTCGCAGGTCACCGACAGCCAGCGTCCATCCGGCGACCAGTGCGCTTCCCAGTGCGGGCCGCCCTGATCAAAGAAAGGCTCAGGCTTTGGCTTCTGCGCAGCAGGCACTTTCGCGGGGAGCGGCAAGAGAGAGGTGCTGAAACGCCCAGATTGGTTCGAGATGAACGCCAGGCGCGAGCCATCCGGCGACCAGCTCACCTTGGGCTGGATGGTGTAATCCGTCTCTGGCGTCAGATTGGCCGCCTCGCCCGATTGCAGATCACAAACCCAAATGTCGTAGCATTCGCTGCCATCCAGATCGACCACGTAAGACAGCCGCGCCCCGTCCGGCGAGTAACGCGGCACAAGCTTGGCGCCCGGCCCGCTGCTGATTTGTCGCGGCGCCTCGGTCTGGTCCAGGCGCATCTGGTAGATCTCCCAGTTCCCGGTGCGATTCCAGGAAAAGGCCACAAACAAACCATCGGGCGAGAGATCAAACCCAGCTTCGGCTTCAACGTAGGGGACCCTGAGCAATTCTGCCAGGTCCAGAGGCTGATTTTTCGTCATCTTGTTCAACCAGTTAATCGATTCCAGGCAAGGAATCCATGCCTGCTTGCTGAGCCAGACTCTTGACCAGCTTGAGCAACTCCTGTTTCTGCTCAGCCGGGACTTCTGGCGGCTGGTATTCTTGCAGCAGAGCCTGAGAGCGAACTTTGGCGCGGGCAAAAGCATCCTGGCTGCCCTCTTCCTGCCAGCCCCGCACCGAGTTGCGATCAATCACCAGCGAGGGAATGTGTTGCTCCCTGGCAAACAACTGGCGAGTAGCTTTTTGCTTAAGGAACTCTCCCTTGAAGTTGATCCCTTCAAACATGGCCGTCGCCAGGGGGTCGGTGTGCACCTTGACCCCCTCCAGCAAACGCCGGGCCATGGCAATTGCCTCAGCATCAAGAGCCAGCTTTTCGGGGCTGAAACAGGCCAGAAAATCCAGCATCCCCGCCCCAGAGATCATATTGATGCCCGCTAACGCCCCGACCACGGCGGTTACACCGCTCTCCAGGCCGGCCTGGGCATCAACGATCTTGGCGTCGCTGGCGCCCAGGTAGGTGTGGGTGGGCAAGCCCAGCGCCTTGCCGACCTCGGCGTAAGACGCGTCAATCATGGCGGTCTCCATGGCGCCCATTGGCGTGGTGCCTTTGCGCATATCAAAGATCGCCGGCGCCCCGCCCCAGACGATCGGCGCCCCAGGACGGGCAAGCTGGTGGATGACGATTCCGCTGATACACTCGGCAGCGTGCTGGACCACCGATCCAAGCAATGTGACTGGGGCGGTTGCTCCAGCCAGCGGCATAGAGACCATCTGCGCTGGAACCCCGGCGCGAGCCAGGTCAATCAGGTTCTGGGCGCCAAACTCGCTCCAGATCAGCGGCGGAGAAGGGCAGACATCGAACACAGCCTGGGGCTTTTCAGCCAGCGCCTGCCGCCCACCGGCGAAGATCGCCAGCATATCGATCATCTTTTGCAGGGTGGGCACCGAAAAAGCGCCGGTGACGATGGGCTTGGACGAGTACATCAACACCAGGAACAGGCGGTAAAGATCACCGATCGCCTTGGGAACCTCGTTACAGACCACAGCGGTTGACTGGGCGTCATACTGGGGCAGCATCTCAGCAATCTTAATGATCCGCACCAGATCTGGGGCGTAGGATGGCCGATGGGCCAGCGTCTCTGGGTCCAGGATGTGTACCGCAGATGAACCGGGGTCAAAATGGACCGCGTCGCCGCCATAAAGCACCGCCGGACGGCCCAGGCGATCATACAGGTGGAACTGCCTGGGTGCGCTCTCCAGCGCCGGCGCAGCGACCTGCACCGGGATATGGACGACCTGGGTGGAAGGGTCCACCTGAGCCCCAGCGGCCGCCAGCAGCTCGCGCGCCTCCGGAGACTGCACTTTGATGCCCGGGGCCATCATTAATTGAAAGGCCTCATCAAGAACCTGTTTGATCAGTTGGTCGGAAAGGAGCGAAATTTTGGGTTGCATGAGAACAGACTCTTTCATCGTAGACAATCTGGGGGGTGTTTTGTAAAATGCTCAAGACATCTCTGCCGCGTTAATGATCCGGGTAAGCTCGGCAGAGAGCCTGGGATCCAATGGGTCGGGCCGGTGCGTCTCCAAGATCTGGCGGGCTTTGGCCGTGGCCCAATCCACTGCGCCATCGCGCTTTTCCTGCCATTCGTTGTACGGCCGGCGGTCCATGAATTGGGGCACAAAAAGCTCGCGCATGTGTCGCCGGGTGTGTTTCTGGGTCAGGAAGTTGCCGCCTGGACCCACGGCGCGGATCACGTCCAGGGCCAGGGTCTCGTCATCGACCACGATGCCCTGCATCATCTGGCGGATGATTCCGTAGATCTCGCAGTCCATCAGCATCTCGGCATAAGACCAGATCCGGCTGCCGTGCATAAAGCCCACCCCAAGCAGCATATCCGACATGACAATGCTGGCCATCAACGTGGACAGGCTGTTATCCACCCCGGCCTGCCAGTTCGGCTCCTTGGCCCCGGTGGCAAACGAGCCCATTGAGAGGGGAATATCATAGAAGTCGGAAAGCACATTGGTTGCCGCTCCAAACAGGTAATCCTCTGGGCCGCCGCCGGTGTATGCGCCGGTGCGCAGATCGGAGGCGGTCTGGGCGGCTGCATAGAAGACGGGTGCGCCAGGAAAGGCGAGCTGGATCAAAGCTGTCCCAGCAAGCACCTCGGCATTGCCCACCACCAGGTTGCCCGCCAGGGTGGCCGGTCCGGTCGTCAGGCAGGCAGACATGGTCATGAAGCCGACCGGCAGGCCAGCCTCTGCGCCAATCAGAGCCGCCTCCAGGCTGCCGCCATCATGCCCCAGCGGCGAGGCTGTGCATTGCATGACAGACAGAACTGGCCGCTTGCGCAGCGCCTCCCGGCCGCCGGCAATCACAGCAGCCATTTCCACTGCAGCGCGGGCCTCAGCCTCAGAATATATGCTCTCAGTCTGGACATGCTTGGTGGAGTTTTCCCAAATGGCCTTGATTTCGTGTAAGCCGCGGGTGTGCGGCGGACGATCCTGCGCCGAAACCGCCACCCAATGAAAGGCGATGTCTTCCAGGTAATCGGCCACCCGGGCGATCTCACCCACATCCTGAAGCACTGAGCGCCGCCGCTCTCCGCTGTAAAGGTCAATCACTTCGACGCCGCAGCCATCGGTGCCCAGGTGGACATGGTTGCCATCCAGCGGCAGGTCCTGGTCAGGGTCACGGGCGGCCAGCACGTATCGGGGCGGGGCCTTCTTCAGGGCGGATTCAATCAGAGAGGCAGGCGCTTTGACAATGAAAGTCTGCCAATCCACCTGGGCACCGTGCGCGGCCCAAATCTCCAGGGCGCGTTTGGAGGGAAACCGCACGCCGACGCTCTCAATGATTTCCAGGGTGGCGGCATGAATGCGCTGCACATCTTCGGGCGTCAGGATGCTCAGGCTGAGCCTGGGGTTGCTGATTGATCGAATTGGGCGAGTCATTCCCGGCCTCTCATTTGCCAACCAGCTTCCTGGCGACCTGCACTGCGCCGATGGCGTCTTCGCTGTAGCCATCCGCGCCGATCTCGGCAACCCACTCGCTGGTGACGGGCGCGCCGCCGACCATTACCTTGATCCGCGGGCGCAAGCCCATATCCTCCAGCGCCTCCACCACATCCCGCTGGCGCACCATCGTGGTGGTGAGCAAGGCGCTGACGCCGATGATATCGGCGTCCACCTCGCGCGCCTTAGAAACCAGCGCTTCCACCGGCACATCCACACCCAGGTCAAACACCTGGAAACCCGCCGCAGAGAGCATGGTGCCAACCAGGGTCTTACCAATATCGTGGATGTCGCCCTGGATGGTGCCCAAAACCACCTTACCCAACACTTCCCGGGCTGTGCCCAGGCGGGCCATTTCCGGCTCCAGGGCGCTGACAGCCGCCTTCATCGCCTCGCCAGCCATCACCAGCTCGGGCAGGAAAGCGTTGCCGCACGAAAACTCGTTGCCAACATAATTGACGCCCACCACAAAGCCCTGGTTGATCGCTGCCAGAGGATCGATGCCGGCTTCAAGCGCTTGCTTCGCCAGACTTTCGGCCGCCTCGGCGTCGCCATCGATGATGCTTTGGGCCATTGCCTGAAACAATTCTGAGGTCATGGGTTACTCCTTTTTTGAAAGGTGATCTGGGTTTTCTGTTCCACCCGCTTCAAACGGGAGATCTCGCAAAAAGCCAAATGGAGCAATAAATCGATCAGAGCTGAACGGCCAGGATTGGGCAAATCTGCGCTTCTCTTTCTCGAAGAATTTTTTCTGGAACACCCAGAAACTCCATCAGCTCACGAGCCAGGTTGTGGATATGAATTAAAGTCTGCCTGGCGGCCTGCTCCGCGTCTTGGACTGCCAATGCCTGGACAATGGCGCTGTGCTCTTCATACTCCCGCGCCAGGCTGGACGCCAGCAGCTCAGGGTGCCGAAACATGTACTCATACAGCCGCCAGTCGGGGAATTTGTTCGATGCCATCTCGTAAAGGCGGCTGAGCTGTTGGTTGCCGCTTGCAGCCACCAGAGAGAGGTGAAAGCGTTTGTTGAGCTGGCGCTGCAAGGACATATCCTCCAGGGTAACCAGGTTGCGGGTCTGCTCGACAATGTCCGAGAGCGCTTGCAGTTGCTCAGCAGAAATATTGAGCGCTGCCAGGTGCGCAGCAGAGCTTTCCAGGATCAGCCGCAGGGTGTAAGTATCCACAATCTCTTCCATGGTCAGCTCGGGCACGCGCACGCCGCGGTAAGGCACGCGCTCGGCCAATCCCACCGAGACAAGCAGGTCCAGCGCCTCGCGAACCGGGGTCTGACTGACGCCAATCTGGGTGGAGATCTCTTCCTGGCGCAGCCAGTCGCCGGGCAAATATTTTCCTGCCACGATGCGCTGGTGAAGCAGTTCGAACACCTCCTCCCTGAGCGATTTTTTGCGGACAACTTTCCCCTCGTCGCCAGAAAAGATCTCTGCATCGATCATAAAGGCCTCAACTTGGCTGGCATTGAGCTCGTGCAGCGGGTCAAATTATATATTATGCATTATATATAATCTGACCTGGCATGTAAAGGTTCAATATCCATTAAGACTCAGGACGCAGCATCTAAAATCAAAAAGTCAGGTAAAATTGGTCAGGCAATTTCAGGAGTGATACATAAAAACGAGGTCTTGAAGCAAATGGATAAATTGAAACTCATTAACGAAATGGCTGTGGACAACGGCTCCAAAATTATCTTGCTGGTGATGGATGGGCTGGGCGGGCTGCCGCTCGAGCCAGGCGGCCCCACCGAGCTGGAAGCCGCCAGGACGCCCAACATGGATGCGCTGATCGCCCGCGCCTCGCTGGGGATGAGCCACGTGGTCGCCCCGGCTTTCAGCCCCGGCAGCGGACCCGGGCACATGGCCCTGTTCGGCTATGATCCTCTGGAGGTGTTGATCGGACGCGGTGTGCTGGAGGCAATGGGCATTGGCTTCCCGCTGAATCGGGAGGATGTTGCCATCCGGGCTAACTTTTGCACGGTGGACGCCAACGGCAACATCACCGACCGCCGCGCCGGACGCATTTCCACCGAAGAATGCGCGAAACGGGTAGAGATCCTGCGCCAGATCCAGATCCCCGGTGTGCAGATCTTTGTTGAACCGGTCAAGGAATATCGCTTTGTGATCGTGCTGCGAGCCGAAGGCCTGGGCGCCAACATCCCCGATAATGACCCGCAGCTCACCGGCGTCCCTGCCCTGCCGATCAAAGCGGAAGACGATGCCTCGCAGAAAACGGCGGAAATCCTGCGCCAATGGTGGGCAGAGGCGAACAAACTGCTGGCAGCGCACCCACCCGCTAACAGTTGCCTGCTGCGCGGCATCTCCAGGGACCCAGGCATGCCGCGTTTCCCCGAAGTCTTCAAAATGCGCTCGGCAGCAGTGGCAGTTTACCCGATGTACAAAGGCGTCGCCCGACTGGTGGGGATGGATGTCATCGAGCATGACGCCGAGACACCGGCGGAAGAGTTTGAGGTCGTCAAAAAGCATTGGGACGAGTACGATTTCTTCTTTGTTCACATCAAGAAGACCGACAGCTACGGCGAGGATGGCAATTTTGAGGCCCGCGTGCACGTGATCGAGACTGTGGACGAGGCGCTGCCCATCCTGCTGGCGCTAAAACCGGATGTGCTCGTGATCACCGGTGACCACTCCACCCCCGCCAAGCTCAAACGGCATAGCTGGCATCCAGTGCCGGTTTTGCTGGCAGCCGATACAGCCCGCTTCGACCAGCCGGGCAAGTTCGGCGAGGCCAAATGCCAGCAAGGCAGCCTGGGACAGATGCGCCATGTGGATATCCTGCCACTGGCCCTGGCGCACGCCTTGCGTCTGGGGAAATACGGGGCTTAACCGGGGCTTTTGAGCTGAAAAAACCAGGGCCCGGCCATGCGTTAAACTACCCGCTGGCTGGGCCCCATTGCTTTAAGCAAGCCGGCGCGCCTCTGACCAGCAAGTCTCACTTTCAAGTTATTGAGCTATCCGCCAGGACCGCCTGGCGAACCTGGGGTAAGAATTCATAGCCGCCTGGGTAAACCAGGCGGCGAACGGGGATGCTTTCAACCAATTCGGAGAGGAAGGCGAACCTGGTTGGCGCCAGCCCAGCCGCATCCCCCAATCGTCCAACGAACGAGTAGCGCAACAGTTCAACCAACGCATCACGAGGAGAAACCCGCCTGATTTCTAATCCCTTCGGACAGTCGGCCGCCTCCTGGCGCTCCAGGATGTAAATACGCTCCAGAGGAGTTGAATCATCACAAAAGGCGCCAAAGCCAGACAGATCCAGGGGAACGTGGCGTTTATTGAACTCCGGATGGACCCGTTCCAGACCTTCATAACTGGAAAGGAAGTGCTCAACCTCGCCGGGCCACATGCGCATGACTGGGTAACCAGGATATGCCAGGTAACCCGCCGCAGACCGGATCAGCGGCAGCACATCGTCGGTCAGCAGCGCATGGCCCTGCTGTAAAAAAGCAGCGGCAAGAGTGCTTTTTCCGGTTCGGCTATGGGCAATAAAGGCGACAATCTTACCGGAGATGCTCACCGCTGAACCATGGAGGGTGACAAAACCCTTAAGCTCCAGCCAAAAAGGCAACACGTTGGCAAACAACAAGATGTTCAGGGTGTAGTCCGGCACCTCCCCCTGCAAGAAACAGATCACCCGCTCAGGCCAGATATAGAAGTCTGCCAGATCCAGAAAGCGCATCACCGGGCAGGATTCCAGCCGGTAATAGGACAGGATACTCCGGCCCTCTTGATTCTTGGATCGGCTGACAAAATCGGGCTGAAGTTGATCTGGCTGCCATTCAAACGGCGGCGCACTCGTAAAAATGAGGGTTAAATCTGCTGAACCCGCAGCTTGCGGCTGCCAGCCCGGCAAAGCAATGTTGCTCGCCAGATTATGGCCAAAGGCGCGAAATGAAAACCATCCAGATGCACCAGCACTTTGCGGGGTGTTTATTAAAACCATCGCCGCAGCCAATCTTCCAGGGTAAGGGTGTTCCAGAAGATAGCGCTATTGTTCCTTCCAGCCAGGTAGTCCTGATAGGCCTGCAGCAGCCTGGGTTGATCGACAAAACCCAGCTCAGCCGCGCGCATATCGGTCATCAAGTGCAGCACCTTGGATTGTTCGCGCTCGCGCAATCCCCGGTGAGTTATTGCGCCTGGCAGGATCTTATCCCACATCTCGAGCACAACAGGCGGCAGCAGCCCCTGCATGGCATTCCGCACAATGATCTTGCGCTGAGCGGCGCGGAAGGTCTGGTCGGTAGGCAGGCTGGCCGCAAACTCGAGCAACCGATGGTCCAAGAGGGGGTGACGAAACTCAATCCCCTGGCTCTCCGCATGGCGGTTCATCATCTCAGCAAAGTGGGGTAAGTTGGGGCTGCCAATCATGTGGAGTCTTGCCAACCTTCCTGGCAGCATCCAGCGAAATTCCGGCGGGCGAGTGAAGTGAGAACGGTAAAGCTCGTCATAGGGTGGGCGCAGCCAGGGCACCGGCGCAGGGGCGTCATTCTTCCTGCCTGGCAAATAAGCCTGGCGAATGGGCGAAAGGATCATCCGCCGCATGATCTGATACAGCGACAGGCGCATGGATGAGCGCGGCAGGTGGTGATGAATCTGGCGAGCCAGTTCAAGCCAGCGTCCGGTCAGAAGCAAGTCTGGATAGGCGAAGACATTACCGCCAAAGAGATGGTCGCCGCTCAAGCCGGAAAAAACCACCTTGCTGCCCTGGCGCCGGGCGGCCTGGAAAGTCTCATCAAAGAGCTCGGTGTAATAACCGTAAATTGGCATCATCGCTGAAGTGCAAATCCCATCTGGGCGGCACATTGGCCAAAGACGGTCTGCTCGGATCTCAGTGTATGGGATACCCAGGAAGCGGCATACCTCGGCAGCGAAGCGACTCTCGTCAGCCTCCGGCAACTCAGGCGCTGACCAGCACAGAGCAGCCAGAGAAGTTTGCGGCGCAGCGTGGCATATGGCAGCCGCCACGCTGGTCGAGTCGAGCCCGCTGCTAAGGGTGATGCTTGCCTGGCCTGGCGGCGCGTGTTCGGCAACCAGACGAAAAAGCAACTCCCGAAGCGCCTGGGCATATTCCTGGTCAGTTTTCAGTTTGAGTGTAGGCTGTGGCACAATCTGCCAGTAACGCCCTTCCTGGCGCCCCTGCCCATCCAACCGCACGAACCCACCTGGCAACACCTCTCGGATGGATTCATAGAATGTCTCACCAGGAAGCGGCACGCCGCCCATGATCTGAACAGCCACTGAACGCGGATTGAGGCTGCGCGGTAAACCTGGCAGTCCAAGCAAAGCTTCAATCCGGTTGGAAAACCAAAGCTCATCGCCCAGGGTCGTGAAATACCAGTTGTGATTGCCCATGCGATCGCGGGCCATCACAACCTGTCTTTGCCGGCTGTCCCACAACACCCAGGCCAATGTCCCGGCAATATGGTTTGCTGCTTCCAATCCACAACGGGTGTATAGAAGGTGCAAAATTTCCCGGTCTTCGCCGGATTCCGGCAGCCCAAAGCGGCGAAGCAATTCAGCGCGATTGGCAACATACCCCTGTGCCGCTACCCAGTCTTCGCTGTCAGCAGGGCGCCAAATATGCTGCTCCCCGATCTGGATTTTGGGTTCAACGACGCGTCCGTCAACATCAAAACAAGCTAAAAAGACAGGGGAGAGTGAATCGTTGCTGGTAGATGTGATCACAAATCAGGCATCCAGTTCATTCATGGGAATGCAGAGGCATCACTCGCCCAGACTCTTTAGGGACATTCCAGAATAAAACAAGCCACGTGTAACTGGATTACACATCGCTTGTTTTTGATGATTTGCGCAGAAAAAACCCAGATGCAAACCTTTGCAATCTGGCTCGAGGCAGGCTATAAGAAGGAGCTTTGCCTAACCGGTGAACTGCGTACCTATCACGCCGTCGTCTACGTCGTTAGAGCCCGAGCGAGTAATCTCTGCCAGATCCCCGTACTCGATCAATTGCGGAGGCACGTAGGGCTTCTTCTCATTCTTGTCCATTCCATTCATCTCCTGCGCTTTTCTATTGGAAGAGCCTGATACTGCTCTCCATATCCCTGACTGACTTTATTATAATTTAATTTTAGCCAAATTTCCAGAGTGATTATCTCCCAAATTCCAGGCATCACTCTGCCAGACTGGGCGAACTGTTGGTAGGTTGCCAACAGGATCGAGGAATCCACCAAACCAAGCTGCCCCAGAATGGAATGCTGGAGCCAGCTCTCAATCCGATCTCGCTCATGACGGACCAACCCTTCTGCAACAAGCCTGGAACCCGAAACTTTTGGAACAGGATCAGCAAGCAATTTCTCGGGCAGCTCGCCAGCCATTGCCTGGCGCAACAGGCTCTTGCCGGGTGGTTGTTGATCCAGGGCGCCATCCTCTACGCTGAGCGGCAGGAGGACCAGATCGAGATCACACCAGGGCGCGGCGATACGGACGCCATGGCGGGCGCTCAGACGATCAAAACGCTCCAGCGCCATACCATTCGATGGTTGGGTTAATAAAAAAGCGCGCAACTGTAAGGGTGATTTCAACTCCCGTGTCCAGGGCGCAGGACCATCCAGCCCGGCTTGATGCGCCAGGCGGCGGCCTTGAGAGGAAAGCCAGGCAGGAAGGTCGGTCTTAAATGCAGCCCGGAGTTGCCCGGCCAGCACCCGGAAGCTCCGCAGGCCAGATCTCCGCAGGCGCTGGGCCAGCATACCCCAACGCTTCTGGCGCAGCAAAGCCAGCTCGGGCAGAATACCCCCGAGTGCCGGGTCTCCGCCGATACCGTTCATGATCAAATCCACACCCTGCTTTTGGGCAACCTGAATCGTCGTCAGGAGCAGATCGGGGTATGTGTTGGTGTCCGGGGCGTTGGGGTCAGCGTATGCCTCCGGATAACGGCTGAGGGGATAGTAGGGATCTGCTGGAACCGGATGCTCAACAATGTTTGGGCGGGCGCCAATCAGGGTTGCGCTCCACTGCCGCTCATCCAGTTTATCGCCAGAGTGAGACTCCCAGGTGAAAGCATGGAGCTGCTCTGCCCGAAGCTCCAAAAGCGCAGATGCTTTGGCAGCAATGCTGGATGAATCCAGGCCGCCGCTGAGCAGAACGCCGGCCTGGCCATGCCCTGCTAACCGGCGCGCGACGGCCTGCTCCAGGCAATGGGAAAGCCTATCGGCTGCCTCAGCCTGGCCCAATCCCTGCACCGCGGAGGCATCCAGAGACCAGTACCTTTGCAATGTTACCCGGCCATCCTGTGCGAGGAGAAAATGGCCTTCTGGCAGACGTTGGATCGCGCGGAAGAAGCTCCAGGTAGGGTCAAAAGGCTGCTTGGTCAGGTACGCCAGGGCGCGCTCCAGGTTTGGAGCAGGATCAAGCATACCCTCCGCCAACAACTGAGCCGGTTCGGAGGCGAAGAACAGCCCAAATACTGTGGAGGCCCAGTAAACGGGGCGCTCGCCCAACCGGTCTCGCACCAGGATCAAGCAGGATTTGGCTCGATCCCAACAAGCGATGCTATAAGCGCCTTGCAAGCGCTCGCAACAGCCAACTCCCCAGCAGACAAAGGCAGCCTGAACCAGGTCAACATCCGATGGGGATTCTGACCGCAGGCAATCCTTGGCCTCCAAGAGGCGCAAAAGATCGGCCCGATTGTCCAGCCTGGCGTCAGCCACAACCACCCATCTTTGACCCAGGCTTAGTCCGGCTGATTTTGGAGGAGATGCCTGCGATGACAAATATCCCAGACCAACTGCGCCATGGATCCAAGCATCAAAGCCATTGCCTGCGCGATATGGGGCTTTTTCAGCGATGGCCTTGAGAAACTCCAGGGTGACAGGCTTGCCATCGTAGCGCACAGCGCCGCAGATACCGCTCACCTAACATCCCCTTTGGACTTTAATCGGGTATATTGTTCATCCGGGAGGCTTCTCTCGTCAATCACCTGGCCCTGATATTCCAGCCAGGCATGAGCCTGCAGCTTTCCCTCCTGCCGCCGCACGCCAAATTCCAACCGGGTCTCCAAACCATTCCTGGAAAGCAGCCATTGCAAGGTGAGCGAGCGGCGCAAGCAGGTCATCGAATAAAGGTGATGGCGAGCAGCGCAATCAACAAATTCGCTGGCACGGCAGACAACTGCCTCAATTTGCTCTTTCTCAAGAGATTCGCGGTTCAGGCCGGGCGATTCAACCCAGTTTTGCACCTTGCGAAACGGCAACATTCGCAACGCGAGGTCAACACCCAACATAACCAGCCAGGTCTCGATAAATAGAATCCTGTCTTGGGCACTGTAAGACAGAAGCGTTTGTAGCTCAGTCTTCATGAACATTCGCACGCTGTTCTAATCGAACCAGGCCGTTCACAGCCAATTGATCAACCAGGGCCAACAAATCGGATCGCAACTGATCTGGATCCACATCATATTCTTCCTGCAACACCTGATAAGCTGCAGCGATGTCGCCAAGTTCAACCAGCAGGTTCCAAATGCGGGTGCCCGTTGAATCTAATCCAAAGTATTTGCCGTTTTGCAGGTTGAGCAAAACAGCCTCGCCGTTCAGATCATGAAAAAGCACTTCATTGGGTATATAAACTTTGGTGTAGATACTGGTCATCCTGGCCTCGATCAAAAGGGTATAGAACACCGACCTAACAAACATCCTGTGAGTGACAATCAGAAGCCCACAGGGTAGTCATTATTTTACCCCAATCAAGCTTGAACAGTCTTTGAACAGAATCAGGCTGAATTAAGAAAGCAAAAAGGCGAGGCGCCGAGCAGATATACTCAACGCCTCGCCTTTGAAAAATCTCAAGACTCAACTATCTCACGTACTTCGGAGACTTGGGAGGCAAATTGGTGGGGGGAAGAGGCTCCAGCACACACGCCGGGGCACACAGCTTACCCTTGTTGTAGGCGTCCAGGTCCTTGAACGTGTACATGATCTCAATCCATGCCGGGCTGCCAATGAGCACACCGCTTCCCAATGGGTGGTCAATCAACCATGTTTCGGCGTATTCGACCGCGGCATCAATGCACTTGGATTCGTTGCCGTTCAGGATGTTCAACTTGGCCGCAACAACCTGGGAAAAGAGCTGGTAGGTCATATCGTACTTGGTCGGCCGGCTCATGATCAAGATGGCTTCCTCACGAGTGTAGGTTATACCAGCGACCGTGATGCTTTCCACCGGCCACTTATCTTTCCATCTCGTCTTCCAGATCCCCGGTGTGACCACACAGGCATCCGACGGAGGTACACGGTAACCAAAGTCATAGGTTAACACATTGTCGTCAATGACCTGGCGCGTGAGCAACTGGCCGCCGGTGGTGGAGGTCATCCCAGCCAGGGGACCACCCGTGGCAAAGTTTTCATCGCCCACTTGCACCGAATAGATCCCGTCTACAATGACCTCGCCGGTGTAAAGATCGACGGTGCGGCCAGGCACATTGAAGAAATACATGCCGTTTTCATCGGTGACTGTGAAGATCGGGACGCCGTTGATGTCGTTGACCGGGAGACCGCTGCTGTCCAGAAGGTAAACAATCACACCAGGGATGCCGACTTCACCCTGTTCCGGCTCTTGCACACCGTTCCCATTCGGATCGCGGAAGACTGTGTCGCCGATCAGGTAGGGGAAGAGCGGCGGCTTGCACGGATCAGCATCGGTATCGGGCGGCAACAGCGGGCACACGCCAATCACCTGGTAGGGGAACTTCCAGGCGTTCAGGTTCGACAGGTCCACGCCCAAAGAGTGAATGTTGTACAACCCAGAGGGTATCCGGCCTGGGATCAACACATCCGAGACCACAGCAGGATTAGAAGTGATCAGGTACTGTTCCCACTCGACATTTCCCGAAGGATTAAGATTGGTGAAGGTCCTGCCATCCGGCAGGATGACATCGTAAATCACACTGGGCGACCGGCGGAACAATTCAAACTGCGAGTCATCGCTTGGATTGCCCGTAGTGCCATTTGCGCCAATTGCCACGCCTTCAAAATTGGTAATCAATGGTTCGGCCCAGCTCGGCTTGATGTCGTTGGGTGTGTCGGGGTCATCGGTGTCGTTGAATGCCAAATCATAGGAGCCAAAATCGAAGTCACCTTCCCAAGCAGCAAAGGAGGCCACAGAGCTTGGGATGTAGATGTGGAAGTCAAACCTTCCGTTGTAGGTGGTCGTACTTAGATCGGGGTAATTCGGGTAAACAACCAGTCGATCGGCATCCGTCAGCATAGAAGCCAGATATGAAAATGGCTGGGCGACCAACATTTCCACTGCATTGGTGCGCACCTTGAAATTGCTCCAGTACCTCTGCAAGGGGACAATTGGGCCAACCTCCAGGCGATAGAAGTAATTCCCGCTGGGTGACCGGGCTTCTGGGACATTGGTGATGTTGAAGGTCGCCCAATCATTATCGGGCATGGCACCGCCCATGCCGGTGAGAATGACAGTGCTGGTATCGCCCGTGAGCTCTGGGTCCGCATAGAGGGTAAAGCGCAGCTCCGAGGTCCCAAAATCCCATTGGCCACCGGTATCGCCATCGAAAATTCCGATCTCCATTTCAGCAGAATCGGCCGGAGACCCAAAGGTCACAATGATCGGCTGGTCAGCCACAGTGCTCAGGCCGATGCCGGCAACAGATAAGAAGCGAGCATCGTCCTCTTCACAAGTTGGCAGGCAGGTGTATTCTTCCTGAGCCGCCACCGGTTGGGGTAAATACACCAACGGTGCTGCCAGAAGCGTCATGATAATCAACAGATAAATCAAGTTCCTTAAGTGCTTCATGTATTTTCTCTCCTTTTGACAGAATGACTGAGTGATGAGTTCTTGATGATGGGTTTTGAATACTTGCCCTTTCTCCCCCACCCGCTTCGTGGCCTCAGGATATTGTAGTCATAAAGGTTATAAAAACCGATGGTTGACCAGTTTAAGCGCAATGCCATAAGTGCCATCAACCTTGGTCTCCAGGCGCACCACCTGGCCAAAAGCTGCCAGCCGGGGCGAGCTCTCCTTCACCAAAGAAGCTGTCGACATCCGCACAATCACAAACACCGTCTGGCCGGGTTGCACCTTGCGCTGTGTGCGCAGATACATCCCACTGGCGCTCATGTTGGATAACACGGCCCGAGCCTCAAATCGAATGCCATCGGGCAAGTGACCCCGCACCGTTGCCGGGTAAGAGCAAGCAACTCGTGGTTTGCCTCGACGTTCGACCGTCGTATGCATTTCACCTGATTCGTGTAGGGCCCGAGGATCTGAGTACACAATTATATTCTAGATAATGTTGCGGGATTTGTAAACGTTAACCAACACGGTTTATGATAGGTTTAGATCACTATTTTTGCCCCCCTTCGAGTCACACAATTGTCCCATTAAGATTGGCACAATTGTGCCAGCGCCGGATAAGCATCTGGCGGGCAGGAGACGTCAGGAGGGCAGATCAGCCAGACCATTGCGGTAGGCGTAGATGGTGAGCTCCAATCGATCAGCAACATTTAACTTGCTGTAGATCGACGACAGGTGATGGCGGACTGTAATCTCACTGATCGTGAGCCGGGCAGCAATTTCTTTGTTCTTCAGTCCTTTCCCAATTAATGTGATCACCTCCCGTTCGCGATCGCTCAAGGAAGCAATGCGGGCGGCCTCTGGATCGGTTTCGTCATCCAGCCGTGAGCGTGAGAGTTGGGTGAGCACGTTCGCAATCATCGCGCGATCAATCCACACTTCACCCGCATGCACTTTCTCAATCGCTTTGTACAGAGTCTGGCGATTGCTGGTTTTGGGCACCACTCCCATCGCACCCATTTGAACTGCCAGTTGTAAGATGGGAGTTTCTTCAATGGCAGTCAGGAGAATGATACGCGCCTCTCGGTTCGCTTTGATCAGTTCATGGATGATTTCCGTGTTTAACTCCCCATCCAGGTTAAGCTCAATCAGGATGATGTCCACATCACCTTGCCTGGCCAACGCCAGCGCCTGTTCGCTCTCCCCAGCCTCTCCAACCACCTGAAAATACGGGGAGTCGTGCAGCACCAGACGGAGCCCATCTCGGACCAGGGTCAGATAATCCAGCAGCAGGACACGGATAGGTTTATGAACAAGAGAAGCCACAATTTTCCTTTACAACCAGAAATGATTGACTTGGCAGCACAACCAGCCATCAACCGCACGGCTTTTCAGACTACTGGGAAGCCACCCGCAGGGTAAATATAAAACAACTTCCTCGACCTCCATCGCCAGGAACAACCCAGATTTTACCACCATGGCCCTCAATAGCCAGACGACAGTATGTCAGTCCCAGGCCAAAACCTCGCCGCCTGGATTGTCCATTTGCCACCTGGGCAAAACGCTCAAAAATCCGCTCCCGTTCTTCAGGGGGAATCCCTGGCCCATCATCCGTAACGCTCACCCGGACAAAGCCTTCATCCTGTTGGACAGCCGACACCGTGACCTGACCGCCCTCCGGGGTATATTTCAAAGCGTTATCCAACAGATTCATGATGACCCGGTCGATCTTATCCCGATCGACCAGAACAAGCGGCAGCCCAGGCTCAAAGACCGGGCGGATTACCGTGCCGGGGCGAGCCAGGATGGCGATGCGCCCGATGGTCTCGTTAATCACCTCGGGCAAACTGACCGCCTCCAGGCAAAACCGCACCTCGCCCGTTTCTAACCGGGAGACTTCCAGCAATGAGTCTACCAGGCGTTGCATTCGCTCACAACTGGCCTGTCCAATCGAGAGAATCCCTTGATTGGCCTTCAGCACTTCTTCCGGCAACATCAAAGTAATCAACTTGAGACTGACGGCGATCGAGCTGAGGGGGTTGCGCAAATCATGAATGATCAGCTCGGTCGTCTCCTGACGCAGGCGTTGCAAGTCTTCCAAACGCTGCTTTTCGCTCTGCAGATCAGAAACCTGGCGGCTGAGGCGTTTCTCGCTCAACTGGCCTGTACTGCGCTCTTGAGATACTTTTCGCAGCCGTGCGCTCAAAATCTCCATGATGCTGCGGCTAATCGATGGGGTCTCAACGAGCAACTGGTCGAAGCGCTGCCGGTTGAGCTCCAACACACGCAAATGATCCAGAGCAACAATGGTTGCAGAGCGAGGCTGATTGGCCAGGATCGCCATTTCGCCAAATATTTCGCCCGGCCCGCGATACGCCAGTATGGTGGGCGAGTCCAGGTCACCCTTGATGACAGCAATCTTACCGGACCAGATCAGGTACACGGCGTCCCCTTCCTCTCCGTCACGAAATACAATCTCGCCAGGCGAGAAGTTGAGCTCGCGAAAGGATTGGTTCAGTTGTTCAGGATTAGCCGAGACAAGGAGATGAAGAAAGGGAGAGTTATAGGTGGTCTTTGGCGCTTCTTCTTGGCTGGCTTCAGCCGACAAAAGGTTTGCAAGTTGCTCAGGGGTGACCATTTCAATTGCCATCGTTCAATCTCCAAGGGTCAGAATAGTATTATACTAAACTCCTGTTCTAATCTCTCGTCTGCAGCAGGCTTCAAAGAAAATCAATCTTGCTTTTGTTGGGCAAAATAAACAAAATTGCAAGCATGGAGAGATATTTCACCTGTATAATTTCTATACCTGAATAGTGAGCGGTTTCAGGGACCGGGAGTTGCTGGAATGTTGCAAACCGAACGCCCCATCTTGCTGGTTGAAGACAACCCGATGGATGTCGACCTGACGCGCCGCGCTTTTCACCGGCGAAAAGTGAACCATCCGATAGAGGTTGCCCGGGATGGCGAAGAACTTCTGGCTTACATAAATACCTGGGAGGAGAAACGGGCTTTACCAATTTTAATCCTGCTGGATCTAAAGCTGCCCAAGGTGGACGGGTTAGAGGTTTTGCACCAGCTTAAATCGCATCCTCGTTTTCAGGTGATTCCGGTCGTTGTGCTCTCCACCTCTACTGAGGACAACGACATCCAGATCGCTTATCAAGAGGGGGCCAATTCTTATATCGTCAAACCGGTGGATTTCGACCAGTTCATGCAAATTGTTGAGCACATTCAGATTTACTGGTGCTCTCTCAACACGCCGCCTGCAAGCACTTAAGGCCAAAATCTGGGGAACCTGAGCCATGAAATATCAACATCGCCCAATATTGCTTATCGAAGACAACCCCATGGATGAAGATCTGACGCGCCGCGCATTCGCCCGCCGCAAGGTGATTAACCCCATTGAAGTCGCACGGGATGGAGAACAGGCCCTGGGTTATCTGGATCGCTGGCAGGCAGGCAGCCCTTTGCCGGTGGTGATTTTACTGGACATCAACCTGCCCAAGGTCAATGGTCTGGAAATTCTGCGCCAATTCAAGGCCGCGCCAAACGTGCAAACGGTGCCAATCATCATTTTGACGACATCGGCAGAAGACCGAGATATCAAGATTGCCTACGAGCTGGGCGCAAACTCTTATATCGTCAAGCCAGTGGATTTCGAGAAATTCTTAGAGGTGGCTGCGCAAATTGACCTGTATTGGAACATGATCAACCTGCCTCCGCGCTGAGGCAGGTTTAACCGATCCAGAAAGGAATTCAGGGGACGACAGTTTCGTATTCGGGGTCCCGTGCACATCGATGAGAATCCTCTATGTAGAAGATGACTCTTTTGATGCCGACTTGGCCCGGCGAGCATTGCAAAAAACTGCGCCTCATTTCGGCCTGGATATTGCCCGAACCCAAAAGGAGGCAATTGAGCGGTTGGACCGCGCAACTGCTCAGTATGACCTCCTGCTCACGGATCTGCGCCTACCGGATGGGAGCGGGTTTGACTTGCTGGCTTATGTGCGCGAGCGCCGCCTGCCGCTGGCAGTGGTGGTGATCACCGGCCAGGGCGACGAGGAGATCGCTGTTTCGGTGCTGAAAGCCGGCGCCAACGACTATCTGGTTAAACGAGAAGATTATCTGGATCGCTTGTGGATCATCCTGGAGAACACTTACCAGCAATACCGGGATGAAGCCGCTCAAAGAGAGCGGCCCTTGCGGGTGCTTTACCTGGAAAACGACCTGGGTGACATCGAAACCACCTGCCACCATTTCAGGCACCACGCGCCCCATATCCACCTGGAAATTGTGCATACCGCCAGGGATTTCTTCCAGCGCCTGCCCAAAGCAGGCGCGCTCAGCGAATATGATACCTTGCTGTTAGATTACTATGGTCAAGAGCTGAACTCGCTGGATTTATTGAAAGAACTGCGCCAAATCCACCGGCTGGATCTGCCAATTGTTCTTGTTACTGCTCAAGGCGATGAGGAGCTGGCAGTTCAGGCATTGCGGCTGGGCGCAAACGACTACGTGGTCAAGAATCCTGGTTACCTGTTCAGGCTTCCTGGTTTGTTGGAAAACGCCTATCATCGCGTTCAGATGCGGCGCGAACAGGTCGCTTTGAAAGCCAGCGAGGAGCGCTATCGGCGCCTGGCCGAAAACGCCCCAGATATCATTTACCGGCTGGCTCACCAGGACCGGATTGTTTTTGAGTACCTGAGCCCGGCCATCTATGCCCTGACCGGCTATTCTCCCGAAGAACTGTACCAGGATCCCGGTCTCTTCTACCAGGCTGTCCATCCAGACGATTTAGCCAAAATCTCGGCTGTGCTTTCAGGTGAAGGGAATCACAACGCACCGGTTGAATTCCGGGTGACCCACAAAGACGGTCGGGGCATCTGGCTGGAAGGAAGAAACGTACCGATCTTCGACAGCCGCGGCTCAATCCTGGCTCACGAGGGAATTGTCCGGGACATCACTGAACGAAAGCGGTCTGAGGCCCAAATTGAGCGCCAGTTGCAGCGCCTGAACGCGCTTCGCAGCATTGATTCCGCAATCACGGCAAACAACAGCCTGGAAAACACGCTGACGGTTTTGCTGGAGCATGTTCTGGTCCAGCTTGGTGTGGATGCAGCAGATATATTTCTTTACAAAACTGGTTCACAGTTGTTGGAATATCGGGCAGGTAGGGGTTTTCGATCTGATCAAGCGGAGCATCTGTGCTTTGGCCTGGGAGAAGGGCCAGCCGGAAGAGCGGCCTTGGAGCGCCAGACGATTCGGATTCTAAAACAGGGTAGGGACGGTCTCTCAAAGGAGCTCGAAGACCTGTGGGGCGAAGAGAATTTCGTCTCATACTTCGGCGCCCCCTTGATTGCCAAAGAGCAAATCCTGGGAGTCCTGGAGGTGTTCCTGCGTTGCCCACTGGAACCGGATGATGATTGGCTTTCCTACCTGGAAACTCTGGCTGGACAGGCAGCCATTGCAATCGATAACGCCGCCTTGCTGGAAAATTTACAACGCGCCAACCAGGAGCTTATTCAGGCTTATGATATCACCCTGGAGGGCTGGGTGAATGCGCTGGACCTGCGCGACAAAGAGACTGAAGAACATACCCGGCGAGTCACCTCACTTACCATTGAACTGGCCAGGGCAATGGGGATCGAAGAAAGTCTCCTGATCCATGTCCAGCGGGGGGCGTTGTTGCACGATATCGGTAAAATTGCCATTCCAGATAGCATCTTGCACAAGCCCGGACCGCTCACCCCCGAAGAGTGGCAGGTGATGCGCCGGCACCCAGAATACGCTGTTCAACTGCTCTCGCCCATCGAGTATCTGCATCCGGCCATGGAGATTCCGCACTATCATCACGAGCATTGGGATGGCAGCGGCTACCCAGACGGCTTGAAAGGCGAGGCCATACCGCTGGAAGCACGCGTCTTTGCGGTGATCGACGTGTGGGATGCCTTGATCTCCGATCGGCCTTATCGCGCACGCTGGGATCCTGAAAAAGCCCTTGAATATATACGCCAGCAGAGCGGGACCTACTTTGACCCTGCGGTGGTGGCTGCTTTTCTTGAACTCAATCCCTTGAAAGTCTGAGCCTCGATCGGTTGCGCTTTCGGATCACTGCCAGAACTGAGACAGATAGGGGCGATACGCGGTAAGATAATCTTCCAGGATCTGGCGGGCCACATCCAAATCTGTGATCACCGGATCAAGCAGCAAACATTGCAAGGCAGCCTGGCGGTCGCCCCGCACTGCAGCGTCGACGCACAGGCGCACCACGGTCAGCTCACGCCGGCACAACTCCGCAACAGGCTCTGGGAGCGACCCCATGCTGAGCGCCTGGACGCCAGCGCCGCTGACCAGCCCTGGCGTTTCAACAATGGCCCCCGCGGGCAGGTTGGCAATTTGCCCCAGGTTTGCCAGATTGTAGGCCAGATGCCTATGGGTACCTGCCGAGGCGATATTTTCAATCACCTCCAGGGCGCCCTCGCTATCGGTATCTTGAAGGACATGGATGGATTCAGTTCCAGCAGCCAGGCGGGCCATTTGCGCATGTCCCTGCACACGTGAAGAATCCCACCCATCCCAATCGTACAGGTCAATCTGATACTTTTCCCATGGTCTGGTCAGTGGATCGCTGGCCCAAGGCAGGTACTCGCACAGGTGCTCATCGCCAGGGATGGGAAAAATCCCAAAGGCCTGATACACCCGCCGGGTGAGGGGCTCAAAACTTTCCGGCAGGCTTTCCCAGCGCTGGGCAAACAGCGGGTAAAGATCCTCTCCGGTCTGCCGGTCGTGGACGGAGAGCATCCAGGTAAAATGATTCAGGCCGGCCGCCTGAATTTCGATGCGCTCCAGGGCCTGGCGAGCCACCTGCCTGCGCAGCGGGATCTCAGATGGCGTGGCATGGCTGCCGGTGATCCTAGGTGGGATCTGAAGCCCCAGGTCCTCTGCCAGCGCCAGGCCCACCAGGGCATAACCCACCAGGATCTGGTGGCACAAGCCAACCACTTTGATCCGGCTATAGCGATTCACTGCATCGCAGATTCGTACCATCGGGTTGGTGAAATTGATCAGCCAGGCGTCAGGGCAGGTCTGTTCCATGCACCGGGCAATTTCCATCACCGGACCAATGTTTCGCGCTGCATGCGCAAAGCCGCCAGGCCCGCCGTTTTCTGCATAGGGCTGGCGCACCCCGTAGCGGAGCGGGATTTCGTAATCCTTCCGCCAAAGCGCCTCCCTGGGCGGCACTTCGATTGCCAGGACCACAAAAGCAGCGCCCTCCAGCGCTTCAGCATGATGGGTGTGGGTTGTAATGAGCATTTCTGCACCCCATTCTCGGTTCAGCCGCTCCGCCAACCCAGCCACCAGCGCCAGGGTCCTGGCATCCTGATCCACCAGGGCCAGCCGGCTGTGTTTTAGCTTACGGCTGCGCATCAGCGCTGCCAGGGTATTCAGACCAAACGATGCGCTCCCGGCGCCAATAACCACAATTTTGGTGGGTAGCATAAGAGACTCCTTCACTCACTGCGGATTGCGCCATTATGCCAAAGGATTGAATATCGTGCAAATCGAACTTCCATCTGCAACTTTGGTCTTAAAGGGACGCAAAAAGTGATCCATTCAGCCAATCCAGCCCGCTATCCGCACAAGCTTTCGATGAGGCTGCAACCAGGCAGTTTACACCGCCTTCAGGCATCCATCCAGATGGCCCGTTTGGTGCAATCTTTGGGTGAAAGCGGTGTCAGCGCAACGGAATTTTACCGTGCCTGCTGCAGATAGTTGGAAGACATGGCCTGATTAAAGAATTGCATGCCGGGGAATTGACCATGCTTTTCGATATGAACCTCAGTCATCATTGCCTTCCAAGTGTATAATCGGTCTTATGACCCACCCCGAGCAATTGAGCCAATACCGCCTTGAGAGACAATTAAGCAGCGACCGGTATGGAGAGATTTTTCGAGCTATGGACACCGTACGCCGGCGCACTGTTGCCCTGCGATTGCTGCGGCTGGAAGAAATTGGCGATGCAATGGCGGTAAAACTCTTCATGGAACAGGCCCAACGTGCCGCCGACCTGGTCCATCCCCGGCTGGCCTGGGTCTGGGAAGCCGGCGAAGACGAAGGGCTGCATTACCTGGTTGAACGGTTTGTCAACGGACCCACCCTGGCGCAGCGATTGGCTGAAAGCGGTCCGCTGAGCTGGGAAGAAGCCCAGGTTGCAATTGCTCAGATTGCCCAGGGGTTGGATTTTGCTCATGGTCGTGGTTTTGATCTGGGCGCAGTGCGCCCGCAGAACATTTATCTCAGCCCAGAGCTGGGGGCCGTCTTGGGTGGGTTGGGTCTGGCGCTGGGTTTGCCGCCCAACCGGCCGATCAAAGATCGTGAAGAGGCGCTGTACGCTGCTCCGGAGCTGTGGCAACGAAGGCTGCATTCTCCTGCTTCCGACCAGTACGCCCTGGCCTGTGTGCTGGCAGAGATGCTGAGCGGACAGGCATTGTTTGATGCTCCTTCAGTAGAGGAAATTCACCAGCGCCACCTGGAAGAACTGCAACTGCCCACTTCATTCTCCCCTGGTACGCCGTGGCAAGTCGAGTTAGCCCTGGAGCGCGCCCTGTCCAGGCAACCCGGCGAGCGCTATGCCAACGCGGCGGAGTTTGCCGAAGCCCCAATCCTGTTGGCCCAGCGCGGCGCCGGCGACGACCAGGAACGCGAACGACGCGCTGCTCTGGCGCAGGCTCGCAAGCTGGCTGAGGAGCAGGCCCACCGCCTGGCAGAAGAAGCCGCCCGGCTGGCTGCCCTGGAACAGGCGCGGCGTGAGCTGGAGGAACAGGTGCGCCAGTCTTTACAATCCCCTGCGCCAGCAGAGACGCTCATCCCAACAGAGACGCCAGAAGCCGAGCAACTGTCCGAATCAACATCCCCGCCCGAGCCAGTCCTGGCGTCCCAAACTGGCCGCCCGCAAGGTGGGGGCGGGAAACGGCGCAGGTGGATCGCCTGGGTAATCGGTGCAGCGGTGATCCTGGCTCTGGCTGGTCTGTGGCTGAGCGGACGCTTACCGATCCAGGGCCCATTGGTAGCTTCAGAGACCCCCACCCTCACCCCGACAGCTACCCAAACTATAATGCCCAGCGACAGCCCGTCTCCCACAGCGAGTCCGACGGCCACCGTCACCGCCTCCCCCAGCCCAACAGCCACGCCCACGCAGATTCCTACGGCGACTGCCACCTCCTCGCTTACCGCCACCGCGACGCAGACCCAGCGGCCCACGCCAATCCCCACCACACCCCGGCCAACCCGCGATCTTGGGGAAGAGGATTAATCCACTCGCGGCCTGAGCCCTAAATTTAAAACCCTCGATGCATTGCAGCGTCTTGGGGTAAAATGGGTGTCTGTGAGTCGGTCTCCATTGGTCTGGTTTGGAATATTTCTATTCGCCCTTGTGCTGCTGGCCGCTCTGGCGCCGCAGGAAAAAACCCTGGGGGCCAATGCGCGCATTGTGTACCTGCATGGGGCATGGGTGTGGGCTTCACTGGCCGGATTCGCGGCCGCGGCCCTGGTCGGTCTGGCTGCATGGATCACTCACCGGCCCGGCCTGCATTCATGGTCACGCGCCCTGGGACGCACAGGGCTTTTCTTCTGGATCACGTATCTGCCCATCTCCCTTTGGGCAATGCAGACAAGCTGGAACGGGCTTTTCCTGGCCGAGCCACGTTTCCGCCTGGCGGTGATTTTCTCAATCAGCGGTTTGTTGTTGCAAATTGGGCTGACGTTGCTGGAGAACCCGGCCTGGGCGTCGGCCGCAAACATCGTCTTTGCTGTGATCCTGTTCGCGGCATTGTTCAACACGCCAAACGTGATGCACCCCCCCTCTCCCATGCTGGAATCCGAGGCATGGCGCATCCAACTTTATTTCTTCCTGCTTTTCCTCCTGACTCTGATAGCTGCCTGGCAGGTAGCCCGCTGGTGGCATCGGCTTGAGCCGGCGCCTGAACCAGGCTAAAGATTCCAGAACACACCTTCTTTGAAGAACTCATTGCTGGTCCAGGTACCCATCTTTGTCGCCACCCGCACGGTGCTCAACACCCTGCTGCGCATGGCTTACCCATTCCTGCCAGTTTTTGGGCGCGGGCTTGGGGTGGACTTGTACTTGCTTTCTTATGCGCTGACATTGCGCTCAGCAACGGGCATCTTTGGGCCGCTCCTGGCCTCGGTGGGCGATAGCCGCGGGCGGAAAGCCGGTATGCTTTTTGGCGTTGCCCTCTTCAGTGCCGGTGCAAGCGCCCTCGTCATCTGGCCGACTTATCCGGCTTTTGTCGCCACGCTCGTCCTGGGGATCATGGCAAATTTTGTCTTCATTCCATCCATGCAGGCCTTCCTGGGCGACCAGGTTGCATACGAGCAGCGGGGTAAAGTGCTGGCGCTGACCGAGCTGGGCTGGTCTCTGGCTTTCATCCTGGGGGTGCCGGCCGTTGGCCTGATCATCCAAAACAGCGGCTGGCAGGCACCTTTCATCTGGCTGGCCGGGCTGGGCTTTCTGGCGCTGGCCGTGCTCCACTGGCTGCTGCCCTGGGACCGCCCCAAAGCAGGACTGACCCACAGCCTCTGGCGCAACCTGGGCGGGGTGTTTCTTTTTGGGCCTACCCTGGCAGGCTTGCTGATCGGCATGTGCATGAGCGGGGGCAACGAGCTGGTGAGCCTGATCTTTGGCGTCTGGTTGGAGAATGCCTTTCAGGTCAAAATTCCTGCGCTTGCCGCGGCCTCCGCGATCATTGGTCTCTCCGAGTTGGGGGGCGAGGGCCTGGTCATCGGGTTTGTCGATCGGCTGGGTAAACGGCGCGCAGTCAGTATCGGCCTGGTCTCCAACAGCCTGGCGGCGCTGGCCCTGCTTTGGCTGGGGCGCAGCCTGACCGGCGCGATGATTGGGCTTTTCTTGTTCTATATCACCTTCGAATTCACCATCGTCAGCGCTATACCATTAATGACTGAGGTGTACCCTGCAGCACGGGCGACCTTTATGGCAATGTTTATCGCCAGCACCGCCCTGGGGCGTTCCATTGGATCCCTGGCTGCACCGCGCCTGTACGACCTGGGACGGTCCCTGGAAGAACTGCCCTCGTTGCTGATCATTATCCTGGGCACGCTGACACTGAACCTGGTCGCGCTGCTGGCTCTGCGCACCATTCGAGAATACAGCACAAAAAGCAAGTAAGCTGCCAGCCCATCACAACCTGGCCCAGGATGAAGCGCCCTGGGCATTTTAGATTAAGAAAATCGGGTAATTAAATGGCCCAGCTGCCCTCTTGGCCGCGTTTGGGCCAGGTGTATCTGGCTCGAACCGGGCAAATATGGAAAAGCCCCAGCGCCTGAGCCTGGCTCCGCGCTGGGGCAATTGTCACTCACCGTCAGTCAGTCGGCTTTACCTTTTCACCCACGGCAGAAAAACCATGTAGCCACTCATGACATCGTACACCTGCCCGGCCGTATAGGGCAAGCCGGCCAGTGGATTACCCGCC
>CAZDAU010000009.1:0-74319 GCA_964503625.1 uncultured Anaerolinea sp.
AGCGCAAGCGAACTGGCTGAGCGCCAATTTACGTCTGTCAGGCGCTTTTTTAGCCCGACCTTTACGGGAATTCTGATAACTTATGGTATAATCCCATCCGCTGACTCGACCGGCCCGCGGTCGGTTTTTTTCCGGCTGCTGGCCTGGAGACCTGCTTGAGTCGAATTCTGACCGAAAGGAAGTGCAGACGTCATGGCGCTTGACAAGGAGACCAAAAACAAGCTCGTAGAAGAATTTTCCAGACACCAGGGAGATACCGGTTCCCCGGAGGTGCAGATTGCCCTCCTGACCAGCCGCATCACCCAGCTCACCGACCACCTGCGTTCAAACACCCACGACGAGTCATCCCGGCGTGGCCTGCTCAAGCTGGTTGGGCAGCGCCGCAGGTTGTTGGCTTACCTTCGCCACAACGATTTCACTCGTTACATGGCATTGACCGAACGGCTGAACATCCGCCGCAAGTAGAAAGGTTCGCTGAGTAGATGGCTTGCAGGTAATCCATCTACTCTTTCGTTTAACCTTTTATTGGCCCATTCTAAGGACCCGTAAAGCCTGGCGGGCGATAACCGCCAGGCATCTGGTATCAACCCCTGCACGCCGGTTAGGAATTGAAAGGCGCTGGGGACAAAAGTTTGCCCAGACCATGGCTGAGGAACCCAGGTTGCCAGCGGCTTTCAGTCCCTGACCGGGCGGGGGATTTCAGGAGAATAATATGGAACCACAAGGACGACGATTTCAAACCACCGTCGAAGGCAAAGAATTTACCTTTGAGACGGGACGTCTCGCTGGCCAGGCTGGCGGCGCAGTGACGCTGCAGTTGGGCGAGACGATGATGTTTGGCGCGGCCACGATGAGCAATCAGCCGCGCCCCGGGGTGGATTTTCTGCCCCTGACCGTGGATTACGAAGAGCGCATGTACGCTGGCGGGCGCATCCCCGGCTCGTTCTTCCGCCGCGAAGGCCGGCCCAGCGAAGAAGCCATCCTGACTGCCCGCCTGACCGACCGACCGCTGCGCCCACTCTTCCCCAAGGATATGCGCAACGATATCCAGGTCATCCTGTACTCTTTCTCGGTGGATGGCGAGAACCCGCTGGATATCCTGGCGGTCAACGCCGCTTCGGCCGCGCTGATGATCTCGGACATCCCGTTTGCCGGCCCGGTCGGCGCGGTGCGGGTGGGCCTGATCGATGGCAAATTTGTTGTAAATCCAACCTATGCCGAGCAGGAGCTCTCGGACCTGGACCTGCGCATCGCTGGGACGCGCGACGCCATCCTGATGGTTGAGTGCGGCGCCAACGAAATTTCTGAAGCGCAGATGGTCGCCGCCCTGGAGTTCGGTCACCAGGCCATGCTGCCGTTGATCGAGGTCCAGGAACGCATGGCGGCCGAGGTGGGCAAGCCCAAGCGGGCTTACATCTCGGCTGTAGAAAACCAGACCATGGCGGAGAGTGTTGCCCAGCGCGCCATCCCCGCCCTGAAAGCAATCTTCGACCAACCCTATGAGAAAGCCTCGCGCTACGCTGCCCTGGATGAGCTCGAGGCCAGCCTGGTGACCGAGCTGGCCGGTGAAGATGAAGCGTTGGCGCTGGAAGTGAAAGCAGCTTTTGAAGAGACCCTCAAACAGACGGTGCGCAGCCGCATCCTGGAGCTGAACATCCGCCCCGATGGGCGCGGCCTGAACGAGATCCGCCCCATCTGGTGCGATGTCAACGTCAGCCCCCGGGCGCACGGATCGGGCCTGTTCACCCGCGGCGAGACCCAGGTGCTCACCCTGGCGACGCTGGGTACACCCAGCGAAGCCCAGGAGCTGGATACCCTCACCCCGGCAGACACCAAGCGTTACATGCACCACTACAACTTCCCGCCCTTCTCCACCGGCGAGGCCAAGCCGCTGCGCGGCTCCTCCCGCCGGGAGGTGGGGCACGGCGCCCTGGCCGAGCGGGCTTTGTTGCCGGTCATCCCGCCCGAATCGCAGTTCCCCTACGCCCTGCGCCTGGTCTCTGAAGTGCTCTCGTCCAATGGCTCATCCTCGATGGCCTCGGTTTGCGGATCCACCCTGGCGCTGATGGACACCGGCGTGCCGATCAAGGCCCCGGTGGCTGGTGTGGCCATGGGGCTGATCAAAGAAGGCGAACGCTACCGTGTCCTGACCGACATCATGGGCATGGAAGACCACCTGGGCGACATGGACTTCAAGGTGGCCGGCACGACCAAGGGCATCACCGCCCTGCAGATGGACATCAAGATCAAGGGCATCACCTCCCAGATCATGTCCGAAGCGCTCGAACAGGCCCGCCAGGCGCGGCTGTTCATTCTGGACAAGATGATGGAGGTCATCCCGGTGCCGCGGCCCGATCTTAAGCCGCACGCCCCGCGCATCACCACCATCCAGATCCCGGTGGATAAAATCGGGGCGGTGATTGGCCCCGGCGGCAAGATGATTCGCAATATCCAGGAAGAATCGGGCGCCAAGATCGATATCAACGACGATGGCACGGTGTACATCGCTGCCAGCGACGGTGAAAGCGCCCGCCTGGCCCGCGAGCGGGTCGAGGCGCTCACCGAGACCGCCGTGCTGGGGCGCATTTACACCGGCAAGGTGGTGCGCATCACCGACTTTGGCGCCTTTGTCGAAATCCTGCCCAACATGGATGGGCTGGTCCACATCTCCCAGCTCGATACCGAGCGGGTGAACAAGGTCGAAGACGTCGTCCGCCTGGGCGATGAGATCACCGTGATGGTGACCGACATCGACGCACAAGGCAAAATCCGCCTTTCCCGCCAGGCTGTCCTTGAAGGCTGGACGGTAGAAGAAGCAGCCGAGCACGACCGGCCACGCGGCGGCGGGCGTCCGGGAGGCGGAGGCCGCTCCAGTGGCAGCGGTGGAGGCCGCTCTGGAGGCGGCGGCGGCCGCCGCGACGACCGTCGCAGCTACGACGACCGCAAGCGCAGATAAGCCCAGGCGCTGTTTTGCCCCATCAAAGCCCCTGGCTGGCGTTGAGCCACCAGGGGTCTTTTTATTTCCATCGCATCGCTCACCTGCTGGGAACACCCTGCTCAAATGGCGCCCTTAAACTCCCCAACCCGGCTGGATAGATTATAATTCACCCCAGGGGCAACAGGCTGCCGTTGATTGTGGTTGTTGGATGCATGATGGAGGTCAAAGGATGAGTCTGGACCAGACAGCATTGGAAGCCAAACGCTATGGCGTGTTCACCAGCGAGTGCTGCGCAACCCTGGGCGAGGCCACCCGGCACATGGTGGCGGAAGACATCAGCGCGCTGGTCATCGTTGACTCAGAAGGATACCTGATCGGAATCCTTTCACGCACAGACCTGATCCGGGCAGCGATCCAACGGCCAGATTGGGCCGAACGGCCGGTGGAAGAATTTATGAACCCCAATGTGGTCAGCGTACCTATTCAGGCCACGCTGCGCGACGTGGCAGAGATCCTGCTGGATCACCGCATTCATCGCGTGGTGGTGGTGCGCGAAGAAGAAGGTAAAAAGCAGCCCCTTTCGATCATCTCAGCCGCCGATGTGGTGTATCACCTGGCCAAAGATCTTTAACAGTTTGGGCGTGCAACGCCCACCCAACCCATTTTCCAACTTTTAGCTCTTAAAACCGGAGGTCACCTATGACACAGAATCAGATGGGTATTGCCAGCCAGTATGGCCTCAGGGAGCATGGACTGCGCAACCTGAACATGGCCTATTGGAACCTGACCACACCCGCCCTGGTGGAGCGCATCATTGCCCGGCGCGAGGGCGTGCTGGCCCACGAAGGCGCTGTGGTGGTGCGCACCGGGCATCACACCGGCCGCTCACCGAACGACAAATTCATCGTCTGCTGCCAGGAGGATAACGATCGGATTTGGTGGGGCAAGGTCAACAAGCCCTTCAAGCCTGAGCAATTCGACCGCCTGTACCTGTTGATGTGCTCCTATTTTCAGGACCGGGATGTCTTTGTTCAAGATGTAACCGCCGGAGCGCACCCGGATTACAAACTGCCCATCCGCGTGATCACCGAGAGCGCCTGGCACAGCCTGTTTGCCCGCAACCTGTTCATCCGCCTGCCGCAGGAAGAATTGCCCAACCATGTTCCAGAATTCACCATCCTCCAGGCGCCCTCCTTCCATGCCGACCCGGATGAGGACGGTACTTTCTCCGAGGTCTTCATCATTCTCAACCTGGAGCGGCGGATCATCCTGATCGGCGGCACCAGCTATGCTGGCGAGATCAAAAAGTCCATTTTCACCACCTTGAACTACCTGCTGCCTCTCAAAGGCGTTCTGTCGATGCACTGCTCGGCGAATATCGGCAAGGGCGGCGACACAGCCCTCTTCTTCGGTCTTTCCGGCACCGGCAAGACCACCCTGTCCTCCGATCCTGAGCGGGCATTGATTGGCGATGACGAGCATGGCTGGGCTGATGATGGCGTGTTCAACTTTGAGGGCGGCTGCTATGCCAAGACCATCAACCTGCGCAAGGAGTACGAGCCCTTGATCTGGAAGGCCACCCGCCACTTTGGCACCGTGCTGGAAAACCTGACCATCGACCAGTACAACCGCCGCATCAATTACGATGACGATAGCCTGACCGAGAACACCCGCGCCGCTTACCCAATCGGCTTTCTGGAAAACACCGTCCCCAGCGGGCGCGGCGGGCACCCAACCAACATCTTCTTCCTGACCGCCGACGCTTTTGGCGTCATGCCTCCCATCGCCCGTCTGACCCCCGAGCAGGCGATGTATTATTTCCTCTCCGGCTACACATCCAAATTGGCCGGGACGGAAAAAGGCGTCAAAGAACCTCAAACCACCTTTTCCACGTGCTTTGGAGCGCCTTTCCTGCCGCTCTACCCGCACGTTTACGCCAACCTGCTGGGTGAAAATATCCAGAAACACAAATCCAACGTCTGGCTGATTAACACCGGCTGGACTGGCGGGCCATTTGGGGTTGGCTCGCGCATCCGCATCCCCTACACCCGGGCGATGATCCGGGCCGCCCTGACCGGCGCCCTGGATTCCGTGCCCACCCGGTCCGATCCGTACTTCGGCATCCACATCCCGGAACACGTGCCGGACGTGCCCGATGAAGTGCTCGACCCGCGCAGCACCTGGGCTGATCCGCAGGCTTATGACGCCCAGGCCAATCTGCTGGTGGGCAAATTTGTGGACAATTTCAAGCAGTTTGAAAGCCAGGTTTCACCGGCCGTCGTTGCCAGCGGGCCGCTCCCGCGCTGATGCATTTCTGGTGTAACTTTTCATCCTATCCAGCATCTGATAATATAGGGCTTTATGCTGGCCCAAGCGCGCCTTTGAAGCGGCGCACCTGACATCGATCATCATCTCAGATCAATGAGGATAGAGAGAACCGAATGAACTTCAACCTGACAAACTTATCCACCGCTCCTTCGAGCCATGAAGAGACCGCGGTCAAAGTCTTAATCCTGGGCACCGGGCCGGCGGGTCTCTCCGCCGCCCTGTACGCCGCCCGCGCCGACCTGGAACCGGTGGTGCTGACTGGCATGGAGCACGGCGGGCAGGTGTCGCTCACCTACACCGTCGAGAATTACCCCGGCTTCCCGGAGGGCGTCGGCGGCACCGAGCTGGTCGAGCTGTTTCAGAAGCAGGCCGAACGCTTTGGCGCAAAGCTGGAGTTCGACACAGCCACCGAAGTGGACCTTTCCAGGCGGCCGTTTCGGGTCACGACGTACAACAAGACCTACCTGGCCGAAGCCTTGATCATCAGCACGGGAGCCACCCCACGCCACCTGGATATCCCCGGCGAGAGAGAGCTGACCGGGCGCGGCGTTTCGTACTGCGCCACCTGCGACGGCTGGTTCTTCAAAGACAAGCGGGTCGTTGTGGTCGGTGGCGGTGATAGCGCCCTGGAGGAAAGCCTGTTCCTGACCCGCTACGCCAAGTCTGTTACGATTGTGCACCGCCGGGCTGAATTTCGCGCTGGCGCTGTGCTGCAAAAACGCGCCCAGGAAAACCCAAAGATTGATTACATCCTGGACAGCGTGTTGACCGAAATCGTTGGCAAGGATGCTGTTGAAGCCGTGCGGATCAAGAACCTGCGCACCGGCGAAGAAACCCTGCATCCCATCGACGGTGTGTTCATTTTTATTGGCCATACACCCAACACCCAGATTTTCAAGGGCAAACTGGAGATGGATGAAGGCGGTTACCTGGTGACCGACCGGCTGATGCGCACAAGCGTGCCAGGTGTGTTTGCCGCTGGCGAAGCCGCCGACCCTCACTACCGCCAGGTGATCACATCGGCAGGCATGGGCGCTGCGGCCGCTATTCAAGCCAACCACTTTCTGGATGAAGTGGCCGGCGAGAAACCCGCCGCCCAAAAAGTCGCTGACGGGCTTCTGGCCCCCCAATAACCCAAACATAACCTGACGGGAGTCATCCCGTCAGGTTTTTTTCAATTTCAGACTGGGAGAAAGATTTTATGCGCAACAAAGTATCCATTATCGGGGCCGGGATGACCGGCTCAACCACTGCTCACTGGCTGGCGGAAAAGGAAATTGCCGACATTGTGCTTGTGGACATTGTTGAGGGGATGCCACAAGGCAAGGCCCTGGATCTGCAGCAGGCCCTGCCGGTCATCGGCAAGGATGTGCGCGTGACGGGCAGCAACGATTATGGTGCCACAGCCAACTCAGACGTCATCGTCATCACAGCCGGGCTGCCGCGCAAGCCGGGGATGAGCCGCGATGACCTGCTCTTTGCCAACGCGGACATCGTGCGCAAAGCGGTGGAACAGACGAGCCCGCTCTCCCCCAATGCCATCTACGTCGTGCTGACCAACCCCCTGGACGCCATGGCGTACCTGACCATGAAGGTCTCTGGGCTGCCCCCGCAGCGCGTGATCGGCCAGGCGGGCGTGCTCGACTCGGCGCGGATGCGCGCTTTCGTGGCCCTGGAGCTGGGCGTGAGCGTCGAAAACGTCCACTGTTACGTGTTAGGTGGGCATGGGGATGAGATGGTGCCGCTCACCCGGGCTTCAAACGTGGCCGGCGTGCCGCTCGAAGAAGCCCTGCCGGCGGACCGTCTGGCCGCCATCGTTGATCGCACCCGCAAGGGCGGCGGCGAGATCGTCAGCCTGCTTAAAACCGGCAGCGCCTATTATGCCCCTGCCGTGGCCGTGGCCCAGATGGTGGACGCGATCTTGAAGGACAAGCACCTGATCGTGCCCTGCGCCGCCTACCTGGATGGCGAATATGGGCTGAAAGATATCTTCTTCGGCGCGCCCGTGCAGCTGGGCCGGACCGGTGTTGAAAAAGTAATTGAATACAGGCTGGACGAAGCAGAGCTGGCAGCCTTGCAAAAATCTGCTGCGGGCGTTGCGGAAAACATTGCCAAGCTAAAATTCTAGGAGGCTACATGATTCTCAAGGAAAAGCTGGCCGCGCAGATGCCGACCTGGCGCGAGCGAGTCAAAACACTGCTGACCGAGAGCAGCGAAGTCAAAGTTGGCGAGGTAACTATCGGCCAGATCTACGGCGGTATGCGAGATGTCAAGAGCCTCGTGACCGATATCTCCTACGTTGACCCCACGGAAGGCATCCGCCTGCGCGGCTATACCATTCCCGAAGTGCTGGAAAAGCTGCCCAAACTGCCGGGCGCCGATATGCCGCTGGTGGGCGGCCTGTATTACCTGCTGCTGGTTGGGGAAATGCCAACCTTTGAAGAAGCCATGGAAGTGGAGAATGAATGGAAAGCGCGCTGGACGGTGCCGCAATATGTGTACGACGTGCTCTCCGCCATGCCGGCCCAGGCTCAGCCAATGACGCTGTTCTCACAGGCTATCCTGGCTATGCAGACCGAATCCATCTTTACCCGCAAATACGATCAGGGCATGCGCAAAGATGAGCAATGGCTGTATATGTTGGAAGACAGCCTGAACATGACCGCCAAGCTTCCGGCCATCGCCGCTTTCATTTACAACCTGAAATTCAAAGACGCCCAGGTGCCCGTCCCCAACCCGGACCTGGATTGGAGCGCTAATTTCGCCGCCATGATGGGGGTGGAAGATCCGCAGTATGCCGACCTGAGCCGCCTGTACTTTATCCTCCACTCCGACCACGAAAGCGGCAACGTCAGCGCCCACGCCACCCACATGGTCGGCTCCACCCTTTCGGATATCTATTACGCCACTTCGGCGGGCATGAATGGGCTGGCCGGGCCGCTGCATGGCCGGGCCAATCAGGAGGCGCTTGAATGGTTGTTGGACGTGTATCATAAGTATGGCCGGGTGCCCGAGCCAGAGGAGCTGCGCCAGTTTGCCTGGGAAACGCTGAAGGCAGGCCAGGTGATCCCAGGATACGGCCACGCTGTGCTGCGCAAGACCGACCCGCGTTACACGGCCCAGCTTGAGTACGGCATGGCGCACTTCCCGGAAGATCCCATCTTCAAGCTGGCCGCCATGGTCTACGACGTGGTGCCCAAGGTGCTGGTCGAGCAGGGCAAGGCAAAGAATCCCTGGCCCAACGTGGATGCCATCAGCGGCTCTTTGCAGCAGCATTTCGGCGTCAAAGACAGCGATGGGGCTGGCGTATACGGCTTTTACACCGTGCTCTTTGGCGTCAGCCGTGCGCTGGGCGTCTCGGCCAACGCTGTCTGGGCCCGCGCCCTCAACCAACCCCTGGAGCGCCCCAAATCGCTGACCACCCAGATGCTTGAAGAAATCGCCGCCAAAGCCAAGGCCGCCTAGCGGTTGCAGCCCGGAGGAGCGGTCCCCGTCAGCAGCGCGAACTGGGGCCGCTCCTGCTGGAAAACACACCCGAAGTCCCGGTTCGCTCACTGGGACTTTTCTTGCTTATGATCCTATACGCCCATCGTTCCAGAGAGCAAGAACACAAAAATTGCCCCCAGGATGATGCCCATGGCGGTGAAGTGCTGGTGGCCGTATTCCCGCGCCGCCGGGACCAGCTCATCCAGGGTGATGAAGACCATCACCCCGCCGGCAAAGGCCAACGCCCCGGGGATTAACCCTGAGAATTGGGTCAGAAAAATGGCCGCCAACAGGGCGCCAATCGGCTCCACCAGGCCTGAAAACAGCGATACCCGGAAGGATTCCCAGCCGCAGACGCCGCTCTTGCACAGGGGCATGGCAGCGGCGATCCCCTCGGGGATGTTGTGCAGCAAGATCGCCAGGGCGACAAAATACCCAAACTTTGGCTGATGCATATAGCCGGCCCCCACCGCGATCCCTTCCGGCAGGTTATGGATGGTGATCCCAATCGCAATCAGCATCCCGCTTCTTAGAAGCTTTTGGTCAACGATGTGTGACCGGCGGCGGTAATGGCGCATGCGGCGCCTGCCTGGATGAGGCTGGGATTCGCTGCCTGCCCGAGCCTGGGCGGCGGGGCGATGGATCTCCTTTTCCCCAAAACGGATGTGCGGCACCAGCATATCGATCAGAAACATGAACAATGCGCCAAGCCCAAACCCAACGGTGGCCGTCAGGAAGCCCTCCAGCCTCCAGGCTTCATTGACCAGCTCCAGGAAGGACAGGCTGATCATCACCCCCGCGGCAATGCCCATGAAAAACCCAAACCGCCGCCTGCCTGGATTCTGAACCACAGCAATCAGGCCGCCCAGGCCGGTTCCCAGGCCGGCGACCAGGCTCAAGAAGAAAACATTCAGCACAGTGCTCATCGATGACTCAGCGCAAGGGTTGATCCTCTGACCAATGCCGGGCGGCAGCCCCACATCACTCCACAACTGTACCTTATTATGAAGCAAAATCACTTTTCATGCCAACAAATTGGGTCAAATCATTCACGGCCTGAGCCGACCGGAATAACCCTGGTCTTAAGCAAAATGGGCAGCACTTCATGCGAGCTGCCCAATCTGTGCAGAGATGCGCCAGGCCACAACGCAGGCTTACAGCCGACCTTCCTTGCGATCTTGTTTCCAGCAGCGACACCCAAACACCAAGATGCCCAACAACAGACCGGCCAGCATGCCCAGGCCAATGAGCTGCCAGGCCTGGTAGGACTTTCCGATGAAGACCAACGCCCCGGGGCGTTCCAGCGGCGCTTCCACAAACAGGGCAGCGGGGGCATACCTGGTCCCTGGCTGGCTCGGCTGGCTGACGCCGGCAATCAGGACAAAGCGCTGGATATACGCCTGGTAATCTTCCCCATGGCAGCTCTGGCAAGCAGCCGGGTTATCCTGGGTTGGCTTGGCAATCAGGCCCTGATGCGCCAGGTTTTGATCAAAGGTGTCCACCTGGCCGGCGTGGCAGACAGTGCAATCTGCCCGGCGCTTGCACGAGCAGTACCACTTGCCAGTATCGTGCAAAGTGTACAAATTTTCGTGGCAGGTCGCGCAGGACGACTCCGGCGGAGGCGCTTCACCCTGAGCTGCTGCAGTTGAGAAGCCCAAGGCGCTCAGGAGCAGCACAATCACCAGGAAACCCAAACGGATGAGCCAAAAACTTTTTCCAGACATCGCGAGCCTCCTTGGGTTCAAACGTGATTTGGCCGCCTTGCAGGATTAAGATCACCGTTTCTACCACTATTATAGTATAAAAATGGTTATAAATCAATAACTAAAACCAATATATTGGTATGATGTTGACATCACACCCCGGGTTCAAATTGCCGTCACAGCCGTGGGTTCAATCAATTTCCAACTCCCTTGCGGCAAAAGCAGATCGTCCAGCCAGGATACCGCCGCCGGATTGAGCAGATATTGGTCTGGGCGATGAGGCCCAACGATGACCAGAGGGAACTCAATCCGCAGGGCAAACTCTTCCAGCGGCTGCTCACTCGAAGCATCCAGGTCCGAAGGCACCTGGTACCCCATCACCACCAGGTCCAGCAGGTGCTGGCGGAAGCAGCGCACCATCTCCACCTGGTAAAGGCCCTCGCACAGCTTAAACGCCGCCCGTTCAAAATCTCCCAGCTTGGGGTCAAAGTGTTGGCGCAGCTGCAATTCCAGGCGGGTCAGCAGCGCTGGTGTGACAGGCTCAGCCTGATCCGTCGCAAACAGATTGGGGTAAATCATATCCCGGCGCAAACTGTACGGCGAGCTCAGCCAGTGACAGATGTTCAATTGCCAATCGTGGCTGCGCGCCAGATGCAAGGCATAATTGAAAGCCCATTCATCGGTCTCGGAAAAATGGGTGCAAAGGCCAATCGTTTTCATCTCAAACCTCCTTCTCGGGTCATAGACAAAGCCTGCTGATTCAGAGGATTTTCCTGAAGGGTGTGGCAATTGCTGCACAACGCCAGTTCAGGTCTTCCTTGCGCTTGCGCTTCCTGGTGGTGACAATCCTGGCACAGCCCGTGAAGAGCGTCCAAATAGGAAGGCGCCAGGTCGTTGAAGGCTGCACCCTCAACTTTGGATCTCATCTCCGCATGGCATTCCTGGCAGGCCACGGCGGTAGCCCTGCTGTGACCGCCATCGTGACATTCCACGCAGCTTGAATTGCCCCCCAGGCGATCCTGATGGAAGACGTGATTGAAGATCGAGCTGGGGCGGTGGTAATCGGCATGGCACTGCCAGCAAGGGGTTGCATGGTCTTCTGGCTGGCTCAGGTGGTGGCAGGTCTGGCAGGCTTTCGCCGGGCCATACGCCTGCACCATACGCGCCTGGTGTTCAGCATGTGGAAACCGCACCGCATAAGCGGACAAATTGCCATTCAAGGTCAATATTTCCCACCCCCTGGCAGGATGCACCGGGCTGGGCGGCAGGCTGCCGCCAATGGCAGAATGGCCTGGCAGCACCGCCAGCATCAGGGCAACCACAAACACGGCCAGGCCGGTCCGGCGGGCGATCACGCCCGCAGGATCGCTCTGTGGATGGATCACAGGCCGATGGGGCGCAGGCTGCGGCCTGGATGACGGCGCGGTCTCCTTTGCCGCGCGGCCAGGCTGGATCAGCGCCAGGTTTTCGGTGAAAAACAGGTAGAGCAAGATCGCCGCCGCCGGGATCGCAAAGGCGATGATGATCTCCGGCAAGGTGGGGACATAGGCTGTGCCGGCGGGGCGCTGCATGGTGAACAGACTCAACGACATGCGCTGGCTGACCACGCCAGCGATCACCAGAACAGCGCAAGTCAGCAGCCCTTCCTTGCTCTGCCTCACTTTTGGCCAGCTCAACAGGATCAGGGGCAACACGCCTGCCAACAAGACCTCGGCGCCAAACAGTACACTCTGCCATGAGCCATCCAGGGCCGCAGGAAGGATGCCACGCGCCCACAGGTCGCCCACCCGCAGCGCCAGGTAGAGGCCCAGGCTGAAGGCGGCGACCTTGCCCAGCCGGCTCAGCAGGGCCAGCTCCAGCCCATGCCCAAACCAGCGCTGCGCCAGGAAACCCTCCACCACCAGAGCCATCATCCCGGCAGCAATCGCCGACACAAAGAAAAGCACCGGGATCCACGGGCTGTACCACAGGGGGTGAACCCGATGGGGCATGATTAAAAACAGTGAGCCAAGCGAAGACTGGTGCAACGTAGAAAGCACAATCCCGCCAATCACAAGCGGCAGTGTCACACGGTGAAGCAGGCTCAGGCTTTTCTGAAAGATCGATCGATGGAACCAGGGATGCTCCAAAATGGCCGGCGAAAACTCCAGCGCCAACACGGAGAAATACAGCATCACGCACCAGGCGATCTCGAACATCACCGAATGGTGCTGCCAGTTCAGTATGGGCATGTAAATGTGCCAGGGCAAGCCCAGGTCAAAGATTAAAGAGACGATGAAAGCGCCATAACCCAACAAGGCGATCAGGATTGCCCGCCGCAAGATCGGGCGAAAGCTCTCCAGGTGAAAGATGTACACCATGGCTGCCAGGGTGAAGCCGCCGCCGGCCAGGGCTACAAAACACAGCTTGAACGCAATCCACAGGCCCCAGGGAGAGGCGTCGTTCATCCCTGTGGTTGCACCCAGGCCATCAGCAAACCGCAGGACGGCCGCCACAAGCCCGGCAATGGCCAGCGCCCACAAACCGTCTTTAACCCAGATGCGAGAAGAGGCTGTCATTCCGGCCCTCCGGGAGAATTGATCTGCCTTGCAGACCGCGCCTCCTCTGCCTGCATCCGCCGTCCAATGATCCAGAACAATCCCGTCATCATGCCGGTTGTAGCCAGGGCCAGACCGGGAACCTTGCTCAGCCAGTTCCAGGTCAGCTCAGGCCAGGGCTGATCGCCCGTTGCGCCGTTAAAGCCCAAAAAATCCAGCGGGAATTGCGAGATATAGATCACCGATGTGCCGCCAGCGTCGCTTTCACCGTACACGATTGGCAGGTATTGGCCCGAGGATTGGGATATGCGCTGGTGCGCCTGGGCCAGCAGATCCTCGCGCGCTCCAAAGACCATCACCCCTTGGGGACACGCCTCCACGCAGGCGGGGATCCCGCCAGATTGCAAGCGCTCGTAGCACAGGTCGCATTTGCGCACCCGCGGGGCAGCCGACTCCCATTCATAGCGCGGGATGCCAAAGGGACAGGCCATCATGCAGTAGCGGCAGCCCATGCACTTACGGCTGTCGTACAACACCACACCTTCGGCTGTCTGATACATGGCCCCCACGGGGCAGGCCGAGACGCAAGCCGGCTGCAAGCAATGCCGGCAAGATTTGCGGGCATAACCGCCCTGCGGGTTTTCCACAACCGCCGACCAGCGGGCCGCCGACAGACCATCTGGGGATTGCTGGACCGCGGGTCGTGCATCGCCCAGCCGATGCGCCGCTGCGCAGGCCTGGACGCACTGGTTGCAGCCGTTGCAGCGGGTGACATCCACCAGCACCCCCACCTGGCGAATCATTGGGCTCATATCCGCCTCCCCTGCTCGCCATGCAGCGCCTGGACAACCTCACTGCCGCCTTTTGGCGTGAAATGCCAGGCAATCTCTGTTCCCAGCCGGATCAGCGGGTAGAGGGCGCAGTGGGCAATCTTGGTAAAAGGAGCGATCACGAACAGGATCAAACCACCCAGGGTGTGAAAGAGCATCAGCCCATTGTAAGGGATCGGGTTCCACGGCCGCCCGGCCAGGTAGCCGGAAACCAAGATCCCCAGGATCAGGATGAGGAGCAGGTAATCCGCTGCCCGGCTCAAGCTTCGTGAGCTGGTCACATACAGCCGGTAGAGCAGCAGAAACCCGCCTGCCAGGATGGCCGCCAGGGTCAGCCCATCCAACACCGGCTTCGGGATTGCCCGCCAGGACAGGCCAATGCTGGCTTCCAGCACCTCCAGGTGATTGACCAGGAAAAAACCCGCCAACAGCATTCCCAGGTGGAATGCAAAGGAAGCAAAGCTGTAGCCGCCCCGGGTGCGGCCCAGGCGGGCGACAGGCACCAGCCAGGAGATGGTCTGGCGGGCAATCTGGCGGTAAGGCAGGCGGCGATCCCCTGCCCGCCGCAGCGCCAAGATCATTTCCGCGATCATCAATCCAGCCAGCCGGAGCAGCCCCAGGACCAGGATTGCCAGGGCGAAGCGAAAAATTGGGCCTTCAGCAACAATCAACCAGGTTGGCATTCAAGCGCTACCTCCTCGTTTTGGGATGTTCGCATCAAAGCTGGATCGCGCGAAGAACAAGGTCATGCACGCCCACCACCTGAACCGGCAACTGATAGAAATCCACCAGCTCGCGCAATTGTTTCTTGCAATTAGCACATGGGGTTGCAACAATATGTGCGCCAGTGGCGCGAATTTGCTCGGCTTTGGTCTTACCAGAAACGCGCATGCGGAAATCGCGGGTCTCATCCAGGGAAACCAACCCTCCGCCGCCGCCGCAGCAGTAATTCTCCCGGCCATGGGGTTTCATCTCCACAAAATCGGGCACGAAACTGCGCAGCAACTGGCGGGGCTGGTCGACAATCCAGCCGGAGCGGGCGATGTTGCAAGGATCATGGTAGGTCACCTTTTCTGGAATGGCCTGCGGGTCGAGCCTGATTTTGCCATCCCGGACCGCCTGCCAGGTAAGCTCCAGGATGCTGACCACCGGCAGGGGATTATCAGAGGCAAACGCAGGCACAAACTGGCGCGCGGTCCGAGCAGCATGACCACACTCGCCGACCAGGATCTTTTCCACTTGCAGCCGTTGTGCTTCGCCCACCAGCTTCTGAATCACCCGCTGCAGCACCCAATCGTTGTAAAACAGGCCATAATTGATCCCATCAAAATTGTTCGAGCCAATCGTCCAATGGATCCCGGCAGCCTGCAAAACGGCTGCATTGCCCATGAGCGTATCCGCCTCCATTAGATAGTCGCTGACCGCTGGAAAGAAGATATATTCCGCCCCTATCTGATCGACCGGGAACGGCACCTGCATCCCGGTCATCTCCTGCAGCTCGTCCTGCAAAAACTCCAGGTTATCCATCAACGCCGGAAAAGGAATGGCGGATGTGTTGCCGGTTTTGCCCTCCAGTTGCTCGCGCACCGAGACAACCAGCCCTTTTGGCGCAATGCCTGCTTCGCTCAGGATGTATCGTCCCAGGTGGGTCATCAGCCCATGATCGATCCCCAGCGGGCATTCCAGGTGGCACCTGCGGCAGGCTGTGCAGCGATAGTAAAGCTCGGCCATCTCATCAATTTTGGCTTCGCTCAGCGCACCGTCACCCATCAGGCGCGCCCGCAATTGCCCCGCTGTTGTGAAGCACTGGCGATACACATCCAACAAAAGGTTGGTGCGGTAACAGGGCACATCCCGGGGATCCATGGAGGCCTGGTACACCTGGCAGCTTGCCGCGCACCGCCCGCACCTGGCGCTTGTCCGGGCGTACAGGTCGATCAAAAACCGGTAGTTGCTGTGGCGCAAAATTGCCGCAAAAGCAGCCAGGAATCGCTCCGCCGGCGGTCCCAACCCCGAGATTGAATCGGCCAAAGGCTCAACATGATAGCCATATTTGGGGGTGGGTCTGTTTCCACCCTGCGATGAATTTGCAGCGTTTGCAGCCATTCAGTCACCTGTATCTCGGATCAAGGTTGTATCGGGAGGCAGGATCACAACCGCCACGCTTGCGGAAGCGCCCGGGTTGTGCCAGCGATGGAAAGCCTGAGCATTGAAACTGAGCTGATCGCCCGGCTCCAGGCAGTAAGACTGGTCATCCACTTCAAGGATCACGCAGCCAGACAGGCACAGCACCGACTGGCGCACGCCATCAAGAAATCGCCTGTAGGGATCGCTCTCCATTGCCTCGGCCCGGTCCAACAGCGCGGGCCGCACAGCCCGCGGCGAGGCGCAACTCAGCTCCCCCAGCAAACGATCCACGCCGGCGGTGGAAACGACCTCCCCCGCCCGGCTTAAAACCACACCGGGTGAACAAACTTCCTGGAAGAGCGAGCTTGCCGAGACGCCCAGGGCGTGGGCGATCTTGCAAAGCGTGGCAACGCTCGGGGCCACTTCGCCGCGCTCCACCAGGCTGATCGCATTTGCAGAAAGATCGCAGCCCTTTGCCAACTGGCGAATGGTCAATTGGTTCATTTTGCGAAGGTGACGAATCTTATTGCCAATATTTTTCCAGGTTTCAATCTGTGCCATCGTCCACCTCACAATCCATGCCCAAATGAGCATACCATTATTCTGTATGTATGTCAAGTTAATTAGTATTTATAAGCAATTTGTAACTTATTTTAACCAATATACTTGTTATTTAATTCACAATATTGGTGCAGCCGGAATTGAGCGAAAACCCAAACACCAATTGCCGGAAAGACTGAAACCGATTAAAATCTCCTGGCAATTGAGCGCTTTATTGAGGCAAATACATGGAAAAAAACACCGTAGGAAGCAAACTGCGCGCCGCCCGTGAGGAACGTGGCCTGTCACAGCGAGAGCTGGCCCAGCTCGCCAACCTTTCCACCAATGCGATCAGCCTGATCGAACGGGACGAAAACTCGCCCAGCGTCTCCACGCTGCAAAGCCTGGCAACCGCTTTGAACGTCAAGATGAGCTATTTTTTTGATGATCACGAGCCCAAAAATGTCTTGCACGTCAAGGCCGAAGAACGCCCGGCAATCGTCAGCAAAGGCGTTCGCATCGAGGGCCTGGGCGGAAAGCTCAGCCGCCAGGAAATGGACCCCTATTTAGTCACACTCGAGCCGCACTCGGAGAGCGGCGTGCGCCAGGTGGTGCACACCGGCCACGAGCTGGTGTATTGCATCTATGGAAAGGTGGAGTACCTGATCGATGGCAAGATCTATCATCTGGAAAGCGGCGACCTGCTCCTCTTTGAGGCCCACCTGCCGCATGTGTGGCGCAACACCACCAGCCAACAGGCGATGATCCTGCTGGTGCTGCAGGCCTCCGGCCTGGCAGGTGAGCCGGTGGAGCGCCATTTCTCGGACTACCCCTCTGTGGTGCATATTGGCAGGTGAAAATTTCCTTCTGGCATCAAAAAACCGCGGTCATCGCTTTTAATTCAGACGATTTTGGTTAAATTAAAATTGGTGATACAATAAAGTCAACGCTGCTCCTGAAGGCCCTCATCGCATCGTCCCCCAGCTAACAGACCTATCTTCTGGGCTTCTGAGATTTTCCTTTACAGAATTTAAGCCCAGCCCTGAGTAATGTGCGCAAACCTGAGAGCTAAAGGGAATATTGGTGAAACCGATAATCTCTTATGCAGATATAACGGTCGGAGCTGTGTTTTTTAATATTTCCCTGTCCGAGGACAAACGAGCAGACAGGGTAGTAATTGAAGCGGCGCAGAACCGACATCAATCAGATTTAGCCAGAGAGTCTTATCCTCTGACACTGGCATGGTATCTTGACGCATTTAAATCAACGCTTATAACCCACGAATGGTGTCATATCCTTCAGGCAATCACTTATCCCGCTTTATATCTTCAATGCCTGAGAGGATTTAGCCTGATTGAGACCTTTCTAAAAGAATTACGGGAGAATAAAAATTCATCGCTACCTTTTCAAATACCCATCCCTGCCGCCTGGAGAGAAGTCCTGGAGGCTGGGACACAGGTGTATCGAATCAATATAGACCCCTTGGGAAAGTACCAGATTGAACCCGCCAATACGAGTTTGCCACGCCCAAGCGACTTATCAGAAACGCAGTTGATTGAAGAAGATGCCAGCATTTTCCAGTACAAGGCCGAAATAGGGGGCGCGGGTACAGGGAAGGGATACAAACAGTGGTTGAAAGAGCGCCGTCGTTACACAATGGCCTTCAAATTTTTAGAGCGTTTGCTGGGTGTTGAAAATGCCTACATTGCATTTCAACCTTTAGTCAGAGCTTGTTTTACTACAAGCTCGCCTATGGTAGCTTTTGCAAGTTTAATCAGTGATATTTTGACCGAATCGGTAGAGCTACCAACCCAACTGGGAATAGATGATTTCTATCATTTTCTGCTGGATAGAATTGGGAATTCACCCTCTTTACTTCACGAATGCCCAGATCCGTACCAACTTTATCAAGAGGGAAATCATTATTACATTGACCACGCTGCATTTGGGCATTTACTGGAATATAACAATCGCCACCCGCTCTTTTTGTTAGCGGTTTCTGTTTGGGAATTTCAAGCCAAGAATTCATCCTATCCCGACTGGTTTTTTCATCCCTACCGCCATTTTGATCGGGAAGGAATCCTTAAGTCACAAGATCTGCAATCTTACTGGCCGCCTATAACTGTGTATCGCTTACACCACCCATCCCTATCCACCAGTGATGCCTTTCTGGTCATTGGGTCAGAATTTAAAAACAAAGCGTTACCGTTTCTTCCAACCTTAACCTATGCAGATTATTTTCCTGATTTGATGGAGAAAAAGAATCTGGTGTTTTCTATGATCCCAGATTATTGCGAAAGCGTTCCCCATAACTGTCAGCATGTAAACTGCCCAGTTCATCAAACAAACTTATGTCGTCGGTGGATGAAGATACCCGACATTCCTGAAAACTGCCAGTTTCCTGGCTGGTTTCAATCAGTTACTCTTCACAAGATTAATTTTGAGAACAGGACTTTAGAAAGAATTTCAAGATAGGCACAGGAGGTAGACGATGGAAATCCAAATACAAGCTTCGCCTGATGACCTGGAAGATCTGCGGCAATTTTTATACCAAGAAGCAAGCGATATTGAGCTACAGGAGATTTCTTCAACTGCACCCGGCGAATTGCGGGAACCAATTCTCATTTCTCTTATCGTAGCGCTTGGCGGTCCAGTGGTTGTAACGGGATTTGTAGAAATCGTGAAACGCTGGATGGAACATCGAGAAAACATAAGAAAAATGGAATTAGAGCATCAAAAACAGATGACCAAGTTAGAGCTTCAGCATGAAGAAAGGATGATGAAACTTGAGAATCAACAGCAGCAGCCTCAAACAGGTTTTATTACCTTCACTTTGATTGAAGAAAACGGGACACGGCCTGTTGAACTCGATCAATTAATTTACCAGTTTGGAAATTGACATGATCCGCAATCTCGAGATACCTTCCGATTATGTTGAACGAATCGACACGTCTCAAGTAGAGCGAATTTTGGGTGAATTAGAGAAGGACCCAACCCATGTCAGAAAATTGCAAAATTCCTTGACGATTACTTTTCCCGACTATGAATCTCAAGGGATAACCTATCTGCTGCCTCAGGTGAAGGAGTTTTGGCTCAAGCTTTACAAGCAAGTGCCGCATTTGTTGTACTACCTTTGGTCCGAACCTGAGCTTGGGTATCTCCATATCTTTCTCTGTGTCAATTCACAGGAGAAAGATCTGGTGATTTCACAAGATAATGTCCAAACAAAATTCACCGAAGAGCTGCTTTACTTGCTGTTTGACCAGTTAATGGCAACCGCTGAATTCTCAGAAAGAATGGCCGATGACACCTGGCGCATCGTTAAAGATATCCTCAGGCCGATACCTGAGCAACTCAGAGACTCCATCCTGGCGGACTTGATGGCCGCAATAGGGAGAGGCGACTAGCGACTCGATGGATGTTGCTGCCTTATGGCGTCGGCGTGACGCCGCCCGCCTGGCTGAACCAGGTGAAGACGCGCGGCGCGCTCACCGCCCCGGCCGGATCCCAGATTGGGTTGCCATCTGTGTCGGTGCCGATCTGGCGCACGGTTACCACCCACCAGCGGATCACATGGGGAACCCGGTCGTTGGGTAAAAAGTCTTCTGGCACGATGAACTTTGTATCGTTGACATAGTTCACCAGCTTGCGACCTTCTCCTTGGGTGACGTCTTCAATGGTGATCGCATAGGACTCGTTGCTGCGCAAGGCTCCTACCGAGGCCCACTGCAACGTGATCACGTCATCCAGCGCGCTGAACGAAGCCCCATCTGGCGGCAGCAACAGGTTCACCGGCGGGTAAGGCGGCGGCAGGGTGGGCGTGGGGCTGGGACCAGGCGTCGCATTCCGGCGACACAGCGGAATAACCAGCACCTGGCCAAACCGCACCACATCGTTGACCAGGCCGTTGTACTCGCGAATCGCCTCCGCCGGAACGTTGTAGTTCAGGGAGATGCCGCTCAGGGTGTCGTTTTCCTGCACGGTGTAGTCCAGTTTCTGGCAGGCCGCTTCAGTGGCCTCCGCCGGGTTGAGCGTGGCGGTGGGCTGTGGGGTGGCGGTGGGCGTTGGCTGCGGGATCAGCAGCCGCTGCGCTTCGTACAGCGTGCTGCAATCGGCGGGCAGGTTGTTCAGCAGCACAATGCTCTGGATCGAAACCTTGAAAGCAAAGGCGATAGAGCCGCAGGTATCCCCCAGCTTTACGGTGTATTCAAAAGGCGTTGGGCTGGGTTCCGGCGTCCAGGTCATGGTGGGGGTGACCGGTGTGGGGGTCAGGGTGGGCGTGTCGGTCACTGCCGGGGTTGGGGTCTCGGTGGGCGCCTGGGCGGTCGCCGTGGTGCGGTTCAACGCCAGGTAAACCACCACCGCCCCAATGGACAGAAATATAACCAACAAGCCAATCACAACCGGCAGGCTGAGGGTGATCTCAGGCATGCGGCTGCCCTGAACCACCGGCCTGGATTTCCCGGTGCGGGAAGTGGTTTCGCGCCCGACCCCAGAAAGATCGGTGCCGCACACCAGGCAGCGGATTGCGTCAACACCAACCCGCGTTCCGCAGGTTGGGCAAAGTTTGGTTGGTGAAGTATTGGTTTCGGGACTCATACGTCCCGCATTATACCAGCGAATTTACCCCTTTTGAGCTTGCCCGGCACAGCCTCCCCGGGGAAAACTCCCCGGCAATAAGGCGGATGAGGATGGAAGGCCAGGCCGCCTGGGAGTGAACCACCGGTGGTATACTAACCTGCACATGCAACACAGCCTGTATCTGCACATTCCTTTCTGCGCCCATCGCTGCGGCTACTGTGATTTCAACACCTACGCCGGCCTGGAAAGCCTGATCCCCGATTACATCACCGCACTGTGCGCCGAGATCGAATGGGCGGCAGCGCACGCCCCTGGCCGGTTGGACGTGCATACGATATTCTTTGGCGGAGGCACGCCGTCGCTGCTGCCGCCGTCTCAGGTGGAGCGCATCCTGCAAGCGGCTGACTGCTCCTTTGCTCTGCAGCCCTCGGTTGAAATAACCCTGGAAGCAAACCCGGGCACGCTCTCGCTGGAGCGCCTGCACGCCTTGCAAAGCCTGGGCGTGAACCGCCTTAGCCTGGGGGTTCAATCGGCCCACCCCGGCGAGCTGCGCCTGCTGGAGCGGGGCCACGACTACACCGATGTGATCCGCTCAGTGACCTGGGCCCGAAAAGCCGGCTTCGACAATCTCAACCTGGATCTCATCTTCGGTCTGCCCGAACAGGCGCTGGAGAGCTGGCAGCGCACGATGGACCTGGCGCTGGGCCTGCAACCAGAGCACTTCTCGCTGTACGCCCTGAGCCTGGAACATGGCACGCCCTTTGGGCGCTGGGCAGGGCGGGGCTTGCTCTCCTCCCCCGACCCGGATACGGCCGCCGAAATGTACGAATGGGCCTCCCAGCGCCTGGATTATCACAACTACACGCAGTACGAGATCTCCAATTGGGCCCGCACGCCCGCAGCCGGGCAGCCCCTGGTCTGCCGCCACAACCTGCAATACTGGCGCAACCTGCCCTACCTGGGCTTTGGCGCCGGCGCTCATGGCTTTGCCAGCGGCACGCGCACCGTCAATGTGCTCTCCCCCCGCGCCTACATCGACCGCCTCGGCGTGGGCGAAGCGTCGAATGGGCAACCGCCCGGCGACGCGCTTGGCGCGATGCCAAACGCCGCCCTCCTTCAGTTCCCCGCCACCCCCGCCACGCAAACCGCCCAGGTGGTCGACCGGGCTGCCGAGATTGGCGAGACCATGATGATGGGCTTGAGGCTGGTTCAGGAGGGCGTGTCTGCCCGACGCTTTGCAGCCCGTTTTGGCCAGAGCCTGGAGCAGGTCTTTGGCCCGCAAATTGAACGATTGCTGGGGTTAGGTCTTTTGGAATGGGCGGAAAATGAAACGGAAGGGAACAGCCTGCGCCTGACGCATGAAGCCAGGCTGCTTGGAAACCAGGTGTTTGTAGAATTTATCTAACGGATCACACTCAGGCGTCCCTCTGCAGCAGCTTCCTGGCCAACCCCTCCAGGGCATCCCCCGCCTCCCCCTGCGGAGCCGCATCCTCCAACGCCGCCAGTGCCAGGTCGGTCAGCTTATTGGCTTGCTCCTGGGTGTAAGCGCGTCCGCCCTCCGCTTCAAGCTGCGCCGCCAGCGCGGGCACCTCCGTCGCGTCTACCGGACCCTGCGCCCAGCGCCTGGCAAAAGGCCCGCCCAGGCTCAGCCCGTACAGCACCGGCAGCGACTTCTTGCCCGCCAGCAGATCGCTCTCGGTGGATTTGCCAGTCAGGGCGGCGTTGCCCCAGATGCCCAGCAAGTCATCCAGAGCCTGAAAAGCCAGCCCCAACAGGCGGCCAAACCGGCCATAGGCCTGGCACACCGAGTCGCTGGCCCGGGCTGCCAGGGCGCCCAGCTGTGTGCAGGCCGACAGCAGCGCAGCCGTCTTGCCGCTGACCATCGGCCAGTAAGCCTCCAGGCTCAGGTCGCCGCGGGCTTCGTAGCTCAAATCCAGGTACTGTCCCTGGGTCAACGCCAGGCAGGTCTGCTGCAATAAATCCGCCGAGCGCAGGGCAATTTCTGGCGAAACCGTCTCTCCCAGGCGCAGCAAAGCCATCTGCCCCAGGGTAAAAAGGGTGTCGCCTGCATTGATCGCCTGGGCCACCCCCCATTGGGTCCACAAGGTTGCCCTGCCGCGCCGCAATGGGCTTCGATCCTGGATGTCGTCATGAACGAGGGAGAAATTGTGCACCAGCTCCACCGCAGCGGCAGCCGGCAAAGCCCGCTGCCACTCGCCGCCGGCCGCGGCCGAGCAGAGCAACACCAGCAGGGGCCGGATGCGCTTGCCACGCGCCTCCGGGCCAGCCCCCTGCCCCTCCCAGCCCATGTGATAGGCCAGCATGTAGTGCATCTCCTCCAGGCCAGGCTGCCGGGCCCGTTGGACGACCTGCTGCAGTTCTTCTTCGATGGCCAGGAACAGGGGTTCGATCACCATAATCTGCACTCCAAAGTTGGCTCAACCGTTCCGCCGGCAAAGTTGCCCGGCGGCATCGGTCAAACCGGGCAATCAATTGCCCGGTGTTTCGGTGGTCAATTCCACCTCGCTCAACGCCTGCAGGCTGCCTGCCCCGGCCATGAACATGCAAACCCGGATTTCACGGCTCAGATCTTCGATTGCCTGGACCGTGTCCTCCATCGAGCGATCTGCCGCCTTCAAGAAAGGCCCCGCCATGCCTCCCAAGCGGGCCCCCAGAGCGATGCACTTGGCGATATCCACGCCCGAGCGCAGCCCGCCCGAGGCAAACACAAGCAGCTCGGGGGCCGCGGTGCAGACATTCAGGATCGCCTGGGCGGTTGGGATGCCCCAATCGACAAAAGCCGCCGCCAGGCGCCGTTGGCTTTCCGTCCTGGCGCGGTGCATCTCCACCTGAGACCAGGAAGTGCCTCCCGCCCCGGCCACATCGATGGCCGTCACCCCGGCATCCGCCAACCGGCGGGCATCCTGGGCCGAGAAGCCCCAGCCCACCTCCTTGGCGATCACCGGCACAGGCAGCGCCCGGCACACCGCATCGATCTTGCCCAGCAGCCCCGCCCAACGCGTGTCTCCCTCTGGCTGCACCGCCTCTTGCAGGGCGTTCAGGTGCAGGATCAGGGCATCGGCTTCGATCATCTCCACCGCGCGCCGGCATTCTTCCACGCCATAGCCATAGTTAAGCTGGATTGCTCCCAAATTGGCCAGCAAGAGCACATCTGGCGCATAGCGGCGCACCTGAAAGCTGTAGGCCAGCTCCGGGTGCTCCAGGGCGGCGCGCTGCGAGCCCAGCCCCATGGCGATGCCGGTCTGCTGGGCTGCGCCGGCCAGCCTGCGGTTAATCTCGGCTGCCTCGTCGGTGCCGCCCGTCATCGAAGAAATCAGCACCGGCGATCGCAGCTTGCGCCCAAACAACTCCTGGCTCAGATCGATGCGCTCCAGATCCAGCTCTGGAAGGGCGCGATGGACAAAGCGATAACGCTCCAGCCCTGTGGTCAGGCCGGAGCGCACATCCTCTTCCAGGTTGATCCGGATGTGATCGGACTTTCTTGAGCTGATCGGCGTAACTTCTGTCATTAATTGGTGTTCCTTGTGATGTGGTTATCTTACCAGTCCGATTCAGGGCTGTCCAGGTTGCAACAAATTAACATTATCACTTGACAAGACTGGCGACCGGGTTACAATTGGCTCGAATTGCCCCGCTTACACCAGGATGGATAATACACTGATTCAGGAGGAACTCTCAATGGCAGACACCTTTTCCGAAGTCAAAGATGTGATCGTGGAATTGCTTAACGTGGATGCGGATAAGGTCACAATGGAAGCGCGTTTTCGTGAGGACCTGGAAGCCGATTCGCTGGACCTGGTCGAGCTGATCATGGCCTTTGAAGACAAGTTTGGCGGCGAAATCTCCGACGAGGACGCTCAGAAGATCACCACCGTCGGCGAAGCCGTGGCTTACCTGGACGCTCACAAAGCTTAGCAGACGCCCAAACTGCTTTCAATCATGATATGTCAACAGGGTTGTGGAGCGGCTCGCGCCGCCCCACAACCCTGTTGTCTTAATCTTCACTTCAGCAGGTCAGGGATTTCCTCAGGATGGCGCGCAACGCGCACCCCGGCATGCTGCAAAGCCTTGATCTTTTCCTCAGCCGTCCCCGAGCCTCCCTCAATGATCGCCCCGGCGTGGCCCATCCGCTTGCCGGGCGGCGCAGTCTGCCCGGCAATAAAGCTCACCACGGGCTTGGTCATGTGATCCTGGATGAACTCCGCCGCTTTTTCCTCGTCGGTGCCGCCAATCTCGCCAATCATCACCACCTTTTCGGTCTGCGGGTCCTGGTTGAACATGCGCAGGCAGTCGATGAAGTTGGTGCCGTTGATCGGATCGCCGCCAATACCCACGCAGGTGCTCACCCCCATGCCCGCCAGCTTGAGGGCATACAGCACCTCGTAAGTCAGCGTGCCAGAGCGGGAAACCACCCCCACCCGCCCGGGGATTGAGATGTTGCCAGGGATAATCCCCACCTTGCATTCGCCTGGCGTCAGCAGGCCGGGGCAGTTCGGCCCCACCAGCCGCACCTCTTTCTGATCCAGGTAATTGCGCACCCGCATCATATCCTGCACCGGCACGCCCTCGGTGATGCAGACGATCAGCGGCAGGCCAGCATCGGCCGCCTCGAACATCGCATCAGCTGCAAAGCGGGCCGGCACAAAGATCACGCTGGCGTTTGCGCCGGTGGCTTCCACCGCCAGGCGGACAGAATCAAACACCGGGATCTTGTCCAGAACCCACTCGCCGCCCTTGCCCGGGGTCACCCCGGCCACCACATTGGTGCCGTAATCAAACATCTGCTCTGTGTGGAACAGGCCTTCATTGCCCGTGATGCCCTGCACCAGCAGGCGCGTGTTTTTGTTAACCAAGATGCTCATGGCTCAGCCTCCGGTGGCGACCGCAACAGCCTTTTGAGCAGCGTCGGCCAGGGTTTCTGCAGTGATCATGTCGGCATCGGCCAGCATGCGCCGGCCTTCTTCGGCGTTTGTTCCCACCAGGCGGATGACCATGGGCACATCGGTTTTCACCTCCGCCAAGGCAGCCAGGATGCCCCGCGCCACTTCATCTCCCCGGGTGATGCCGCCAAAAATATTGTACATGACCGCCTTGACATTCGGGTCGGTCAGGATAATGCGCAGGGCAGCAGCCACCTTCTCCGAGCTGGCCCCGCCACCGATATCCAGGAAATTGGCCGGCGAGCCGCCAAACAGCTTGATGATATCCATGGTGGTCATCGCCAGGCCGGCCCCGTTGACCATGCAGCCAATGTTGCCATCGAGCTTGATGAAGGACAATCCGTAACGCCGGGCCTCGATCTCCGAAGGCGCTTCCACATCCAGGTCGCGCATCTCGGACAGGGCCTGCTGGCGGTACAGGGCGTTGTCGTCGATCAGCATCTTGCCGTCCACCGCCAGCAACTTGTTCCCGCCGGTGATCACCAGCGGGTTAATTTCCGCCAGGGTGGCGTCGCAATCGACATAGGCCTGCCACAGGCCGTGGGCAATCTGACCGAACTGGCGCCAGTGCTCGCGTGGCAGGTCGATGCCGGCGGCGATGTCGCGCGCCTGGTAATCGCGCAGCCCCAGCAGGGGGTCCACATGGACCTTGATGATCTTTTCGGGGGTCTGGCGAGCCACTTCTTCGATCTCCACGCCGCCGGCCGACGAGGCCATGATCACCGGCTTGCGAGCCGCCCGGTCGTTCGTGATGCCCAGGTAAATCTCCGTCTCAATATCCGCGGCCTCGTCCACCAGAACTTTGCGCACCGGCAGGCCCTTGATCTCCATGGCCAGGATCTGCCCGGCCAGCTCCGCCGCCTCGTCGGGCGTTTTGGCCAGGCGGATGCCGCCAGCCTTGCCCCGTCCCCCGACCAACACCTGCGATTTAATCACAACGCGGCTACCCAATTCCTTCGCAATTTGTTTCGCTTCGTCTGCGGTAGCCGCCACCCGTCCTCTGGGGATCGGGATGCCATACTTGGCAAATATTTGTTTGGATTGATACTCATGTAGCTTCATGTCAGGCAAATTCTCCCTGTAATCCGGTGTACCCTGGATGCTGAAGGTCTGTTAACGTGATTATACCATTCAGGGCTGGGTGTATTCCGGCGGGGTTGGAGCCGTTTCGGCCATGCAATTCACTTTGGCTCACATCTTGCCAAATGTCTTCGCTCCGATTATCATCAGATGCCTGAACCAGTCCACAAAGATCTTGACCGGCGCCGGTTTGAGTTTGCCCTGGCTGGGCGGCCAACGCTGCCCCGAAAGCCGGGCGGCCGGCGATCTTTTGGGGACGGATCATGGCCCGGTGAGTGCGATCATGATCCTGCATGTCGATGATTTGAAGATTTACTATGAAGCTCTCGGTGAGGGAGCCCCCCTGCTTTTGTTGCACGGTTGGGGGACAGATAGCAGCAGCCTGCGGTCCATCATGCTGGAGGCCAGCCAACGGGTTTTGGCCACACCATCCATTTCGAGTGAGGGGCCGGGCTGCCGCGCCTATGCCCTGGACTTCCCCGGTTTCGGTTTCAGCGAACGGCCCGCCAGCGCCTGGGATGTGGGCCAGTACGCGCGCTTTGTCGCCCACTTCTTGCAGGCCGTCTCGCTGCCTGCGGTGGACCTGCTGGGCCATTCCTTCGGCGGGCGCGTTGCCATCAAGCTGGCGGCTCAGCAACCAGAGCTTGTCCGCCGGCTGGTGCTGGTGGACAGCGCCGGCATCCGCCCGCGGCGCACCCCAGCCTACTACTTCAAAGTTGGCCTGGCCAAAACATCCCGCCGGCTGGGCAGCCTGGCCGCCAGGGTCCTGCCGGATAACGCCGTTTCGCGCCTGGCTGAGCGGCAAGGCTCCCGGGATTACCGCCAGGCCGGGGCAATGCGCCAGACCTTCGTGAAAGTGGTCAACGAGGATCTGCGCGATCACCTGCCCAGGATCCAATGCCCAACCCTGATCATCTGGGGCGAATTGGATCCCGAGACGCCGCTTGCCGACGCCCACCAGATGCACCGGCTGATCCCCGGCTCGCGCCTGGCGGTGATCCCCAAAGCGGGGCATTTCCCGTTTCTGGAAAAACCGGCCGAGTTTGGCCAGGCGCTGTTTCCCTTTCTGGGATTGACCCGGCCTGAACCAGGCGCAGGATGAAGCCTTTGGCCGCCGTGTTCACAACCCCCGGTTTTTACGCCGCCCTGGCTGGCATCCTGGCCTGGCTGGCGCTGGCCGCCTGGCATTACCTGCTGCTGATGAAATATTTCCAGCAGCATGAATACGACAACCGGCGTTTCTTCCACTGGTCGCTCCAACAGATGGCAGCCCAAAACTGGCCGCGCCTGAGCGGGCTGTTGGCCCTGGCGGGCTTTCGTTCCAGCGCCAAACTTTCCACCTCCGGGCCGGTTTACACCGCCCGAGCCAGGCGGCTGCTCATGGCCGGCGCGCTGCTCTTGATCGGCGAAGCGGCGCTGCTGTATGCCTTGCTCCTGGGTCCGGTCGGGACCGGCCGGCTCCACCCCTGGGCGGCCCTGGCGCTCCTGCTGCTTGGGCTGCTGGTGATCGATTTCTTCATGTTCTGCAACCTGATCCTGGCCAACCTGCTCCTGTTTCCGGTGGAGGAAGCGCTGCGCCAATATTACCTGGTTTCCGCCCGGCGGGTCATCCGCGCCATTGACCCGCTGGTGATCGGCATCACAGGCAGCTATGGCAAAACGAGCACCAAGGAAATCCTGGCCCACATCCTTTCTTCCCGGCACGAGGTCTTGAAAACGCCGCGCAGCTACAACACCCTGATGGGTGTGTGCAAGGTGATCCGCGAAGAATTGAAGCCCCGGCATAAAATTTTCATCGTCGAGATGGGCGCCTACAAGCCGGGCGAAATTGCCCGCATCTGCCAGCTGGTGCGACCCAGGGTGGGCATCCTGACCGCCATCGGCCCGATGCACCTGGAGCGGTTCAAGACGCTGGAAAACGTCGCCCGGGCCAAATATGAGCTGATCGCGGCCCTGCCCGCCGATGGGGTGGCCATCTTCAACGCGGATGACCCGCGCCTGCTGGCCCTCGCCGAAGCCACCGCCGCAGGCGGCAGCGCCGCGGGGACCGCCCCCGCCGCGGTGCGCACTGTGCTGCGCTATTCGGTGCGGCAGGCCGCGCCCGAGCAGGGCCGCCCTGAGAGCCAGCCGGACCTGTGGGCGGATGACATCCAGATCGACGGCGAAGGCACGCGTTTCAACATCCACCCCCAGGCCCCCGGTCAGTCGGCAGGCAGCCTGCCCCCGGTGCGCATGCGCCTGCTTGGGCGCCACAATGTCTCTAACGCCCTGGCGGCCATGCTGGCGGCCTCGGCGCTGACCCCAGCGGCCTACCGGCTGGCATACAAAGACATGATCCCACTGCTGGCCATCATGCCGCCATTCGAGCACCGCTTACAGCCAGTGCGGGCCGCGAATAAGATTGTTTACATCGATGACGCTTACAATTCCAACCCGGTTGGGGCAAAAATCGCCCTGGAAGTGCTGGCCGCCTTCAACGGCCGGCGCAGATTCCTGGTCACGCCGGGCTTTGTGGAGCTGGGCGAGATCGAAGAGCAAGAGAATTACAACCTGGGCCGGGCGGCCGCCTCTGTGTGCGACGCGATTTTCCTGATCGGCCCGCAAGAGCGCACGCAGCCCATTCGCCAGGGGTTCCTGGATGGCTGCGCCAGCCTGGGCAGCGGCGAGGATTGCATGCCTGGCGTTTACGCCTATGCCACCTTGAAAGAAGCCAATCTCAAGCTGGCCGAGCTGGCCCGCCCAGGCGATGTGGTCCTTTTTGAAAATGACCTGCCGGCGATCTATCTGAAATGAGGAGTTAACCCATGTCACCTTCTCGAGTTGGCGTAATTTTTGGCAGCCGGAACACCGAGCACGAAGTGTCCATTGTCACCGGGCTGCAGGTGATCGGTTTCCTGGCCGGGCGCCACGAGGCCATCCCCATCTATATCACCAAAGACGGCGCCTGGTTGACCGGCGCAAAACTGACCCACCTGGAAAGCTTCAAAAAGTTCGATCCTAAAGACCCCGAGCTGAGCCAGGTGGTCATCACCCCAGATACCGGCCTGGGGGCGATCCTGAATCCCTACCCCAAAGGGGTGTTCAACAAGCCCAAGAAGCTCGAGCTGGATGTGGTCTTCCCGGCCATCCACGGCCTGCATGGCGAAGACGGCACCATCCAGGGCCTGCTGGAGCTGGCCAACCTGCCTTACACCGGCTCGGGTGTGCTGGCTTCTTCGATCAGCATCGATAAGGTGCTGACCAAGGTGGTCTTGAGCGGCCATGGCCTGCCGGTGCTGGATTATGTCTGGCTGCACCGCGCGGAATGGGAGCAGACGGAAGACGCAGTGGTCGCCAGGATCGAGGCTCAAATCCCTTACCCGCTGATCATCAAGCCGGCCCGCCTGGGCTCCAGCATTGGGGTGGTGAAGGCCAACAACCGGGATGAATTAAAGTTCAACATCAGCGTCGCCAGCCACTATGATTCCAAGATCATCGTCGAGCGGTTCGTCCAAAATCGCCTGGAGGTGAATTGCTCCGTGCTGGGCAATTCCGGCGCCGCCTTGCCCCAACACACCCCGCGCCCATCGGTGTGCGAGCAGCCCATCTCACGGGCAGACCTGCTCTCATACGAGGATAAATACTTGCACGGCCAGAGCGGGCGCGGCATGGAGGGCGCCAAGCGCATCATCCCGGCCCCGATCTCCGCCGAGCTGACCGCCCGCATCCAGCAATTGGCGGTGCAGGCCTTCCACGCTGTGGACGCTTCCGGGGTGATCCGGGTGGATATCCTGCTGGATCAAGACTCCGGTGAGGTGTATATCAACGAGATTAACACCCTGCCCGGCTCGATTGCCTATTATCTCTGGCAGCACGAGGCCAACCCGGGCGGCAGCCTGTCGCCGGAAGGCCTGGTCGATCAGCTCATTGAGCTGGCCTATCAGCGCTTTCAGGATAAAAACCGCAGCAAGTACGGCTCCGATCAGTTGCTCTTGCAAAACATCGACCTGATGAGCCTGCACAAAGTGTGATCTTTTTTGCACCGGAGGCCCCATGACCCCAGACAAGCCAACCCTTAACGGCAGCGGCAGCGAGCCTTTCGCGGGCGATGGGATCCTCCAGGGGCAGCAGACCGGCGCCGTCACCCGGCGCGAAGACCGCTCCGAACACACCACCGCCCCGGGCGCCCGCATCATCAACGCCGAGGGGCTTTCGGTGGCGCCAGGCTTTATCAACCCGATGAGCTGGGCGCCGATCTCTTTGCTCTACGATGGCCGCTCCATGAGCGATATCCTGCAAGGGGTGACCCTGGAGGTGTTCGGCGAGGCCTGGTCCGAAGTCCCGCTGACCGAAGAAATGCGCCAGGAGGTGATCGCCTTGCAGGGCGATATCCGCTATGATATCTCCTGGTCAACCCTGGGCGGGTTCCTGGAACACCTGGAGAAGAAGAGCGTTTCGACCAACATTGCTTCATTCGTCGGTGCAGATACGGTCCGCCTGTACGGCAAGGGGCTGAAGGGGTTGGGGGAGGATCTGCCCACCCCCCAGGAGATGGAGAGGATGGTCCAGGCGGTGCGCCAGAAAATCAAGAAGTGGTCGGATTACGTGGATTATTGGGCGATTGATTGGGATTTCCAGAACGACACCTTCCTCAACCAGTGGACATCCTATCGCACCCGCCGCGACCGGGCGCTCAAGCTGAAATCCGAGCCGCACGAATACTCCGAGGCGGGCACGTATCGCATCCTGGTGAAAGTCATCGACATCTTTGGCAACGACACCAGCCAGGCGTTTGAAGTATCGATCAGTTGAATAACAGATCATTCGAGACTTCCACACACCTACCGCGACGATTTGATCTGGACAGAGACTACATTGCTGCAATTCAAGGACTAGGAAGGGGATCCAATGAACATCGAGTTTGGCAACGTCCGGGATTACAACTACCAGCGAGGTTTTGGATTTGTCACCCGCACCTTTAAAAAATCATACAGCAGAGAAAATGATGTCTTTTTTCATATCAAACGAGTAAAGAAAAAATTTCCTGATCTGGCCTATAAGCTCGATCTTGGGCTTTTCAATGATGTCGAGTTTTGGTATCTATTGCAGCCTGGCTCGAAGGGAGATGAAGTTGGCGAATTGTGGCTGGAAGCAACAGAGATTCCCAACGACGCTCGCCAGGAATTGGTCGATCATTTCCAGAAACATTGGAAAGATATCGATAACCCTCAGCCCTCATGGCTGGAAAAGCTAACCCCTCTCCTGGTGGGTAAAGAGCTCCATAACGAGTGGGCACAAGAACGTCAAAAGCAAATCGATCGGGCGAATGAGATCAAAGCTCAACAGAGGCGATTGGAGGAGGAAAAGCGGCGGCAAATCGAGGCGGAACGCCTGCGTCGAGAAGAGGAGGCAGCCAGGGTACGGGAGCTGGAACGCCAGCGTCGAGAAGAGGAGGCAGCCAGGGTACGGGAGCTGGAACGCCAGGCGATCCTTAAAGCTGCGGAAGAAGAATGCAAGAGGGCCGAAGAGCGACAGAGGATTGCACAAGAAGCCGCCCGAATCGCTGCCGCGCAACGAGAAGCCCAAAATGCTGTTCGAAGTGAGAGCATCAAGAACTTCTGTCATATGCGTGGAATATCGACGTTGGCCCATTTCACTCGAGTAGAAAATTTAAGCAGCATTCTGCAGCATGGATTGCTGACCCGCAGTAAGCTGGAGATGCTTGAACTTGAGCAAAGGCCGAAATTTAACGACGATCTGAGGATGGACGGATGTTATGCTGCCAGCTGCCTAAGCATCAGTTTTCCAAATTACAGGATGTTCTATCGCTACCGGCAGATCAATCCAGGAACAGAATGGGTTGTCCTGTTGCTGGATGCTTCGATCTTATGGGAAATGGACTGCGCTTTCTGCTATGAAAATGCGGCGTCGAACTCCGTCCGGCATCTGCCATTAGAGGAGCGGAAACGCTTCGGCGCACTGGAAGATATGTTCAGCGATCTATCGACGCCTCGCCAGCAGCTGAATATTCCCGATTGGTTCCCAACCAATCCACAGGCGGAGGTTCTGGCGTTCAATCCCATCCCGCTGAGCTACTTCCGGAGTGTTTGTTTCCAGACGATGGATTCATTAATCCGCTGGCGCAATCAGCATGCAAGATCTAACAGGATTCCGACGGTTGTAGAAGAAGCCTATTTCAGCCCGCGTAAGGATTGGAGTTTCTGGAAACAACAGCCCGTATATGAATAGTTTTGATTATGAAATGGAGCTTGTGAAATGGCCAAAGCAAAACGCCCGATCTTTGTACCCGTTAGTAGCGGTACTCCCTACGTTAGCGAGCAAGAGCTGGAGTTTGAGTGGTTTGCGGGGTTTGCCTTATTGCAGAAACAGAAATCTATTGAATCGCTGCACCAAGCCGCCAAAGCCGGGGGCATCTCGCCGGTGCTGGAAATCTCATCGAAGTCTCTGGATCCGCTCGGGATTGCATTGAGCTCGTTCAACCTGAAGCTAAAAACGCCTCAGGGCCAGCAAATTTCCGTGGAGTGCGCCTTTCAGGGCAGCAAAGTTTTTCAGAATGGCGGGCCATACACCGAGCTCTACTTTGTCACCAGCCGGGAGGCCAAGACCGACGAACGGTTGCGCAATTCCGGCGAGGTGGTAGGGTTCAATTATTTTGGGCAGGACTATCCAATCCGGCCCGTCAATGCGTTCTATAATCGCCTGTATCTCTTTGCCTTGTGGAGCAACCCGAACCTTGCAGAAAAAATCACCCAATACAAAGGGTTTTCGGATATTGAATATAACCCCAAGAAATCGATCAACTGCCAAGCGCGCTCGGCAGCCTTATTCGTCTCACTTCAGCAGCAGGGTTTGCTGGAAAAGGCGCTGAAAGATCGAGATTTTTACCAGCAAGTTGCCGCCAGTATGAAGCAACCCGCGATTTTGCCCATGACACCATCGAAGCAGAAAAAGCTTTTTCCAGATGAGTGACCGAAACTGCCTGTAAAGGAGCGCCATGCAACACTCCGCAGTCCCTTATGACCGCGTGATCCCCGAAGCGCCAGGCCGCACGCCCTGGACAAAGCCCGACGTTTACCTGAAAAAGCTGGGCGAAGGGGATTACGCCAATGTGCGGGATAACGCCACCTACGCCCGGCCGCACCAGGGTTACCGCAACCTGGGCAAACGGCCTATCGAGCGGCTGGAGCAATATGTGCTGGAGCACTCCCGGCCTGTTCTTTCCCCGCCGGCGACGCCTGAGGCTCAGCCCGGAGCGCAGCCACAGTCAAGGGCGTCCAGCGAAGCCGCTCTTGACGGAGGCGAGCACCGGGCTATAATTGATCCAGGTGCCGGCGGAAATGGTTGTGGTTTTTTGGAAGGTAAGGTGCGAAAGCCGAGAGAAAAAAGCTCGGATAATGTACGGGACGATGGTTAAGAATACAACTTACTGAACACCTACGCTGGCTCAGGCAACTCCAATGTCTCGATTGTCGGCAGCGCAGCCCCAACGATGCCTTGAAGATCGCCATACATGCCTGCGACATTGCTGATCACTTTTTCGATGCTTTTTTCTCGCTGACCCCACGCCTTGGTTATTGCGCGTTTTTCACTATCCAATTCATTCTTCATGGTGACGAAGGTCTCAACAATCATTTCGACACGTTGCTTGAATTCAGAACCAGACAGGTAGCGATAAAGCAATTCAATTTTTTCGTCCTTACCCTCCAACGATCGATGTGCGCGAGCGACCCTGATTAGAGTCTCGCGTAAAACAGTAGCCAGCCCGATCGCGTAAGGAAATCCAGAGACCCACGTGCCATCCACGCATGCAAAATGAGAAACGTCACCGGGCAGCACCGTTGAAACAATCACGGCCACATCTGCTTTCGCCGCCAACTGGTCTTCTTTTAGCTTTGAGATCCACCGGTCATTCCAGTTTTTGGCGTTCTTCGATTCCCAGATGATAATGCCGCAGAATTGCCCATTGGGTGTGCGGACGCGCTGATGGATATCCGCACCTCTGATACCCTTCCCCACCGGCTCGATCTCATCGTAAGGGAAGCTGTATTTCAAAATAGTCTCCAGGTCTAGCTCGGCTGCCTCGCCTTGTGTTTGCTGTGAGCCCTGCTCTGCTTTGCGCTTGGCCGATTCGAGTTCTTCCTGAAGGTCGCTCAATTGCTTCTGATATTCCCGGATTTTCAACCGGGATTCCTCTTCTGCCTTTTCCCTTACCTCTTTGACGATCTGCCTGCGCTCATCTTCCAAGCGCCGTTCAACCTCCAATTCCAGGTTTTCCAATCTGGCGTCCAGCTCACGTTTCTGCCGGCGTAACTCCAGCTCTAACCCGCGAGCCTCTGATAATTCCTTGGTCTTCTCAGCAAGCTGCTGGCGGATATCTTCCATCTCGAGCGACAACGTGTCATTGGCCTTCTCTAACGCCTGTTCCTGCAACTTTCGGATCAGGTCATCCTGAACTACCTGGGTCAGGTCAAATGTAGCGCCACATTTTGGACATTCTATCTTCATCGTTTCCATGTTTTTTCTCCCTATTCTTGATTTTGAAGATATTGCTTTGCAATCGTCAAACTATCTTCTTGGCAAGCGATAACGTATCACCAGCGTCGCCCCGTTTCCCTTGGGTGGGGCAGCCAGGATCTGGTCGCCGGCCTGCATGGCGGACCGCGTCACCTAGCAGCAGATTGGCATGCGGTGGTTGTTGGACGGGTAACCGCCCACGGTGCGGTGCAAATCGCCGGATTTGACATCCACTTTGCTCAGCTCCAGGTCCTGGACAGTCTTAAAAATCTGCTCCAGCTCTATTTGAAAGTCGACAGTTGTTGGGATAAATGTGGCCATCATGTTTCTCCTTCCGCTTTTGTACAATCTCTCAACAAACAGCACGCTAACTGATTGTCCCTGTTAAACTATCCAGTGGTGCTTATCATAAAACTCGCCGATATCCTGGCAGTCCATATCATCCAGCATGGTGACGTAACCACCGTAGCGATAGCGCCGCCAGCACTTCTTGCCATCGATGAAGACCGGATTTTCGCCAGAGTCGTGCTGGCTGAACCACTTGGGCTTTTCGCCGCGGCTGTTGACCGCTCGCCTGTCGCACTCCCGGCAGACGAAGTTGGGGTAATGACGAGCAAACACCGGATCTGGTAATGTATTTCCACAGATGCTACAAGCAAGTGGTTGATCTTCCATAACTCATACTACCTTTTCAGTCCTAGGCTAACTTTGCTCTTTTGAAAGCCTTTTCTTTAGACTTCACGCCTTATTTTTTAAGCCATCCCTGCTTAACCAGGTACTGCTCCCGCTCTTCTTCCGTATCGAACTCGGTGACGCTCACAAGGATGAACATAGCCTGATCCTCCGGTGAAAATATCCAGGCTAGATTGCTCTCATCTTTGATCACTTAGAACTTGCCATCTTGCTCATCGACAAAGACTGCCCCACCCATGGTGCCTTTGACCATGCGTTTATCCGGAAAGCGCGCTTGGATTTCTTCGGACGTGCTTGCTTCGGACTTCATGCCTCGCCTCCTTCATCGTTGTCATTCTCGTCTCTTTTAGCGCCGAACTCCCACCATTGCTTGCCAAGCCAGATCGCCCAGCCAAGCAGCAGGCTGCCGGATGCTTTTGCAATTGTGCGCACCGATTGCAGCGGCATAATATCCACCAAAATTACGTTGGTTTCGATTGCCTGAATTACGCCCTGCCGGTACACCAGCAGGCTGGTTTTCAGCTGGAAGGCTTCTTTCTTGACGTGGTCATCCTCGGTCTGGATGTTCAGCACAACCCGGCCCGATTTGTGCTCGCCGACCGCCAGCTCGCCAAAGTCAATTCGGGTCGTTTGCATTTCTTCGACCACGACCATCGTCGGCGAAAGGTAATACAGGTTGACCTGCACAGGCCCAACCACCGCGCCGGACTGATTCTCTACCGTTACGTCGATATTCAGCGCCTCGTCGTAAAACGCGATCTCTGGGTAGCTTATCTGAACCAAAACTTGATTTACTTCTTTGGCGTAATGCCTTGTCTTCATCAACAGCAAATAATTGAACCCTGAATAAAACAGCAAGACATAAAATAATAACACCGAAACAAAGACCAGCATTTTCGCCCGATTGGAGAGGATGGAAAAGCTCATGGTATTCTCCGTTTATCCAGGCCTAGACAAGCAGAAGGAAAACTCCCAGGTAAATCAAGCCCACCACGCCCAGCGGCGCGGCGATCATTAGCCCAAGGATATCCCCGGTGAAGGTGGAATAGACCGCTAACGCGGCCGGGATCAGCCCGAACAAGAAAAAGCCGATCATGCCGATGGCATGGACCAACGAGCTTTGCTCGACGCGAATGCGCTCCAGCACCACCTGGGCGCGGGCGGTTTTGCTGTACTCCGGGTATTTATGGAGAATGCTCAGGGCTTTCAAGCGATGGAAAACAGATTTTTGAGATAGCTCATCCGCTTGAATCAGTTTGGCATCAATTTTGGCAAGGGTCATCCCCCTCATCTCCAGATACTGTTCCAGCTCATTGATATCACTGCGTTTCAAATGCCGGGGCAGCAGCCCGGCGACCCGTCCAAGCTGGACGATCTCCATCTGCAAGCGGGCTTCATCCAGGATCTGGAACTGGACATCCAGGGAGCGCTCCGCATTTACGTCCAGCTTTAACGCCAGGTCCTGCGCTTTCTTGAAGGCCTCGGCTACCAGGAAGGAGAGCTCGCTATCATATTCCACCACATTCAGATATTCAGGACGCGTTCGCTTTAGCTCTCCATACTTGATCAGGGCGCGTTTCAAGCGAACATCGCTGGTGGCTTCTTCGCGCCCTTCGATCGCGCTTTGGATGACGGCGACGCGTTTTAAGTAGCCTTCCAGCTCAACGGCTTTTTCCCTGAATACGGGATCATCGCCGACCGCCGCCGCCCGTTGAAATTTCTCCAGCGCCTGCTCGGGTTTGCCTTGAGCCAGCAGCGCGTTGCCCCAGCGAAACATTGCGTTGGCCAGCCCGTTTTGGGCAGACTGGCGAGCCTGGTAATTAATATCCATCGCCAGGATGCTCTCGAAGATCTTAACGGCTTCACGATATTCCTCATATTTTAGATATTTTTCTGCCTGGTGAAACAGCTCGTAAATATCCTCTTCCATGGTCAGCCTTCCTTGCCCATTCGCTCTTCAAAAAACCTCCACGCCACCCGGTAATCCTGCTCCCGGTCCACCGGCGTGAACGGCGGGACCATCTCGGCGAACTTCGGGTGGCTCTCATCCACCCCCAGCTCCCCGCCGCTGGTCTTCACCGGCACCTCCATGCCGCGCTGTTTGCAGGCGGCGGAGACATTACCCATAGCCTTGGCCAACTCGAGTGCGCTCAAACGCTGCTCGGCGATTTTGATCTCAGGCGCAAGTGAAACCGTTCGTTCCTCCGACAATCGACACTGCCCTGTTTTGGTCCGCTTGTCCGGTACGATGACAAAGAATAAAGCTATATACAGCCTGGCCTCCCTGTCAATTGCTGTTTCTACCCATAACTCGTGGCGCCCCCGGCGAGATTCGAACTCACAACCGTCTGATCCGAAGTCAGGCGCTCTGTCCATTGAGCTACGGGGGCGTTGCAAGGTACATTCTACCAGCAATCGCCGGGATGCGCATCTTTTTTCTGACAATTTTCTTGCGCCCGCTTCGCTGCCCGGCCAGGGGTGGTCCGTTTGCTTCGCAGCATCTCAAAGCGGAACAGCGGAACATGGGTAAAAAGTGCAAGTGGATGTTGTATAATACAACATCGCCCTTCAACCCGATCGCACTCCGCCCGACCAAATCAAAAGGAGGAACTCAAATCCATGCCCCAAACGACTAAACTTACCTGCCGTCCGCGTGCAGCCGGATGGCTGGGTGCAGTGTTGGCTTTCATCATCTTGATTTCCGCCTGCCGGCCCGCACCCACCCCCCCGGAGCCTCCGGCGCCAACCGAACCGCCGGCGCCCGCCACCGCCGAACCGGTCACGGTGGAAGAGACAGAAGCCGTCGCTCCGGTTGACGAGACCACCACCCAACTGGTGGACAGACTGTGGCTGTTGGTGGCTTACGGCGACCCAGCCAACCTGACGGTGGTTGAGGAAGGCACCGTCGTCACCGCCCTGTTCTCCTCGGATGGAAACCTGAGCGGCTCTGGCGGGTGCAACAACTACTCCACCAGCTACCAGGTTTCAGGCGAACAACTCACCGTCAGCAGCCCGATCGCCACCACGATGATGTTCTGCGAGAAGGGGATGGAACAAGAGACCGCCGTCCTGGCCGGGTTGCAGAGAGCCACCCGGTTTGCCTTCACACCCGAAGGCCGCCTGGAAATCTTCTTTGATGTCGGATCAGGCGTGGAGCAAAAACTGGTCTACGCCCCTGGCGAGACGCCATTGGTGGATACCGTGTGGGTGCTGCAAACCCTGGGCGCCCCCGATAACCCCACTCCAGTCGAAAGCGGGACGATCGTCACGGCGATCTTCTCGGCAGAAGGCACGCTGAGCGGATCTGCCGGCTGCAACAACTACTCCGCAGGCTACACCGCCAAGGATGGCCTGATCGAAATCCAGCAGCCCGTTTCCACGAGTATGGCCTGCACACAGGGCATGGAACAGGAGGCGACCTACCTGGCCGCCCTGAGCGCTGCAGAAAGCTACACAATCTCTGGCTCGCGGCTGGAAATCAGCTACAACGGCGGCCAGGGCGTGCTGGTGTACACCTCCCGCAACCTGACCCTCGAAAACACCCTGTGGACCCTGGTCATGGTGAACGGAGCACCCAACACCATCGGCCTGGTGCCGACAACGCTCCTGTTCGATCCTGGCAGCGAGCCGAGCAAAGGCGCGGCGGGCGGGGTCGCCATGTGCAACAACTACCGCGGCAGTTACACCGTCGAAGCGGATACGCTGGCGATTGCAGACATCTCCACCACCAAGATCCGCTGCCCAGATACCGTCATGCAGGCCGAAGCGACCTACCTGGAGCTGCTGAACACGGCCCAGACCTATCAGGTCCTCGGCCAAACCCTGATCATCACCTCCGAAAAAGGCTCGCTCATCTTCGTCGCCAATCGGGCGCCCCTGGAGGGCACCCACTGGCGGCTGAACTCCCTCGGCGCGGCCGATAACCCCCAGGCGCCGGTGCCAGGCGCAGATTTTACCGCCCTGTTTGTGCGCCAGGAAGGCGTCCCATCGGGCGCCATGGTGGGTTCCACCGGCTGCAACGACTACAACGCCACCTACGCGGCCAACCTGAACGAGATCAAGATCAACCTGCCCTCCCGGACGAATAACCCCGGCTGCGCCGCCGGCCTGCCCGAGCAGGAACAACAATACTTCCTGGCTCTGAATGCCGCCACCCACTACCGCATCCTGGGCGACAACCTGCAAATCTTCTACGACGAAGAGAACGTGCTCAGTTTTACCGCCTTCGTGCCCGAAACGGCGCCCCCAACCACCGGACCGCTCACCGGGTTGAACGGCACCCGCTGGTGGTTGATCTCGATGGCCAACCGGGCGGTCATCCCTGGCAGCCAGGTCACAGCCGAGTTTTCAATCAACCCGGACGGCGCGACGGGCACAATCTTTGGCTTCAGTGGTTGTAACAGCTACAACGCCGCCATCCTGGGCGTCTTCCAGATTGGGCCGGCGGCATCCACCAAAAAGTTCTGCGCCGAACCGCCGGGCGTCATGGAGCAGGAATCTGCCTACCTGGCCATGCTGCCCACGGCCAACAGCGTCTCACAGGCCTACAACCAGCTCATCATTGGCACAGCCGGCGGATTGCTGGTTTACTACGGCTCGCCAGCCGCGGTCATCCCGATGCCGACACCTGTTCCCACTTCTCCACCGCCGGCCTCGCCGACGGCGCCTGCGCTCACCCCAGAAGCGACCCCCCTGCCCACCCTGGAGCCGCCAACCCCTGAACCGACCGAAGCGCCAAAGCCAACCGTCCCGGCGCCGCCGGTGGCGGTGATCTCCGCCCCAGCCGAGGGCATGGCAGCCCAGCCGGTCACGTTCGATGCCAGCGCCTCGATGTCCGAGGGCGCCATCGAAAGCTACACCTGGGATTTTGGGGATGGAACCCTGGCTGAGGGCGTGACCGTCCAGCATGCCTTTATCGCCCCCGGGGTTTACACCGTCACCTTGACCGTCAAGGACGCCTACGGGCAGAGCGGGACGGCCAAAATGACTATCACCATCAACTGATCCTGGCAGGCCTGGATCTGTGGATTCAACCAGGGAGTAGCTGTCTGCATCCGATCTGGATCGGCAGCTACTCCTCACCTGGCAAAACCATAACGATTTTAGCCTGTCGATAGACCGATCCCTGATCGGCCATTCAGCTCCATCGAAAGAGTGCAAACATGGATGATCCTGGTCAAACTGAAATCAAATTGTCGCTGCCGGCAGATCAATACTCGGTCGCCCCGGGCGGCAGCCTGGAAATACCACTGGCGCTGGCCAACCAGGGGAGCCTGCCGAATCAGGTCAGGATCGGCATCGAGGGCATTCCGCTGGTTTGGGTCTCGGTAGAGCAGCCTGTTGTGCTGCTCCAACCCGGCGACCAGCGCCGGATTATCTTGACCATCCGGCCGCCCGCCCCGCCGAACGTCCAAACCGGGCGATACACCCTGCGGCTGAGCGCGGCCAGCACCATTGACCCAGCCCAGGTTAGCGTGGCGCAGGCCACGCTCACGGTGGCAGGCTATGAAGCCAAGGGGCGGGTGGGTGTGCTGCTGGATGGCCTGCAATACACCGTGACACCAGGCCAGCAACTGACCATCCCCGTCGTGCTGATCAACCAGGGCCTGGCCGAGGATACCTTCCGCCTGGGGGTGGAGGGCCTGCCCGACGCCTGGGTCACGATCCCCGTGCCGGCCGTGGTGTTGGCCCCGGGTGAAATGAAGGAGGCCGTCCTGATCGTGAACCCGCCGCGCCAGCCCGACTCCCGCGCCAGCCGGCGCCCGTTTCGCATCCTGGTTGACAGCCAGGAAGCCCCCGATCAAGGCGTCCAGATCGACTGCACCCTGACCGTGGCCGCCTTTGTTGAGTTCGAAGGCAGCCTGGAAGCGGCCCAGCCCGAGAACAATCTGCCGGCGCAAGTGGTCATTCAAAACCTTTCCAACGTGCCGGCCACCTTCCAGATTGGGTGGAAAAGCCCTGAAGACACGCTGGTTTTTGAACCGGCGGAGCCAGAGCCCATCCACGTGCCCAGCGGCGAGACAGCCAGGCTGGAATACGCCGTGCGGCTGGCCCGCCGCCCGATAGTTGGAGACGAGAAAGCCTATCCCTACACTGTCACGGTGCAGACTTCTAACCAGCAGCCCCAGGCGCTGGAGGGCTCGTTGAAGGCCCGGGGGCTGGTGCCGGTTTGGGCCCTGGTTGCTGTTGTGGGGGTATTGTTGCTCTGCTGCCTTTGCGTGGGCGGATCGACGCTGCTCCCGCGGATGTTCCTGGGAGGGCCAGCCACCGAAACCCCGCTGCTCACCGCCACGGCGGCGCCGCTGCTCACCCCCACTGCCGCCGTTCCCCAACCCAGCGCCACCCCATCCCAAACCGACCAACTGCCGCTGCTTGTTGGGCGCAACTGGTACCTGGTGGCCTACAATGAAAACCGCAGCCAGCCCGGCGCGCAGGAACCCTTCACCCTGTTCAACCCGAACGGCACCCTGATCGGCTACACCGGCTGCAAAGATCTGAGCGCCAGCTACCAGACAAATTTCAACCAGATCAGCATCACCGGCCTCAGCCTTTCGACCGGCGCCTGCCCCGATGCAGCCCTTCAGCAGCAGGAAGATGCCATGGTCGCCATCCTGCGCTCGGCGCGCAGCTACTTTGTTGCCGATACCGCCCTGCAAATTGCCGGCGATGCCGGGTTTTTGAATTACTCGCTCACCCAGGCGGACCGCCCCGAGGAGGTGAAGCCGCCCCAGGCCGTCATCCAGGCCATCCCCCAGGCTCAAACCGGGCAGGTGGTGGTCTTCGACGGGTCCGCATCGACCGGGGATGTGCCCATCGTTGCCTGGCGATGGGAATTTGGCGATGGAACTACGGCCAGCGGTGAAGTCGTCCAGCACGTGTATCGCAACCCGGGCACCTTCACGGTGCGCCTGACGGTGACCGACCAGCGCGGTCAAAGCGGATCGGTCACCCAGCAGATCTTTATCCTGGCCCCGCCAACCCAGCCTCCTCCCACCGCTGCGCCGACCCAGCCTCCTCCCACCGTGGCGCCGACTCAGCCTCCGCCCACCCTGCCGCCGGTCCAACCGACGCCCACGCCGCCCCCGCCCGCCACGCCGACTGCCGAGCCCCAGCCACAGCCAGAGCCGCCCCAGGCAAACGCTGCCGGGCCCAGTACAGGATTCATCGGCGAGCCGGTCACCTTCGATGCCTCCGGCTCCCGCCCGGGCAGCAGCCCGATTGTCTCTTACAACTGGACCTTTGGCAACGGGCAGGTTTCGCCGGTTTCGCCGGACCCTACTGTCTCGTTCATCTATAATACAGCCGGCGATTACGAAGTCACCGTCTTTGTCACCGATGCCAATGGGCTGAACAGCTACGCCTCCACCCGGATCAACATCCGCGCCCGCCTGGACACCGCCGTCTGGACCCTGGCTTCGATCAATGGGCAGCCGCTCCTTCCCGGAACGGCGATCACACTCCAATTCTTGAGCGGCCAGCTCACCGGGTTTGCCAGCTGCAACACCTACAATGGGCGGTACACCGCCACCGACAACGGCGATGGCACCTACACGGTCGCGGTCGAGGATCTATCCAGCGGCCGGCAGGCCTGCCCGGCCGACATCATGACCCAGGAGGCCAACTACCTGGCAGCCCTGCAGCAGACCACCATGGCTGCCATCCAGGAGAACATGGCCACCCTGAGCTCCCCAGCCGGTACGCTGGTCTTTTACCTGGTCAACCCTGCTGATTGACACAATCGTTGTGATATTGGGCGGCAAGGCTGCCCAATATCACAACGCATCGTTGATAATCCTGTTCGTTGAGGGATACCGCTGGGGGAAATACAATGGCGCCAATCCCTGCAGGACCGGTTTGCTGTGGATTGCCATCGCCTTGGGCATGGTCCTGACCGCCATCCAATTGGGCGGCTAAGGCTCGGCGAGATCGGTGCTCTCCACAACCGCGGAAGACTCCCTCCGGAAGCGAGCCGAAACGTTCTTCAGGGCAGTTACAAACATGACACCGATCGATTGGCTGGCCTGGTCTTCTTCAGGCACCAGACCCAGCTCTTTCAGATCGATGCGGCCCTGCTGATCCAGTACTTCCAGGTCCGAGCGCAGCAGATATTTCGTATAAACCTCGATACTGGTGACAAGCAATATCATCACCACCGGTCCATAAATCGCGCCGATGATACCCATCACGCCCAGGCCGCCAAAAACACTCAAGATCACCAACGCCGGATTCAGTTGCGCCCCTTTGGGGATCAGATACGGTCGCAAGACCGTATCGATGTTGGCAACAAAGACCAGGAAGGCCGCGATCACAAAAACCCCCTGCCAGGTGTTCCCGATCAGGAGCAGAAAGATCCCCACCGGCCAGGCCACCAGAGAGACGCCAATCAGGGGCACCAAAGAAAGTAACATCGAGACCAGGGTGAAAAAAAAGACGAAAGGAACCCCGGCAATCCACAGGACCAGGCCCATCGCCAGGCCCTGGGCAATTGCAATCACAAAGGTGCCTTTGAACATGGCCTTGACCATGATGTCGATCTTATCCATGAACAACTGGGTGATCTCCGGCGGAAAGGGCACAATCTCCAGGATTTCCTGTTTACCGGGGCTTTTGTAGCGCGGCAGAAACACATAAATGATCACCAACGCAACCATCCCATTCATGAATAATCCCGGTATGGATCTCCCCAAGCCGACCACAATGCCCCGGAACCAGCCGCCCAGCCATGCCGTCACCTGCGCGATAGACTCCGACAATTGGAGCCCTTCGATGTGGATGTTCCCCGCCGAAACCGCCCGGATCGTTTCCTCGATCCATTGATTGAACCCGCGCATGGAGAACTCCAGCTCGCTCAGATCCAGGCCGCTAAAAAGTAAGGCCGCCTGCGAGAGCGCGCCTCCGATGATCAAGACCGTCGGGATGGCGATCAGAAGGATAAAAATCAGCATGGTCGCCCCTGTGGCTTTCCTTTCGCTGCCTTTGATCCACCGTTGATTCAGGAGCCAATTGTAGAGCGGCTTCAACAGGATCACGACAGCCACCGCCAGCAAAATGGCTTTGGTAAACTGCCAGACCAGGATCAAGGTCAAAATCGCCAGGATCGCGACCATGCCAAAGAAAAAGGCTCTCTGTTTTACCAGCCGTTCGTTCATAAGTCTGTCCCTTTCCTATCAAGATTAAAACAAGGCACAGCCCAAAAGCATCGTGATGGACCCAATGGGCTGGCCCACAAATCGACCGCAGATCCGGGATAACTCCGCTGGTTTAGCGGATGTTCACATAGCGCCCGCGCAACCGGCGAATCTCAAGCTGCGCCAACACGTCCATGATAAGGAAAATAACAAAAACAAGAAACGCCGGCCCGGTGAACGGGATCCGGGCGGACAGATCGTCCGGCCCGACGCCCATCGCGGCTGGAAAAAGATGTGGGCCAGGCCGAGCAGGATCGCATAAGCCCCGGCCAATGTCGCCGCCAGGATGATCACCCAGTCGCCCAAACGGTTGCCGAAGAAGCCAAGCACGCCCGCGCCGGCGATGATAACGATCCAGCCCAAAACATTGGTCGTCGAGCCGGGCAGCAGCGATAGGACAACCAGCGCCAGCATCGCCCAGGATTGCCCCGGCGAGATGCAAGATCAGCCAAGCCAGATCATCCCAACAGGCAGACCATCACGGGACGCTCACCGGATAGCCCGGCCCGAGTGGGATAGCAAGCACAAACCAGAAGACGAACAGCAGTATCCAGGCAACCAGAACCACGATGGTGTAAGGCAGCATCAGCGCAATGATCGTCCCCAGACCGGTCTTTTTGTCATAGCCCTGGGCAACGGTGATGATAAACGGCAGATACACCATCAATGGAGTGATGACATTCACCGGAGAATCTCCGATCCGATAAGCCGCAAGGACCGTTTGCGGGGTCGTGCCCAGGCGGGTGAAGATCGGGATGAATACGGGTGCAAAGATCGCCCACTTCGGAACGACGCCCGGGATGATCACATCCAGGAGCATGATGACCAGGATAAACCCAATCAACAACGGAAGAGCGCCGATATTGGCTCGCTCGAGCAATTCGGCCATCCAGACCGCTGCAACTGTGGGCATGCGGGTGTAGTTGAAGTAAGCAATGAACTGGCTGATCATCAGCAGCATAAAAACCAGACCTGCCAGACCGGAGAAGGTCTTGGTGATTGCAGCGATGACCTCATTGCTGCTCTTGATGGTGCCAGCGCCTTTGCCATAGGCAATGCCTGCAATCAAGAAGGCCATGGTGATGATGAAGAGCAGGCTGTCCATGAGTGGAGAGTTACCTTCATATCCGGCCGGCATGCGTAAGGGGGCGCCCGTGGGCAAGGACAGGAGCAAGATCAGGGCGACAAATGCCAGGGTTGCCAAACCTGCATATTTCAGGCCGCGCAGTTCCTCTGCACTGAGATTGCCTTGATCGGCGCTTCCGGCAGCAGCAGCGTGATCTGCATCGGGCACATATGCGCCAAGGCGCGGCTCAACAATCCGTTCGGTGACAACTGTAGCGACCAGGGCAATGATGAACGACGAAGCAATCATGAAGAAGTAGTTAGCGGCGATGGTAACAGGGGCGCCATCGGTTAGCCCAATCGCTTCGTTGGTGATCTCGGTCAGCATGCTATCAACAGGCGTAAAGATGATATTGACGGCGAACACCGCGCTAACCCCGGCATAAGCAGCCGCCATCCCGGCCAGCGGATGACGGCGCAGACTGAGGAAAGCAGCGGCGCCAAGCGGGATTAAGATCAGGTAACCTGCATCCGAGGCCACGCTCGTCAGCACACCGACAAAGACGATGATAAAGGTAATCCACTTACGCGGAGCCACCTTTACCAGCTTGCGGATCAGGGCCGACATCATCCCGGCAGCTTCGGCCACCCCTGCGCCCATCATCGCGATGAAGGTCACAGCCACCACACCAAAACCCTGAAAGTTCGATACGAAGGATGTGAAGATAAACCGGATGCCCTCCGTTGACAAAAGGCCCCTGATTGAGATCGTTCTTTCCTCTACCACGAAGTTGGGTTTGTAAATCCCTGTTTCCGCCAAAAGCCCGGGTTGCGTGGTGTCTTCGTAGAATTCCGTTCCCATGGTTTCTGGTGCGATGACAGCGATTTGCTCTGTGACGCTGACGCCTAGCATGGCCAGGATTTGGGATAGCACGATGACGAAGATGATCAGGTAGAGGAACATGAGCACCGGGTGAGGGACCTTGTTCCCCAGTTTCTCGATTATATCCAGCATGGAACCTTTTTTCTCTCCAGAACTCTGCGAAGCCGCCTTAGCTGACATGGTTACCTCCTTGCAATTATTCGAGCGGTAATCATTGGGTATATGCTCTCAAGAACTCGGCGAGCAAACGCACGCCTACACCGGTCCCGCCGTGGGTGTCATACGGCTTTGCCGGCCGGTCGACCCAAGCGGTTCCGGCGATGTCGAGATGCACAAAGGGGTAATCACCTACAAACGCCGCCAGGAACGTCCCGGCAGTGATCGAACCGGCAGCGCGCCCGGCCAGGTTCTTCAGATCGGCAATCTCGCTCTTGACCATCTGGTGGTATTCCTCCCACATGGGGAACTGCCACACCCGCTCGCCGCTGATTTCACCCGCTCGGCTGACCTTATCGGCCAGCGCCTGGTCGGTGACAAACATGCCGATGGCATGGGAACCCAGGGCAATGATGATCGCCCCGGTGAGGGTGGAGAGCTCGATGATGGCATCCGGATTGTAGCGCTGAGCGTAAAACAGCGCATCGGAGAGAATGATCCGGCCTTCGGCGTCGGTGTTGAGCACTTCGATCGTTTTGCCACTCAGCGTTTTGACGATATCGCCCGGGCGGTAAGCATTGCCGCTGGGCATATTCTCGGCCGCCGAGACCAGCCCCACCACGTGCAGCGGCAGCTTCAACTCGGCGACGACCTGCATCGCGCCGAACACCGCCGCCGCCCCGCCCATGTCCGACTTCATCGTTTCCATCGCCTCCGCCGGCTTAAGGGAGAGACCGCCCGAGTCAAAAGTCAGGCCCTTGCCAACCAGGCACAGGGTCGGCGTTCCAGTTTTTGCCTGGCCGTATTCCATCACAATAAAGCGCGGCTCGTGTTCCGAGCCTTTACCGACCGCCAGGATTCCGCCAAAGCCACCCTCGATGAGCTGGGCCATATCCAGCACCGTCACTTTCAGCCCCAGGCGCTGGCCGAGTTTTACGGCTTCTTCGCCCAGCGCCGGCGGGTTCATCGCGTATCCCGGCCCGTTCACCAGATCCCGGGCAAAGTTCACCCCGCGGGCTATCACCTGTCCGGCAGCAACCCCGGCGCTTGTCCGTTCGCCAGCTTTGGCGAACACCGTGGAGCGCTTAACATCGAAGGTTTGCTCGTCGGTCAGCCCGGTGCGGTAGCGCCAGAAGCGGTAAGCCCCCAGCTCGATTCCCTCTGCAAACGCCTGGGCGGCCATCTCCGGCTCCAGCGCCAGCTCGCCGTTGACGGCGATCGTCACCGCAGCCACTTTAAGTTTCTGGGCTTCCTTCACCGCGGTGGCGCTTTCCCGCCGGATCGTTTCGGCGGTGGCCTTCTCCCGCTTCCCCAGCCCGACCAGCAGCAGACGCTTCGGAGCGACCGCGCCGCGCGGGTAGAGCAGCAGGGTTTGCCCGGCGCGGCCAGAAAAATCGCCCGCGATGAGTAGATCGGCCAGCGCGTCCGGCAGCGGGATATCCTCAAAGCAGCCGAGCACGGCGAGATCACTCTCGGCTTGCAGAAGTTCACCGGTTTGTACTTTGATCTCCATAATATGATCTCCTTTATTTGTGAATGCACTTCCAATGAATATCGCAAAAGCTGATCAGCGCGGTGGTTGCGCCAATTCTTCCAGTACACCGGGTTGCCGGAGGTGGGCAGCACCTGGGCAGTTTGCAGGCCCAGGCTGCGCACAGGATCGGCCGGCCATTCCGCATTCCGCCGGATCTCGCTGGCGTGATCCGGATTAGCGCTGATGAGTGTTTTATAACCGGACGCCAGCTACAGCTTGTCCGCTGGGATTTCTTCATCAATATAGTCCGGCAGCCCTCCGGCCGGGATAACCGCCAGCACGGCCACACAGGCCAGGACCAGGAAGGAAATCTTGAGCGTTCGCAAGCGCGCCTCGACGTTGATGGCTATTACCGCGGCTTCCTGCACCGGGGATAGATCAGTTTCCTCCAGAATTTCATCCAGTTGGTCATTGCTAACAAAATCGATGCTGTCCAGATCAACCGCTTCCTCGATCACATCTTGCGGGATGACCGGGGTCTGGCTCAGGCTGTTAAGAACGATAATGCTCAATAAACTGACGGCCAAAACGCTGGCAAAGGCCGTGCCCAGCCCGGTGGCCAGGTTGTTCGTCGTGCCGCGCAACGCACCCACATCCCCAGCCAATTTCTTGGGCGAGGCCGACACCAGAACATTGAACACCAGCGTCAGGAGCGCGCCCTCCCCCAGACCGATAATCATCAGGCTGATGATCACCAGCGGGGTGCCCCAATCATTGCGAATGGTATATGCCAGCAGCACCAGCCCCAGAGCCACAACGATGAAGCTGATCCAACCAATCCAGCGCGGGGTCAGCCGGTCAAACAGGCGCACAACCATAGCCGCGCCAACGAAAATCGCTAGCGAGTAGGGGATGACGGTCACCGACGTTTGCAGGCTGCTGCCTCCCTGAACAATTTGAATGTAGAGCGGGATCAGAAAGTTGACCGCCGGACCGATCGCAGCAATAATGAACAAACTATAAGTTGCGGCGCGCTCTTGCGGTGTATCCAGCACCTGCAGGTCAAGCAGCGGCGACTTGCCCTGCGCCTGACGGCGATGTGACCAGGCGAAAAAGCCCTGGCCGAGCACCACCCCGACCACGATCATGACCGGTGATAGCGACATACCCAGAATGCTGTACGGCGCATCTGGAGAAGCCAGCAATATACCCCAGGCCTTGAGGTTGTTAAAGCCAATGCTGATCAACGAGATAGACAATGCAGCCAGCAGCGCGCCTACCCAGTCAATCTTTATGTCCGTATCGCGCTCAACAGGTTTGAACCGAAAGCTCAGCAGAAAAACCACTGCCGCAATCAGGGCGATCAGCCAGAAAGAAGGGCGCCAGCCAGCCAAGGTGCCGATAACGCCGACCACCAAAAACGCCAGTATGCCGGCCCCGGCCTGGGCCGCACCCAGCAGACCCAGAGATTGTGACTGCTGCGCGCCTTTGTAATGGTTAGCAATCAGCACCACCAGCGTCGGGACTATCAGAGCTGCCGCCAGTCCAGCCAGTGCCTGCGCCTGGTTGATCATCGCGGTATTGACGCTGAGCGCCATGAGAGCCATCGAGAGACCATGCAGGACCACGCCAACCTGAAAAGCCAGGCGCGCCCCCAACAGTTTACCGACCTTTGCCCCCAGCATAACCAGACCGGCCACAACCAGCGAATAAACCACGAGCGCCGTGCTGACGGCGCTGGGCGAGGTATCAAAATCCTCAACGATTTTACCAATCGACACTGGGATTGCGCTGACGTTGAAGCTCATCTGGATCTGCGCCAGGGCAATGATGACCATGGGCAGCCAGGATGCCTTGATGACCAATCCGGGGCTTGTTGCTGATTTGGATTGTGCCGCCATATTGGCTTAACCTCCAGCTCGCTTAAGAGTTATGATGGTCGACTGATTTGGCACACCAGCACAACCTTAACCTTCCGGCAAACTTGGTTTCCATTTGCCGCCGTGCAACAGCAATAGGCCAATTTATTGAGCTTATGAAAGTTAAGTAGAAACAATATCTAAATATTTTGAAAATTATATCATAGGCTTCGAGGCAAACAGGTCAAACCCCAATCTCTGAGAAAGACACCGGGGCGCCGGCTGACCCCGCACACTGTTCCCGGACCCGTCCAACGGCGGAAAAAATGTCCCCAGCCCCTTTCCCCGGCGAGATGGATAACTTTTCTGCATCGAATACCTCTCTTACAGTTGCTGAGGATACCAGCCGATATCCGCGCGTCATCCAAAGGACGCTCGCCGGGCAGGAGGTTGGGCAGCTGCCCGGTGAGCGTCGAGCAAGTGACACAGCACGGCAATTTTACGGCTGCTGAATGGCGGGCGGCGCCTTTCGTCTCTGCAGCCAATCCCAGGCCTGCAGCAGCACCGCGCCCAGACCAAACAGGATGATTGCCAGGTTCACCAGCCAGCCGATGAGCGGGATCGACCAGAGCAACACCAGGATCACCACGCCCAGCACAACCGGCCAGAGGCGGTGTTCGGCAGCAGGCGAGTTGATCTTCCCCAGGATCCAGCGTCCCAGGCAGGCGCTGACCACAATCTTGGCCACATAGCCAGCCAACAGTTTGTAGGCCAGGGTCAGGGTGAAGCCCAGCCACAGGCCCAGCAGGAGCGTCGTGGCCACCAGGTCGCCCAGCGTTAAGATGCCCAGGATGATCATCACGACAATCGTCACAAAGCCGACCAAGAACAGGCCGAAGCCAAAGCCAACCACACCGATCACGCCCCACAGCAAGCTCTCCCACAGGCGGGAATTGAGCGTGATTGCGCTTTGGCGCAGCAAGCCCGGGAAAAGCCAGCCGATGAGCAATCCCACCAGCAGCAGCGTGACCAGCGTGCGCGCCAGCCGGATAAACCATTTCAAGAAAATTTCGGCTTCGGTCGGCGCTGGTTCGGCTTCCTGCTCTTCCGGTGGCGGCGCATTGTAGGTCACCTGGCCGGCCACCACCCCTTCTGGGATGGTCGCCGGAGCCGGCGCAACATAAGTCAGGTCGCCGCCGATCATCGCATTCGGCCCAAAGCTCAAACCACCAGGGATGACCACCGCTTGGGGCAGCTCTGGCATGGTGGGCATGAACATGAATGGGTTGAATGGAGTTACCTCCTCGGCGCCGCCCACCGCGATCTTGGCGTTGCCCATCACCGCGCCGTCCAGCCGGAACCCGGCTGTTCCAGCCAGCAGCTCTCCCCCCACCTGGCTGGCAAGCGAGATCAGGCTGCCAGCCACGACCACGTCGCCCTGCACCTGGCTGCCCGATTGCAGGTCCAGGCTGTAACCGGCCGCCAGGACATCGCCGTCGACCACCGCTCCGGGGCCCAGCGCCAGCGTCGCGCCGGCGATGCGCACATCATCCAGCACCCGGCCATTGACCGAGACACCCTGCCCGGCGGCCATCAGGTCGCCCTCGACGACGCCAGTCGGAGCGACCGTCACCACTGTGGCAAACACGATCAAATCGCCCTTGACCGTGCCCTTTAATGTGAACGTGTTCGCCGTCACATACAGATCATCCTCGATCACCTCCCCCTCTTCAATAATCACCTGCTCTCCAGAAAGCGGTGTGTACGCCTGCGCCGGAGAAGCCAGGCCAAAGAAAAGGAAAGCCAGCAACATTAAGATTGCCAGCCGTCGAAAAAGAAGGATACTTTTCATGTCATTTTCCTCTATAGGTTAGCAGATCCATTCGCTTTAAAATTAATATACCATTAAATAACACCCGTTATCAAAGTTTATCCAGAATTTAACATCTCGCCAGCCAGTGCATTCAAAGAACTTTACCGCTTTGGACGCCAACATCCTGCGGCTGCCCAACCAACACAGAACAACGCTTCGCTCTGGATGCCTCTATCTTGAATGCCGTGATTGGCGTTTGAGCAAGTATGGTAAAATTTTTATCATGTTTGAAGCCTTTCATCCTCCCCGCTGACGATTAGCAGCTCCTGAGCTTGCGCGCCCTCCGCCTCCAATGCGCCGCCCGGTCCTCAGGCCGGCTTGCCGGCCCAACGCTGATCAAGGGTTCAATCTCGACTGGAGGCATGGAGCATGGATAAGCGCGCCACGGCGCTCTCAAAGACGAGCGCCCACATTTTCCGCAGGTCACTTCCCCTGGCATGGTTATTTTTGCTCATCGAGTTCTTCGACGAGCTGCATTACGGCGTTGAAGGCGCCATTCTGCCCGCGCTGCGCGATAGCCTGGGCTTAAGCTATGCGCAAATGGGTCTCCTTCTGGGCCTGCCCGCCTTCTCTGGCGCGGCGGTCGAATTCTTCCTCATGCTGCTGGGCGACACCCGCCTGCGGAAATGGCTGGTCATTGGCGGTGGGCTGGCCATTGCGCTGGCAGCTCTGCTGCTGGCCGGCGCACAGTCCTTCCTGGCTGCGCTGCTGGCCTTTGCCATCGCCTACCCCGCCAGCGGCGCCTTTGTCACCCTTTCGCAGGCCACCCTGATCGACCTCAATCCTGGCCGCGAGCCGCACATGATGGCGCGCTGGACCTTGTTTGGCTCGCTGGGCAACCTGGCCGGCCCGTTGCTGGCAGCGGGGTTGTTCGCCGCCGGACTGAGCTGGCGCTGGAACTACGTTTACCTTTCGGCGCTGGCCCTGCTCCTGACCCTGCTGCTCTTGCCCCGGCGTTTCCCCGCCCATGCTCACACGCCAGACGACCAAGAGGGTTTCAGCCTCCACGAGGTGCGCCTCCTGCTGCCTGAATTCTGGCGCTCGATCAAGAGCATCCAGCTGATGCGCTGGTTCATCCTGCTCGATCTTTCTGACCTGCTGCTGGATGTGTACCTGAGCTATTCAGCGCTGTACTTCGCCGACTTGGTTGGATTCACCCCGGCGCAGGTTGGTCTGATGATGGGGGCGCTGACGGCCGCCGGGCTGGCCGCCAACGTGATCCTGATTCCCTTGCTGGAGCATGTTCCCGGCCGCTCGTTGGTGCGCCTGACCGCGGCGCTGGCAGGCACAGTCTACATCGCCTGGCTGCTGGCGCCCTGGCCCTGGGCAAAAATCGTCCTGGCGATCGTGGTGCGGCTGCTCACCCTGGGCTGGTACGAAGTGCTTCAAGGCGAAGCCTACGCCAGCCTGCCCGGCCGTTCCGGCACGGTCATGGCGATCAGCTCGCTGATGGGGCTGCTCGGCGGGGCGTTGGTGTGGTTGGTTGGCTGGTCCGCCGAGCAGGCGGGCCTGCAGGCGGCCATGTGGCTGCTGCTGGCCGGGCCGCTGGCGTTGATCCTTTTCGTCCCTAAACCAGATTGCCCGCAACCTGAAGAGCCAATGGCTGAAACTCAAAGCGAACAACAGTAGTAAAATAACCATATTCAAGCAACTCACTCCGGAGGCGACTCATGCAAGACCTGACCCAAGAAATCCTCGAGCTGATCCGGCTGGCAGCCACCGACCTGCCGCCGGATGTTGAACTCTCGCTGCGCAAGGCGCTGGAGCAGGAGCAGCCCGGTTCGGCGGCCCGCGGCGCCCTGGAAACCATCCTGAGCAATATCTCCATCTCGCGCCAGAACTCCACCCCCATCTGCCAGGACACCGGCACACCCATCTTCTACGTCAAGCATCCCGAGGGCTGGAGCACACGCAAGCTGCGCCAGCAGATTGAGACGGCCACCGCCGAGGCCACCCGGCGCTCCTTCCTGCGCCCCAATTCAGTCGATTCATTGACCGGCAAGAACAGCGGCAACAACCTGGGCGGCGAGCACTTCCCCTCCATCCACTTCGAGGAGGTGGAAGGCGAAACCCTGACCATCGACCTGATGCTCAAAGGAGGGGGTTGCGAGAACGTGGGCGCCCAGTATTCGCTGCCCAACACAGCCCTGGGCGCCGGGCGCGACCTGGCAGGGGTGCGCAAGGTTGTCCTGGATGCGGTCCACCAGGCCCAGGGCCAGGGCTGTGCCCCGGGCATCCTGGGGGTGGCCATCGGCGGCGACCGCGGCTCGGGTTACCTGGCCTCCAAAGAAGCCCTCTTCCAGAAGATGGGAGACGCCAACCCCAACCCCGAGCTGGCGGCCCTGGAGGAGCGCCTGACCGATGAGGCCAACCAGTTGGGCATCGGCCCGATGGGCTTCGGCGGCAAGACCACCGTTTTGGGCACCAAGATCACCGCCCTGAACCGCCTGCCGGCCAGCTACTACGTCACCATCTCCTACATGTGCTGGGCCTATCGCCGCCGGCGCATGACCTGGCAGGCCGGCAAGGTTACCTATCGCTAGACGAGGCAAGCCGTGAACGAGACCGAGGCCGTGCGCGCCGCCTTGCAGCGCTTTCAAGATGGCTATGCCGCCCGGGATGTGGCCCATCCGAATGGACATCCTGGGGCCGGCGGCCTGGCTATCCCTGGCCGTTCACCTTCACCGCCATGCCTGTGAAAACCGTTGCAGGCTGGCGCTTCCATACCATCCACTGGTCTTTTCCAGCCAGCTAAAGGAGCAAAGAACATGCAAAAAATCCAACTGCCTCTCAGCGACGATGTCGTGCGCAGCCTCAAAGTGGGCGACCCGGTGGCGCTCTCCGGGGTGATGGTCACCGGGCGCGACGCGGTGCATAAATGGATGATCGACACCTTTATCAAGAAGACCCGCCCGCCGCAGGGCGATGACCTGGAAGTGTACGCTGCCATCCAGCCCCTGCTGCGCGGCAGCGTGATCTACCACTGCGGGCCGGTGGTCGCGGGGCTGGACACCAAAGACTATCGCTTCGTCGCCGCCGGGCCAACCACCAGCAGCCGCGAGGAACCTTACCAGGGCGACGTGATGCGCCACTTCAAGATCCAGGGCGTGATCGGCAAGGGCGGGATGGGCAAGAAAACCCTGGCGGCCTGCCAGGAAGTGCCGGGGATGTACCTGCACGCCATCGGCGGAGCGGCCTCGCTCATCGCCCAGACCGTGACACGGGTGTTAGGCGTGTACAAGCTGGATTTTGGCGTTCCCGAGGCCATGTGGGTGATCGAAGTCCAGGACTTTCCCGTCGTGGTGACCATGGACGCCCACGGCGGCAGCCTGCACGCCGAGGTGGAGCAGAAATCCAGGGCCGTGCTGGACGAGCTGCTGGCCAAAGCTTGAGAGCTGCCTTTCATTCGGATCAACAAAGTTTCGGGCCAACCGCCGGAGCAACCGGCAAAGACCCCTTTAACCGTGGTCACAACTTAAGTCGTTCGGGCTGCACAGAAAGCAACGGACGTCGTCATCACAAATCCATCACAAGCAACGTGACATACGAACAGGGCTAAAGCCGCAATATGACTTAAGTCATAGACAGCGCCTCAACTGTGTGATATGGTTCACAATAAACCATCTCAGAAAGGAGTCTGCGCCTATGACCCTGCTCGATCGGATCATCCTCCTCGCCACCGGGTTGGTGGCAGCCTATCTGGTCTGGCGGTTTTACAGCCGCTGGTCGAAAGAGAAAGCCCTTCATGATATCTATTACATGATGGGCTTTCTTGTTCTCTTGGTCTCCGGCGTGCTGCTGATCTTCCTGGGCTACGGCATCCTGGCCTCGCCGCTGGTGCTGACCGTGGCCTCGTTGATCCCGCTGGGCATCTCGCTGGGGGTGATGAACCAGTACTTCCCCAAGTACAAAAAGGCCTACGCCTGGTTTGCCCTGGTCGGCTTCCTGGCCATCGCCATCACAAGCATCGGCGGCATGGAGGCGTTGAAGAAAATTGCCGTGCCGGTCTTTCACGGTGTGGCGGGCCTGGTGATCTTCCTGGGACCAATCTACGCCAGCGCCAAAGGCTTTGCCCCCAAGGGCTTCTTCTGGGTGGGCGTCGGCGGGGCGCTGATCGGCCTGGGGGGGATCGCCCTGGCGTTCCTTTCGGCCGGCTCGCAATTGCTTTTCTTCAGCCAGCAGTTTGTGCTGGCAATCCTGGCGCCATTGCTGCTTCTGATGAGCCTGGCCTTCGCCTGGGGCTTCATGCAGGATATGGGCCATCCGAAGAGGCAGCCGGCAGTTTTTAGCGATGCACAGAGGGCGCCATAAGCCTGAAACCTGCCCTGGGGTTTAACCTATGACCTGGATCCAACAACGATTTGATTTTCTCTTCCGCTCCACCAAAGGCCTGATCCTGGTCGCCATCGCCATGATCGCCCTGACCGCAGCCTTCTTCGGCATGCTCTCCGGCCCGATGGCCGAGTTCGGCGTGCGCGATCTCTGGGTGCGCACCTTCGGGATTGACCTGCAGGCTGCCGAGCGCGAAGGCCGGATCATCATCCTGTACCACTCGATTGCCATGGCCGTCGTCGCCATCGAGACCTACCTGATCACCTATCTGCTGCCAATGAAAAAGCGGGCGCAGATCTCGATCAATGCCGCCATCACAGTGGGCTATCTGAGCGCCATGATCTTTGGGCTGGCTTTTGCCTACTTTGGCCACAACTGGGTCTTTCACGGGCTGTACATCTTCGGCCTGTCGCTGGTCTTCTTCGCTGGGGTGGCTCTGGCGGCGGCGCTTTGGCCCTGGCGCAAGGAACATCACATAACCGACCCGGCCTATGCCCAAACCCGCGGCGGGGTGGACCTGGAGCGCATGGCATTCTTCGCCATGGCGGGGGCCACCCTGGTCTCCTCCCTGTTTGGGGCCATCCCCGGGGCCTATTTTGGCAACGGCTTCGAGACCTTTCTGGCGGAAGATGTGATCCGCGTCCCGCACAAGACGCCCTTTGAGCTCTCGGTGATCGGCCACCTGCACATCATGTTGGCCCTGATCGCCGTGGCCTGCGCCCTGCTGGTGGGCCGCTGGCTGGATTTCAAAGGCCCGCTGCACAAGATCGCCATGCCGATGATGGTCGCCGGTTCGATCGTGCTCTCGATGGGCGCCTGGATGGTGGTGCCGTTTGAGCGCATTGCCCACATCATCATTTACGTCGGTTCAGGCTTCGTCATGCTGGCGGCGCTTTTCCTGGTGATCTTCGGCTGGCGCAAGCTGATCCGGGAGCGGCTGGCCGAGCAAGGGCTGAAAAAAGCAACGTTCATCCAAAAGACCGGCGCCCTGCTTCACGACCCGCTCAAGTTCGGCGCCCTGTGGCAGATGGTGTTCATGAACTTCACCGTCAGCGGGGTGGGCATTTTCATGGCGGTCAAGCTGGACGAGATCATCCGCGTCTGGCCGTGGCGTGAAGAGCGCATCGTGCTCACCGGCCACTGGCACATCCTGGCGACCATCGTTGCCACAATCCTGCTGTTGATGTACGCCGATCTGATCGGCCTGCAGGGGCGCATCCGCCGGGTCTTCGGCTGGTCGATCATCATCTTTTCCAACCTGGCTTTCGCCGCGGTGACGCTCTTCGAGACCAAGCGCCTGTATGTCAGCGAGTCGGCCCAGCAGCCGCTGGTGAACTGGACCATGGCCCTGGCCGACCTGGGGCTGGCGGCGCTCCTGGTGGCGCTGGCCTGTCTGATGATCTGGCGGCTGGCCGACCTGTTCAAGCGTGATGGCCTGTGGCGCCATGAATTAGAGCAGACTGGCTTTGCAGGCGAGGCAGGCGCTGACCCACCCACCGTGGAGGCAAAGCCATGAACCGCACCCTGACCTTGCTTGTGATCACTGGCTTGCTCCTCTCTGCCTGTGCTTCAGCGCAGGTCAACGCCGCGCCGCCGGCCATCGAAACCGGCGTTGATCCCCAATCCTGGGCGCAGATCCCGGCCGGCGAGTTCCTGTTCGGCCCGCACGCCCAACAAGCCCAGATTGAACAGGACTTCGAGATCATGGTCACCGATGTGACCAATGCCCAATACGCCGATTACCTCAACCAGGCGCTGGCCCAGGGTGCGGTCCAGATTGTCGAAGGATCGCAGGGCCTGGCGGTGGTGGGGTACTACCCCGGCGACGAGTTCCACGGCGTCAAGCATGAGTTGGAAATCCAGGCTGGCGATTGGCTCCACGTGCCGCTGTACGACCCCGGCCTGCGCCTGGCCTACCACCCCGGCGCGGAAAAGCCCTTTCGGCCTCTGCCAGGCTACCAGAATCATCCGATGACGCTGGTCACCTGGTTCGGCGCCAGGGCTTACTGTGAGTTTTTTGGCTGGCGGCTGCCAGACAGCATCGAATGGGAAAAAGCAGCCCGTGGCGAGGATGGACGCCCGTACCCCTGGGGACAGGAAATTGCCCGCGAAAACGCCAACTACTACAGCAGCCACGACGTGTTTGAAAAGATCACCGGCGCGCTGGGCGATACCACCCCGGTGGGCTTTTACAACGGCTACACCCACCAGGGTTATGCCACGCTCGACTCGCCCAGCCCCTATGGGCTGTACGACATGGCGGGCAACGTCTGGCAGTGGGTGGCAGACATCCAGGAAGGCACCCATTACCGCCTGATGAGGGGCGGCAGCAAGGCCGATTACGCGTATAATTTGCGCATCTGGACCACCAACAGCGCCGGGCCAGATTACGCCAGCCCAAGCGTGGGCTTCCGCTGCGCCCGCTAGGACTGTTGCCGCTTCAAGCAGGATCAACCACCCTGGCGACGGCCGGGCGGCAGCCAGGAAACAGGAAAGATATGGAAATCACACAAGCGCCCTCACCGATTCAATCGCAGCTCGCCAGGCTCAAGTCTAAATACTGGCCGCTGATCAAGAGCCTGCAAACCGGGTTGCTGCTCACCACGGGCCTGGCTGGCTACATGAGCGCCCGCTGCCCGGTGATCCATTGGACCACCTTGTTTGGCCTGTCTATCAGCCTTCTCCTGGCGATCAGCGGCAGCACCATGCTGAACATGTGGTACGACCGCGACATCGATGCAAAGATGAAGCGCACCTGCAATCGCCCGCTCTCGGCTGGATCGATCCGCCCGCAGGAGGTGCTCCGCATTGGCCTGGCGCTCTCGGTGTTGGGGGTGGGTTGGGCTGCCGCGATGGACGCTCTGTACGGGCTGGTGGTGTTTGCTGGTTGGTTCTTCGATGTGGTCATCTACACCCTGTGGCTCAAGCGGCGAACCGCCTGGTCCATCGTCTGGGGCGGGATTGCCGGGGGAATGCCGGTGCTGGCGGGGCGCGCCCTGGGCCTGGGGGCCATCGACTGGATTGGATTGACCCTGGCCCTGGCGGTGCTGTTCTGGATCCCCACCCACATCCTGACCTTCAGCATGCGCTACTTTGAGGATTACCAGCGCGCCGGCCTGCCCACCCTCGCCGCCCGCTATGGCTTCCGCGCCACCCGCATCATCATTGCCGTTGCCAGCGTGCTGGCGGCGCTGACCATGGGCCTGGCAGCCCTGGCCATCGGTGTCACCCAGGGTTTGCTGCACATCCTGGGCCTGCTTTCCGGCGGTTTGCTCCTGCTGGCTGTCTACAGCCTGCTGCGCCCCTCCGAGAAAGCGAATTTCACCTTGTTCAAATATGCATCGCTGTACATGATGTTCTCCATGCTGCTGATCGCCCTGGTGGCCCTTTGAAAGCACCGCATCCTGAGGAGAAAAGAACATGCTCGGAAAAATCTTACGCATCGTTGCGATCATCCTGCTCGGCCTGACGGCGGTCTTTTCGCTTTTGGGCGGCATTGGCTCCACCTGTGTGGCCTTTGCAGCCGAAAAATATCCCTCCATGACGGCCATCGTGCCCTTCAAATGGCTGTATGTGCTCTATGTCTTCCTGACCATCGCTGCTTCGCTGTACGCGGTGCGGGCGACCATTAACCTGGCGCGTGGCAGGCCCGGCGCCTACCGCCAGGCGCTCATTGCCATCCTGGCCTGCCTGGGCCTGGCCCTGGCACAGGTGATCTCCTCGCGTCTGCTGCGCGGCAAATCCATGCCCAACGACCTGCGCGTATACATCAGCTTCCTGGCGCTGGTCGCCTTCCTGCTGCTGCGCATCCCGCGCCTCTGGCAGCAGAGCGGGCTGGGCCGCCCAGACGGCGGCGGCGCTGGCATGGCCTCCGGTGCGGCCCTGTTCCTCAGCGGCGCCGCCGTGCTCACCGTCCACCTGTGGGCCGGCCCCACCCACACCTTCGGCGGGGTTAACTTCGCCCAGGTCTGGCATACCCAGCTCAGCCTGCTGGGCTGGGGGTTGATTGCCCTCAGCCTGTGGCTGCTCGGGCGCGGATTGGCCCGCTCGCTGAACAAAGAAAAGCTCCAACAAGCTGCTGCGGCCTAGACTTCCATCTGCAGCGCCAGAAATCAAAACACCCGCCGGCCCGGGTTGGGTTGGCGGGTGTTTCACAAATTGGATCAATTGCCCATCAGGGCCTGCAAACCTCCAGGACCGCGTCGTCAACATACATCGCCGCCAGGCCGCCCACGCCATTGTTGAACGTGCCAAACTGGATTTTGACGTTCCAGCCGCGGTACAGCGCCGTGCTAATCGGAATTTCAAGGTAGATCCATGTCTGGTTATTGTCTGACCGCGAGCGCAGCCACTGCAGGATATTATTATATTCATCCATCAGCAGAACGTACTGTAAGTCGTTCGGGTCATCCGGCGAGAGGACCTGCTCCAACGGCTTGCCCACTTCCAACGAATCGGCCAAATCTCTTTGCGCCAACTCTGGTGCGGCAAGCGTGTCGGTGCTGATGGAGAACTCCCAGTACTTGAGCGTGATGCTGGTCGCATCAGAGGGGATATGCACCAACTGGCGCGTGCTGGAATAGCTGTAGGCGTTGTAAGCCGGGGTCAGGAAAGGATCAATGCCGGTGCGGGCAGAGCGCAGGCCACCATGGGCGCGGAAGTTGCTGTAGCTGGCCGGGTAAACCGTGGCCGGGAACTCCCAGGACTGGTTGGCCTCAAAGCTGCTGTTCAGCAGGATATTGGTGCAGCCGGTTGGCGGGGGTGTGCCGCCATCATCCGGGCGGTAGGCCATGACAATGGGCAGGTACGTCCGGTAGCTCGTGCAGCCGGGGCAGCCTGAAGAGATCAGCACCGAGCCGTCGAAGGTTTCGCCGGGAACGCTGAATCCATCCGTGCCGCCAAAGGAGGCCGGTGGGCTGTTCTCCGAAAAACCGACCACCGCCACGGTGTCTGTTACCGGGTTTTTGGTGCGCAGCCGGACGGTCACCAGGTCGCGCTCGGTGAGCGGCTGCGGCGGCGCAATGGGGTAATACACCACGCACTTGATCTCACCGGCTGTATCGGCAGTATCGGGCGTACAACTGCCCACGAAACCGCCGGTCAGGTTCAAGGTGATCGCGTTGGGCACCGCCGGGTCGAACTCCAACCAGTTTTGATCGTAGTCAATGGCGAAAACCACGCTGGCGATGCTGTTGATATCCGGGTCAAAGTGAACCGGAATGGTCACCAGACTGTTGGGATCGGCAGGGATGTTGGATGGGATCGAAAGGGATGGCGCCGCGTCTGGAGCAGCCAGCGCGACCGGGGCCAGGGTAAACGCTCCTCCGGCCAGGCCCAGCACCAGCCAGGCCGCCAACAGGCTCCGGAACAACTTGGGGGAATTATGGATCATTTTCATCCCATGTTTCCTTTCTGGTGTGGTTTCTGAGGGGTGCAGCGTGCAAGCAGGGGGTCATTGCACGCTGCACCCAGGCTGGCCGGGCAGTTTACCTGCGTATCCAGGGCAGGAAGAGGTTGGTCGCCAATTGAGAAATCCACACAGAACCATCTTGCAGGAGGCCGGGCAGGCTGGTCCCGCTCAGGCTGCCAAAGGAAGCCGCCGGGTCGTCAGACGATTTGACCTGCGCCAGGAAAGCGCCCTGCGGTCCGCCGGCGGTCAGCCGGACATTCAAGAACGTGCCATCTGGGATCTCTACCAGCGGGTTGGACAGGCTGTAAACCACCACATCCAGCTCGCCATCCGTATCGGCCGCGTTGTAGGTCACGCCAGCCACAAAGCCCGCCGGCAGGTTGAAGCTGGCTGCATCGGGCATGCCGTCGCCGTTGGCGTCGGCCGGGTTGAAGGTCAGCCAGGTCTGGTCGATATCCAGCGAGAACACCAGGCTGCCCACTGCGTTGCCGCCCTTGTTGAGGCTGACCGGCAGGACCACCGTGCTCCCAGGTCGGGTCGGCAGGCTTTCGGGCAGGCTCAGGCTGACATCCGCCAGCGCTGCGGTGGGCTGCAGGGCGGTCGTCCCGCCGGCGCAGCCGGCTGAACCGCCGCCAAAGATGATCAGCACCGTGCAAGAAAGGTCGCCGGCGTCCACAATTTCGTCCTGGTTGGGGTTGCAGCCCACCGGGTTGCCTGGGAAGGTGCCAAAGGGCACATTCCACGGCCAGACATCATCCCCATCGAAGAACTCCAGCACAAAGGCGGTCAGGTCGCCGGCGTTCACCGCGTTGTCGCCATTGCAGTCGCCGAGCAGCCCTTCCCGGATGGTGACGAAACCATCCAGACTGACGCCTTTGACGCTCTGCCCAAAGCTGCCGAAGGAAGGCGGCGGGTTATACGAGAAGCCCACCCGGGCTGCCGTGGTGGAGCCAGGCAGCGCGGCGCAGGTGGCGCGCACCCGCAGCCGGATCGTTGCCAGGGTGCCAGCGGGCAACGAGCTGCGCGGGGCCACCTGGTCGTAAATCGAGAAGTCGAGCTCGCCGTCTGTGTCGGCAGCGTTGAAGCTATAGGTGGCCGTGAAGTCGGCTGGCACGCTGAAGACCACCGGATTGGACACCGTCGGATCAAACTGCAGGCAGACTTCATCATAATCCACCGAGAAAGCGGTCGTATCGATGGCCTGGTCGTTGGGATCAAAGGTGATCGGCACCGAGACCAGCTCGCCCGGGCTGCCCGGGATGTTTCCGGGGATCCGCAGGAAGATGGGCAGCGTGCGCTGGCTGTCATGGGCAAAGACATCCCACACGCTGTTGGTGTCATTGGTCACCAGGTCGGTTGCCGCCGAAACGTAGGCCACATGCCGGCCGTATGGGGCAATCATCGGCCCAAAGGAGGCGTTGTTCGGGTCAGAGCGGTTGGTATCCAGCGAGATGCGCTGGGTCAGGCCAAATTCATAGACGCCCTCCGAAACCATAGACCGGTCGTGCAGGAAGACATCCCGCCGTCCGTTGACATCCTGGAAGAAGGAGTCCAGGTTGCTGGCCTCCGAAGTGAAGACAACATACTGCCCATCGGTGGTGATCGACGGTGAGTAGGAGCTGCCGTTCGCCTCCAACCCAAAGAAGTTGATCGAGATGCGCTGCACCACCGGCAGCGGGAGGATGTTATCCCAGACGAAGATATCTCCATCGAAGTTCAATTCGCCCAGTGTGTCCAGGTCGGTGGCTTCGGAAACAAAAGCCACATGCTGGGCGTCACCAGAGATGAAGGGCGTGTAGGACGAGCGATTACCCATCGACCCGCCGCCGGGCACGGTGGAGATCGCGGTGAGCGCGCCAACGCCGCCGCTGATCAACGAAGGCCAGTAAGCCAAGAAGACATCCCACCCCTCAGAGACGCCAGCAATGTAGTTGGCATCTGCCACACCGATCGCCGGCCCCAGGTTGATGTCTTTGGTTGCAAAGGCAATATAGTAACCGTCTTCAGAAAGCGTGGGGGTGGCCGATTCTCCCGTCAGCGGCGCCAGCGATACCGGCAGGACGGAGATCCGGTAGGTGCGCCTGGGTAAGGCCCACAGATCGCGGATGAAGATATCCGCCACCGTGTTGCCGTCGGCAACGGTCAGCAGGTTATTGGCGGTTGAGCGGAAGGCAACATACCGGCCATTCCCTGAGATAAAGGGCTGGTCCGATCGGGAATTGCCAAAGGTGGCTGTCGTGCCGTCCCGCGCCGAGATCAGTTCCGACAGGCCGGTCTGGCGGTCGTAGACGAAGACATCCCGGCTGCCGTTCGTGTCGCCAGCCACCCAGTTGGTGGCATCTGAAGAGAAGGCAATGTACCGGCCTGAGTAACTCATCGAGACTTCCCAGGAAGGCCCGTTGGGTTGCACGCCTGAGGCAGGGACAACCCGCCGGGTTTCGACAAAGCCAGGCTCGTCATAGATGCCGTCGCCATCGGTATCGCGGTCGCGGATGAAGATGTCGCGGAAGTTATTGGTGTCGCCGGTCACCAGGTTGGACGCCTCGGAGGAGAAAGCCACGTAGCGCCCATTGGCCGAAATGGCCACGCTGTCCATGCCGTACTGGCCGAAATCCACGCCCGAAGGGGCGTTGCCCTGGGCATTGGAGGAGCTGAGCGAGACCCGGGTGGTCATTCCACCGCGGCACTCGGTCAGGCTGAACCAGCCAATGCGGGTGCGCCAGTTGATGTTGGGCGATACATCCGCGTTAGCGTCGTAGTACATATTGGTGTACCAGAAGACGCACTCATCCAGCGGGTCGATACTCATGTGGCTCTGCCGCCCCCACGGGCCGTCGATCACCCCATTGGCGTTGTCCTGGAAGGTGGTGCCAGAGTACAGGGTGGCCTCTCCCAACGGGAGTTGCCCGGAATAGGATGAGCGCAGCCGCCCGGCATAGCGGATGGAGGGATAGACCAGGTTGCTGGGATCGGACAGGCTGTAGCCGATTGCCATATCGCCGGCCTTGTCCACCGCCAGGCTGGGCAGCCAGCGGTAAGCCGTGTCGGTTGTCGGCTCCGGCCCCATGAAGGTGCCGGTCTGGTAGAAAGCAGGCGTCCCATCGGCAGCAAATTGGATCTCGTACCAGCGCAGGCCGGTTCGGCTGTCATCCGGCTGGAAAGGCGCCACCGTGTGGGTCAGCCACAACGATGGAACCCCATCCACGATGCGGTATTGCATCGGCGTCATCAGCCGGTCGCCGTGCGATTCCACCTGCTCCGTGGTGCCAAGCTGCGGGATCACGTGACCGACGCTCCAGATATCCGCCGTGTCGGTGGTCAGGCTGTAGTTTGGCCGCAGCGCATTGCCAAAGGTGGCGGCGCTGGGGTTCAGCCAGTCCACAGTGAATTTCCAGATAAACAGCCGCCCCGGCTCAATGGAAGCAAAGTAGTTCGGCGCGCCGTACAGCAATTCTTCGGGAACCCCGAGCAAGTTGGTGGGCACCAGGTTGCGGTAATCCAGTTGCTCCGGCAGGTAGAAGGTGACCACGCCAATCGTCGGGCTGCCAGCAAGCATAAAATCTCGTTGCAGCGCCCAGACCTGCACGCCGCGGTTGGTGCGGTTGGTGCCGCTGTCCTCTACATCGATCAGGTTGGCAGAGATGAAGTAGCTGTTATTCCACAGGGCCAGCTTGGGCATGTCGGGATACAGCTCATCGCCCAGGTAGTCTGTGGTCTGGATGGCATAGTAGTTCCAGTAGGTGTTTGTGAAGTAAGGAGGCGCCGCAGGCACTGCCAGGCCGTTGCTGATCGCCGTGCACAGGTAATAGGGGCCATTATTGATATCGGTGTAAGCAACATCCAGGACCACCCAGCGCCGCGGCAAGGGGTCATAGATCACCGAGGGCTGCCCATGGTGGGCGGTGGTGTCATCGCAGATGGTGCCGGTGGCCGCAAAACCCCAGAAGGTGTTGAAGTTCGTGCCCTCGAACAGCAGGCCATTCTTGCGGTACAAGGCAAGCGAGGTGTTGACTGCCTGCAGGTAGTGGGTGTGCCCAGCGACGCCACTGGTATCTGGGATGACCGCATCTGGATTGACCAGCCCCGGATCATTGAACGCATCGTCGCGGGCAATCCCGGCAAACTCAATGATCGGGGGCGGCATTGCCGCCACTTCATCGGGCGATTGGGGCGCAGCCGTCGCCACCGGCCAGGCTGGCGTCCCCAGCGCTGCCAGGAGCAAAGCCCCGATCAGCACAGCATTCAAAATATATACGGATTTTTTCATTGTCCCTTTCCTCCACATGTCTTTTATGAACAATTGGCGCTCGTGGCAATGGCGCCTTCCAAGTGCGCTTCGCCAAAAATTCAGCGGGCAAACAAAAATATCCCAAGAAGGCTTATTGCATTCTAAGATAAATGTTGGGTTAATACAGTAAAGTTGGGGTTAATTCAAAATAAGTCCCCCCCAAAAATATTCAATGGGGGCTGCCCAAGAAATACCAGGCAGCCCCCCGATGATTCGACGGTCAATCAGGGACAGGCCTGCAAGGAAACATCATCCACATACATAGCCGTAACGCCGTCCCAGCCATTGTTGTAGGTGCCCCATTGCAGCAGGATTGTCGAGCCGATAAAGCGGTTCAGGTTATACTGGAAATAGCTCCAGTAGCGGTTGTTGCTGCGCTGCCAGAGCAGCGTATCGATCCAGTTGCCCCAGCGATCCAGGATCAGCAGGTACTGCACATCCCCGGCCATGGCCTGGGTGCCCAGCTCCGCTGAAGTGGGGCGCAGCACCTCGGTCTCGCTGCCATACACCTCCCCGCTCATGGTGTAAGCATAAAAACGAAGAGTGGCGTTGGCCGTCCCCAGGGGGATCGTCACCGCCTGGCGAAAATCCGAATAAGAGTAGCGATTGTGATAGGCGTAGACGATCCCGGTGCGCATAGAGCGCCAGCCGCTGTGGGCCAGGGCGGTGGAATAGCCCGCCGAGAACTGGGTCAGGGGAATATACCAGGCGCTGGTGTTTTCAAAACCACCATTGGCAATCTGCTCAGAGCAAACAGGGGGCGGCAGCGGCGGCGCGCAGGTTTCCAGGATCACCTGGTCCGCATACATCACCGTGCGGCCGCCATAGCCGTTGTTAAAGACCCCAAACTGCAGGCGGATTGAACGCCCGGCATAGCGGCTCAGGTCGAATTCCAGCCGGATCCAGCCGGAGGCGTTGCGCGGCTGCCACCACAGCAGCGTCTCCAGGATCGCCCCGGTGGAGGGGTTGAGCAGGAGCACGTATTGGGCATCATAGGCATCCGGGCTCAATGGCTGCTCTTCCCAAATTGTACCCACCGCCGGAGGCGGGGATGAGAGCTCAGGATCAGGCAGGCCGACGTCTGTGGTCAGGGCTGCTTCTTCGCTGCGCGGGTACAGCCACATGCGCAACCGGGCGTTGGTGGCGCCCGCCGGGATATAAATCGTCTGCCAGGCGTCTGAGTAGGAATAGACGTTCGACAGGCTGTGCAGGGGAATGCCGGCGCGCATCGAACGGACCCCGTGGTAGGCGTAATCTGCCGAGTAGCCCGCCGGGTAGGGCGTGTATGGGATGCCCCAGGAGCCGTTGTACTCAAAGCTGCTGTTCTGCACCTGGTTGGTGCAGTCGCCGTCCGGCGGGGGCGGGGGCGGCGGGACCGAACCACAGAGCTGCACCGAAACATCGTCGGCGTACAGCCCGGTGACGCCCGAAGTGCCGTCGTTGTACACGCCGATCTCAATCTTGATTGTCTGCCCGGCATAAGCCGAAAGGTCAAACTGGTGGTAAGACCAGAAGGCGTTGTTGCTGCGGATATACAGCAGGGTGCCAATCACCGCGTTGCTGCTGTTCAACACGCGCACAAACTGGGCATCGTAGAGCAGGGTTGCATCGCCAAAATCCGAATCCAACGGCACGCCTTCCGGCGCAGCCGCTGCGGCTTCGCCGCTCAGCGGATAAAGCCAGAGCTGCAGCGTCGCTGTGCTGCCATACGGGACATAAATCGACTGCGAGCGCACCAGTGAATCGCTCAGCGAATTATCGGCCGGGTTAAGGATGCCCACCCGCACCGAGCGCGCCCCGCTGTGCGCCACCGTGGAAGTGTAGGCCGATGGGTAAAACCCCGCCCCTTCCAGCAGGTTCCAATAGCCGCCGGTCTCAAACCCTGGGTCGCCGATTGCCTCGGTGCAGGCCGCGACTGCGCTGAAATCCTGCCCGGTCACGCTGGCGCTCACATTGAGATCGATCACCGGCGGAGAAAACAGGTAACCCTCCAGCGAGGGCGCCAGCGAAACCTCCCCCCCGCTCACCCCCAGACTGTAATCGCCGCTGGGGCCGGTGGTGGTCGTGTTTCCCAGTTGGTCGGTGATCGTCACCCCAGCCAGCGGCGTGGCGTTGGCATCGGTGACCTGGCCGTTGATCAAATACGGATGCGGCTTGACCACAAAGGGCAGCGCAATCCGGTTATCCCCCAGCGGGGCGACCGGCGGCGGAGGCGGGTCGCCGGCAGCGGCTGGCTGCGCCTGCACAACCGTCGAGAGGAACAAGAACACCAGGAGCAAACAGGCTTGTTTCGCCATGGGAGACACTCCTTTCCATGCCCAACAGGCTTTCAAAAGCGATTCATTTTATTCTAATCTATTAAGACGTTGCACCGCGAGAAATAGTTTCAGGAAAATGGTTCGTGGTCGGTCCACCAGAAGGTAACAGCCCCATCCTCACTGCCGCTCCCAAGCGGGCTGGGCGTGGGAAGACTGGGTTCACCGCCTGGAGCAGGCCGGACGGGTTCAGGCAGCTTTTGGCAGCGGAGTCAACCGCGCAGTCCAGATCCCCGAAAGCTGAGCACATCGCCCAGGCAATGCAGCAGAAATCTGGGGTTCAGGGCCGAAGCGAATCTTTTGACCGCTCAGCGTGGGAGCGATTCGCTGCCTGGCATTTCGGCGGGACGTTCCTGGCGTCCTTTATCTGCCTGGGCCAACAGCCGGGCCTGCGTGAAGGTGGTCAGGATGGCAATGACAAACATAATCAGGATGATCACCGCAACCAGCCAATCATACACCGTGAGCGTCAGAGAGAACATCTGGCCGGTGGGGTTGCCAATCCAGTACACCAGGGTGTTGGCCAGCATGGCCAGCAAGCGCACCTCGGTCGGGCCGAGCTTGCCGTAAGAGATGACAAACTCGCCCTTGACACAGGTGCGCACATACACCAGCACCGAAAGCAGCAGATAACCGATCAAGGCCAGGGCCGCCAGATCAAAGCGCACATAGGGCGAAAGACCCAGCCCCAGGAAGACCATGATCTCAACATACGCATCGACCGCGTGGTCGATATAAAAGCCGTACACCGGGCGCTCGATGCGCCGGTAGCGCGCCAAAGTGCCATCCAGGCTGTCGCCAAACCAGTTGATCACAAAGCCCAGGTTCACCAGCCACAGGAAGTTGCGGTCGATGCCGGTGAGCCAGTACCCCAGCAGGATCACCACCCCGCCGATCACGCCAACCGCGGTCAGGATATCCGGGGTCATCCAGGCTGGCATGTGCGCCGCCAGCCAGCGCAAGACCGGGCGTTCCACCGGGCCGGTGAATGTGTCGAGCACTCTCTGGTGTGTCCGTATATCGCGCATCGTCTGCCTCACAAACCGATCAGGATTCAGGGCACCAGGCCCAGGACATCCGGCCAAACCGGCTGGAAGATCGTCCACTGATGTGGCGCCCGGCGGATCAACGCCTCTGCCGCTTGCAAGACCTTCTCGGCGTTGCGCACCATTTGCTGGTCGCGATCGTCCCCCGGCGTCATCTCCATGGGCTCTGAAGCATACACGTGGTATCGGCCATCCTCTTCCAGCACCGAGGCCAGCAACACAACAGGCACGCAAGCTTTTTGAGCCAGGTACACATGGTGGGTGGGAAGCTGCGCCGGCCGGCCAAAAAAGCGCGGTTGATACTTGAGCCCCGGCCGGGGGTAATCCACGCCTGTGATCACCGTCTCGCCCGCCTGCAGCCGGCGGACCGCCTGGCGCAGGTTGGCCATTGTAGCCGGCAGGATTTCCATCCCCACCTGGCGGCGCAATTCATGCTGCCATTCAACCGCCTCGTTTGCCTGCGGCAGCGACAACCCAAAGATGTGCGCCCCCTCGAGCGCCGCGGCCCGCATGACCAGGTCAAAGCTGCTCATGTGAACGCCGCACGCCACCATGCCCTGCTCGGCCTGCGGGCCGCGGCGCAGCAGCTCCTGGGCCTCAGGGCCAAAGACCACCAGGTCTGCCAGGGCGGCGGTGTTATTCAGATAGCGGAAAAGTTGAAAAAAAGCTCGCCCCACGTAGCCCAGGCTCTGGCGGACGATCTCATCCAGCTCGCCAGCAGACAGCGCCTCCCCGCTCACCACCCACTGGTTGGCCCGGATCGCCTGCACCAGCGGCGTCTGGCGGTTGGCAGCAATCTGGGCAGCCAACGCGCCCGCCAGACGATATCCCGCGGCAGCGGGTATCTTGCGGCTCAAGAACAGCGCTAACCTTCCCGCCTGCTTGCTGTTCAGGATTGTCTGCAAATTCATAGGTCGATTTTACCATCGACTGCGCCGGGCGCAAAAAGCCGGGGCGAGTGGCCTCGTCCCGGCGTGGTTTAATAAGGTTCAGCTTTTGTGGCTTTGGCGGGATCCGTGCGGTTATCTGCCCTGTTTATCACAGAAAAGCTTGATCAAGATCCCACCTTCGGAGTAGGGCTCCTCGTACTTCACACAGGAGACCGCATCCGTCCAGGCGTTTTTCACGCACACCCCCATGCTGGCCGAGCGCGGCACATACCCGGGGATTTTGAAATAGTCGGCAAAGTCGCCGTCTTTGTTGGTGGTGAAAACGCCGATCCGGTAGGAAACCTCCTGGGTGCGCGGGAAGATGCGCACAAAGTAGGAGGTCTTTGGGGTGAAATTCTCCACCGAAACATACACGTGGCTGATCCCCGGCACAACCTCCAGCCTGGGCTGCTTATCGGCAGAGGGCGTCTTCGTCGTCTGAGCCGGCGCCGTCCCCCCTGGGATGCACAGCACCTGGCCCACCGTGATGGTGTAAGGCGGCAGCAGGTTATTGGCCTCGGCAATTTCCTCCCAGCTCACCCCGTACAGGTTGGCCAGGTAGTGAATCGTGTCGCCAGCTTCCACCGTGTGTTTGAATTTGCAATTCTGAGCCGCGGCCAGGCTCTGCGGCAGCGCGCTCATCACCAGGATGAGAACGAGGATCGCGCTGAGCAGCGCCAGCATCGGCCGGATTTGCTTATTCTTTCGATCAATTTCCATGCATTCGACTCCTTTTCTGGTGGCCCGGGCAAGTAAACAAGCCCGGGCTGGTTAGGCAGTGTCAAATTGTCTTTTAAGTATAGCACTTTTTTAAGGCCAAAAAGCTTAGAAATTTCGATTGCCCAGCTCGCCCTCCCAGCGGTTAGCGGGCAAACTGCTTGAGCACCGCCTTGACCGCCGAAGCCGCTCCCGCAGCCGGGTTGAGCAGGGCGTTGACCAGAATCTCGACCACATCGGGGGCGTACTTCTCCAGCACGTCCATCCAGCGCTTGATCCGCTCTGGGTTGGCCTGCTCACCCTTGCCAATTTCCTTCTCCAGCCGGCCAGCGGTGTCTTTCAGCTCATCTTTGTCGATTTCATCCCGCTCTGGGAGACGATCGATATTCCGGTTCACTTCCTGGAACAGGGCCGCCAGCGCAGCCGCATCCAGGCCGCGGCTGACCGTCGCCTGCGCCCCGGCGCCGCTGGCGACGATCTTATCCCCCTGGATGTTATCGCCATGGACAACATCTCTCCCAATCTTGTCGCCCAACACGAGATCCCCACCGCCAGTTTGGGCGGATTCGATGTACGTGCCGCCGCCCAGGTCGATCTTCGGGCCGTGGACTTCGTCGCCGTAGCGCTGTTGCCCGCCGATATGCACCGGCTGGCCCCCGCTGGCGTCCACCTTTCCAATGACCTGGCCTTCGTTGTGGCCCACGTCAATATGGATTTCCGTGCCGGGCGCTGTTCCAGACACCGTTTCGCCTTCAGCCGGTTTGGCTTTCACCGGCGCGCCGCAGTGCTGGCAAAAATTTGCCCCTTCAATCAATGCTTTGCCGCAACGAGAACAATTCATCGCTTGTCTCCTTCCTTCCCAGGGTTTGAATCAAAACTCGATCTCCGCAATCTGCTCAAAATCCAGGGCGATTTCTGGGATGGCCTCCGCTTCCGCCGCCATCTCGCCCTGCTCCAGCGGGCCGGCCCGCTCGCCGCGCTGGCAGAGCGAGCGATACACACAGTAGGCGCAGCGCTCTTCCCGCTCGGTCAGCGGAAAGGCGCCGCTCTGCAGCCAGGATGGCCAATCCCCCGGCCGGCCCAAAGCCTGCACCTCCTGCGTCCATGCCTGCGCCTGGCGGGTGATCGACTCCACCAGCCTGGCCAGGTGAGCCTCGTCTTCGGCGTACTTTTCTGCCGAGTAGGGAAAGCCTTCGGGCTGCTCGGGATGGGCCGGGAACCAGTAGATCATGGTCACATTTTCCGGCGGGATGGGCTGGCCGCCGTTGAAACCCGCCCCGGCCCGGACCAACAGGTACGGGTACACCCGGCTCTGCAGCCGCTCGGCCAGCCAGGCCCGGCGCGGTTTGCGGCGGGAGGTCTTCCAGTCATAGATGGTGAACCGCCCGTCTGCCTGCTCAACCACCAAATCATACTGGGCTGCCAGGCGATGCCCGCCCAGCGGCGCAGAGAGACCCGCCTCCGGGTAAAGCTGCCGGGCGCGGCGCAAGCCCTGCGCAAAGCGGGCAAACTGCAGCCACCAGCCGTGCAGCTCCTCCTCGTGGATCATGGCTTCCAGCCGCTCTGCCGGCACCCCCAGCCAGTGCTGCTGGGCCAGGCGGTGAAACCGCTGGCCCTGTTGCATCAGGCGCTCGCTTTCCATCACCGGCTCGGTCTGCGGCGCAGGCCAGGCAAGCTGCAGCAGGTAGCGCAGCAAGAACCGCCGCCGGCAGTCGGTGTAATCTTGCAGGCTGCCCTGGCTGAAGATGAAACCGGGGGGCAGGCCCGGGCTTGCCGGCAGGCCTTCCAGCAGGCTGCTCTGTGTCCGATCAACCGCCATGTTGTCGCTTCTCCCAATAGCTCATCAATTCAACCAACGGGATGGCCGGCTGGCGCCTTCCATCCCGCCCGCTGTTCCAGGTGATCACCAGTTCACGCCGGGCGCGGGTGATCCCCACGTAGAGCAGGCGCAACCGCTCGCGGGTGTAATCCAGGCGGGCGTCCAACGTGGCCTGGCCCTCTTCGTACCAGGAATACTCATCCACTTCCAGGGCGGCCTGCAACTGGGCCAGGGCCTCCGCCTCCAGGTTGAGCTGGTCGCGCAGGAACCATTTCTCGCCAATGTACGTATCGCCAGGGATAGCGGACGGAAAATCGTAATTGTTGACCGACATCAGGTACACCCGGTCCCATTCCAGCCCCTTGGCCCGGTGCATGGTGGAGACCACCACCTTGCCGCGGTGCAGGTCGGGGTTGAAGCCCATCTCGTCGCCGCTGAAGCCGAGGAAGCGCCGCTCATTGCGGGCAATCACCCCCAGCTCTTCGCTCAGCTCCGCCAGGCGCCAATCGGGGTGGGCCTGGCTGGCCTGGCGCAGCAGCACCGCCAGCTTGTGGGCCAGGGCCAGCTCTGCCGGCTGGGTGAGCAGGTCCTGGGCCAGGGTGAGCACCATCTGGTCGATGGGCAGCAGGGCGGCGTTCTGCCAGCGG
>CAZDAU010000010.1:0-36080 GCA_964503625.1 uncultured Anaerolinea sp.
AACCAGGATATACGGATCCAAAGTCCGCTGTGCTACCGTTGCACCACGCCCCAAGGATGAGAGCCTGCATTCCCAGATGGGTGGGGAACAAAGCGAACAGAATTCTAACGTTAATCGTCTTTTGGCGCAAGGCCCATCTGGCGAGCTTGCTCATAAGAAATCCCATCTAGGCCAGCGGTTTTGCCTGCCGGTGCATCCAATGCCGCATCCCAGAACGCGTTCAAGTCTTCAACCTTTAGCTTCCCAGGCTGAGCCTGGCGAAAAATCGCATCCAGATCTATTACCGGCTCCGCTTCTGGCGCAGGGTCAGCCGGACTCAATGCTGGATCAGGCGCCGCCGCATTGGCGGCGGCCGGGAGCGCAGCCCAATCCGGTCGTGCATGGCGCAGATCCACCACAGCTTTGCGCATCATCCGCTGCAACTTCCAAAGCCGTTCCGGATCCCAGGTGGCGCTGGGCGTGACCACCAGCAAGCCAACCGAATAACCGACATGGGTCAGGAAATAAATCGATGCAGGGCCCAGGAAACTGATAAAGTCTTGCGGCAAACCCGTGCCCAACAAAGAAGTGACCCTGGCAGATGCCTTGCAAATCGAGGCAAGCGAGAGGATCATCTCATCTGCGGCACATTCGCCGGTAAAATCGCCTACCTGAGCCAGCAGTCGGCCTTGCTCATCCAGCAGAGCAACACAGACTGCCTCAGTCTCATTCCGCAGGTCAGAAAGTCGCTTGTAAAGGAACTGACCCAGCTCTCCGGTTGCCACCGGCTGCGGTTGGGGCGGCACCTCTGCTGCCTGCTGCAGCCTGGTTTTCAGGGTGGGGGGCGGCTCTTTAATCCCCAGCAGTTGCTGCACCGTGTCCAAAAAGGCAACCATCTCAATCGGTTTGAAGAAATAAGCGTCAGCGCCGGATTGGCTCAATTTCTGGCGCATATCTTCGTCCGTCATTCCGGTGATCAGAATGAGGTGCATATCCGGGCTGCGCTTGCGCGCCTTATCTTTTAGTTCCAGACCAGAGATACCTGGAAGGCGAATATCAGCAATTAAGAGATCAACCGGCTGGCGGGTAACCACCAGGATCGCCTCTTCGCCGGAGGGGACATCGGTGATTTTAATATCCCGGCCCAGCGTTTCAAGCCCGGCACGCAGCACGCGACGCACATCACTCTGGTCATCAACAATCAAAACGCGGCGAGACGGCATGGCTTAATCTGGATAGTGCTGATTATCCGGACTCAGGTCACCCGGAAGCAAGCTACCCAGTGGTCCGGTTTGACTTCAAGCAATGGGGGCTCGGCCTTGGAGCATTCATCCATGACCACCGGGCACCGCGGGTGAAAACGACAACCCCTGGGCGGGTTCAACGGGCTGGGCACATCACCTTGCAGAATAATGCGCTCGCGCTTGATGGTTGGGTCTGGGATGGGGATAGCAGACATCAGCGCCTGGGTGTAAGGATGCAAAGGGTGGGCGTACAGCTCATCCCGCTCGGCTAATTCAACCATTTTTCCCAGGTACATAACCGCCACCCGATCCGAAATATGCTCCACCACGCTCAGATTATGCGCAATAAACAGGTAGGTCAGGTGAAACTCTTTTTGCAGGTCTTTGAGGATATTAAGGACCTGGGATTGGATCGAAACGTCCAGCGCCGAAACAGGCTCATCGGCGACAATAAACTGCGGGCGCAGGGCTAAGGCCCGAGCAATGCCAATGCGCTGGCGCTGGCCGCCAGAGAACTCGTGTGGGAAGCGGCGAGCATGATAGTCCTCCAGGCCAACCTTTTTCAGCGTATCCATGACAATGGCGTCTTGTTCGGCTTTTGTTCCAATCTTGTGGATGCGCAAACCCTCCGCGATTGATTCGCCAACCGGGATGCGAGGATCCAATGAAGCATAAGGGTCCTGGAAGATGATCTGCATGTTGCGGCGCATCAGCTTTAGCTCATTCCCGCGCAGCTTGAGCACATTTATGCCATTGAACGAAACCTCGCCCGAGGTGGGCTCAATCAGGCGTAGAACCGTGCGCCCAACGGTGGTTTTTCCGCAACCCGATTCGCCCACCAGTCCCAGGGTCTCACCTTCTCTCACGGTAAAGCTGACATCATCCACCGCCTGGACCCAGGCCACGATGCGCTGCAATAAACCGGAACGAACCGGGAAATATTTGACCAGGTTCTTAACCACTACCAGGTCCTTAGGCTTATCCTTCGCTTTTTCGACCGTCACAACATCAGCAGGTTGTTCACTCATCATCGCTCTCCAAAAGCCAGAGTCAGTTCAAGCGCGCTTGCCGCCAGCCTCACTAAGCTCCACTCAATGGAGCGAGGTGGTTATCATGATCCAGGTACAGCCAGCAGCGCACCGAATGGCCTGTTTGCACCGAGATCAGTTCAGGCTCCACCTGGGTGCAGATTTCCAGCCCAAACTGCTCGCGGGCCTTGCAGCGGGGCGCAAACCGGCAGCCCGGCGGAAGGTTGACCAGGTTGGGCACCGTCCCGGGGATAACCTCCAGGCGATCTTTGACCACCCCCAGCACCGGGATGGAAGCGATCAGACCCTGGGTGTAAGGATGCAGGGGTTTGGCAAACAATGTTTTAACATCTGTCTGCTCAACGATGCGGCCCGCATACATGACAGCAACATTGTCGGCCATCTCTGCAATCACCCCCAGGTCGTGGGTGATCAGAATCACAGCAGTGTCCAGCTCAGAGCGAAGAGCCCGGATCAGATCCAGGATCTGGGCCTGGATGGTTACATCCAGGGCAGTGGTCGGCTCGTCGGCGATGAGCAGTTCGGGGTTGAGCGCCAGCGCCATGGCAATCATCACGCGCTGGGCCTGCCCGCCAGACATCTGGTGTGGGTAAGCGTGGGCTTTGCGCTCTGCATCGGCGATGCCCACCAGCTTCAATAATTCAACCGCTCGGGCCCAATCCTGGCCTTTCTTGATCTGGCGGTGGATCTGCAACACTTCTGCAATCTGGTCGCCAACCTTGAAGACGGGGTTCAGGCTGCTTTGTGGCTGTTGGAAGATCATCGAGATGCGGTTGCCGCGGATATCCGTCATTTCTTTGTCAGACAACTTAAGCAAGTCGACTCCCTCAAAGAGAATCTCTCCCGAAACAATCTTGCCCGGCGCACCCACCAGGCGCATGATCGAGAACGAGGTCACACTCTTGCCGCAGCCCGACTCACCTACCAGGCCCAGGACCTCACCGTGCTTGACCGAGAAATCAACGCCATCCACGGCTTTGACCACGCCTGACTCGGTGTAGAAATAGGTCTTCAGCCCTTTGACTTCCAAAATATTCGTGTTTCGAGATGTTTCCGCCGAATAAACAGCCATTGAGTACACTCCAAATCAAGGTTAATCACTACGACGAGCCGTCTATCAAAAAATTCAACTCAACAAGCGCGTCCCTCAGCGGTTGGAGGGTTTTCAAAACAGGAGGGTTGACCTGGTAGCCGCGCTCATCCCCCAGCACCACCACGCCAAGCTCGGAATGCCGGCCGGTGATGGGAAAGAGCATCTTAACCGGGCGGCCGGTGTAAAAGTTGGCATGCAGCTTGACGGGCCGGCCAAAGAACGCTTCAACAGTGACATACTTGGCATAGGCCTCCTTGAGCGTTTCCTCTCCCAGGCCAATGCCGCTCTGGCGCAGAACGCCGCCATCCAGGCTTTGGCGAATGGCCTCGGCCAGCAGGGCGAAATCCGGATCGCCCGGAAGATACTCATATTTTTCGCCATTATAGTAAACCAAAACGCGCACCGGTAATTCGTTGAAGCTGCTGATAAACCAGAGCGGATCCTGGGTCACAAAGAAGATGGTCCCCAAATAGATCACCAGGATGAACAAGACGATCACCAGGATCATCTTGAACAGCGTGCCGCTGCGCCCGGGTCGAGATTGATTCACAGACGTCCAAAATTCCTTCGAAGATGGTTCAGATGGACAGGCGCGGATCAAGCGCATCGCGCAGGCCGTCGCCAAAGAAGTTAATCGATAGCACAGTCAGGAAGATCATAAAGCCCGGGGAGAGCGCCTGGACAAACAGGTATTCCAGCGGTGAGTTGCGCGCTTCATTGAGCATGTTGCCCCAGGTGGGGGTCGGCGGCATGATGCCAAAACCCAGGAAGGAGAGCGCCGACTCAGCGATGATCACCGCACCGAAAGCCAATGTGCCAGCGACGATGATCGGGGCCATCGAGTTGGGGATCAGATGGACAAAAACCAGCCGCGAACGGTTGGCCCCCAGCGAGCGCGTGGCTTCAATAAACTCCTGGCTGCGCAGACTCAACACCGAGCCGCGCACCAGGCGGGCGTCACCCATCCAGCCAAAGACCACCAGCACAAAGATAATGATGACGACGCTCAGGCTGGACCCTAAAAATCCTTGCAACTGGGGAAACTGGCGCAATGAGCTGGATAAAATTAAGAGCATCGGCAACTGTGGTATGGTCAGCATCAGGTCGGTGAAGCGCATCAGCAGGGTATCTACCACCCCGCCAAAAGCGCCCGAGATTGCGCCAATCAGGGTGCCCACCATGAGCGATAGCAAGGTGGTGATCAATGCCACACCCAGGGAGATGCGCCCGGCATAGAGCAGCCGGGAGAAGATATCCCGCCCCAGCTTGTCGGTGCCCAGAAGGTGCATCGGCTCGCCAGGCTCGCCGGGAGAATAAATCGGCAGGTAAGAGGCATTCAGATTAATTTCATCATAGGGATAGGGGGCAATAACAGGAGCAAAGATGCAGGCCAGGGCGATGAGGCACAGGGTGAGCAGGCCAAACATGGCCAGCTTATGACGGCGCAGCCGAGCCCAGGCCAGGTCCCACTGGCTGACCGGTTTATCCACCTTCCTGATCTTCGCATCCTTCAACAGATCTGCCGTTGCTGTCGCCATAACACACCTCTGAAATTTTACCTAACTGTATTGGATGCGGGGGTCGACAACCGCATACAAAATGTCAGCCGCTAAATTCGAGAAAACGGTCAGGAACGCGGTGATCACCAGCAAGCCTTGAACAACCGGCCAATCCACGTTGGCCACGGCATCAATGTACATCCGTCCCATGCCAGGCCAGGAGAAGATCGATTCGGTAATGATAGCGCCGCCAAACAATCCAGGGATGGCCAGGGCCAGCAGGGTGATCAACGGGATCAGGCTGTTGCGAAAACCGTGTTTAAGGATCACCAAACGCTCAATTAAGCCCTTGGCCCGAGCTGTGCGCATGTAATCCTGGCGCAGCACCTCCAGCATCGAGGCACGGGTGAAGCGCGTCCACTGAGCCATGTTGAAGAAAGCCAGAACCATAACCGGCAAAGCCACATGCCACAAGCCATCCAGGATGGCTTTGACTTCCTGGCCAGCCAGGTCGGGATGTTTCTGGCCAAAGGTGAAAATACGCTCAATGGCTTCAATAATGTCGCCAGGCATACCGGTGGTGCGCACGCCTCCAGTAGGGAAGAGATCTAGCTGCACGGCAAAGATAGCCATGACCATCAGGCCGGTCCAGAAGGTGGGCATGGAGCTGCCAAAGAAAGCCAGGGTGGTGGCCATATAATCGATAACCGAATATTGCTTTACCGCCGATATCACTCCAATTGGGACAGCAAATATTAAAGCCACAATTAACGAAAGGCCCATCAACAAAAAGGTGTACCCCAGGCGCTGACCAATCATCTTGGTCACCGCTGTGCCCGTCTGCATGGTCCACGATTGGCCCCAATCGCCTTTGATTACTTTGGTCAGCCAGCGAATATAGCGCCCCTGATCCAGGCGGCATTCCTCCTGCTCCCCAGCGGCGTTGACCGGACAGTACTGCCCCGGTAAGATGGGCTTATCCAGGTCCAGCAAGCGGTTGAGGCGGTCAATCATCGACTGGGTGATGCGCGGGTTGCTCAGGGCCAGCATGTCAAAAGGTCCCCCTGGGGCCAGGTTGAGCACCAGGTAGATCAGGATCGAGATGAAGAACAGCATGATGATGTTTTGGATGGTCCGGCGGATAATAAATGTGGTCATGGCACCTGCTCCAGTAAAACCGCTCCAGGCCAAAAATATCAAATCTATTGGGTGGTCGATTTGGGCGGCAAAACCAGCTAAATCACCACCAAAATACACCGATTTTTATTTTTGGATGGCCCACGGTAGTGGGCCATCCAAAGTGTGCTTTGTCTGATGATCAAGGGACGCCGCACATGCAGCAGCGTCCCTTGGACAGAAACAACTTACTTAACCAACTCCCACTCCCAGGCGTTCCAACCATCCGGGGCGGTCGAAGTCGGGCCGGCTTTCCAGTTGGAGAAACCGGTGCGGATCACGTAGACGCGAGTGTTAGAGAACAGCGGGATGACCGGGACGTTATCGGTCCAGATCTTGAAGAACTCGTCCAAGATCGGTTTGCGCTTCTCGCGCGACAGGCTAGTCTCCGGATCGGTCTCGCTCAGCGTGAGCAGCTCATCAGCGCGCGCGTCGCAGAAACCGGGGTAGTTCTGGCCAGACCAGCCGTTCTCTTCGCTGGGGATGCCGCTGCAGTTGTACAGGCCCAGGAAGGTGGCATTGTCATCCGAGAGCCAGGTGTAAATAGCAGCCTGGAAGGTGCGCGAGTTCAACGGGCCGCCCTGAGCCTGGGTGGCGAACAAGCCGCGACCATACAGGAACTGCAGGTTGACGCCCATGTTGATCGCCTTGAGCTGCTGCTGGATGACCTGCGCCAGGGCCTGGCGGTCAGCGCGGTCGGTGGTCATCAGGACGAATTCCAACTTTTGTTGCTGGCCGTCCACTTCCTTGACGCAGGGCAGGGCAGAGCAGTCCCAGCCGGCCTCAGCCAGAAGGGCCTTGGCTTTTTCGGGATCATAGGGATACTTGGTGTAATTTTCAGTGTAAGCCCAGGAGAAGTTCGGGATGGGCAGGTCGGTGGTTCCCTGCTTGCCAAAATACAGCTTGTCAACCAGAGCCTGCTTATCGATGGCGTGGTACATGGCCTGGCGGACTTTCAAATCATCGAAGGGGAACTTGGTGGTGTTGATGTCAATATGCTCCCACTGGTAGCCAGGCTCGTAAAGCACCTTGTATAAGCCGGCAGCTTCGATCTTGTCCAGGTCGGGGGCATTGGCGACGGTCAGACCACCGGTGCCGGTGACGGCGTCAATCTCACCGTTCTGCAGGGCAGCGATGACCGCAGCGGTTTCGGCAAAGAAGCGGAAGATGATGGTCTTGATCTTGGCATCGCCCAGCGGGAAAGGCTGATCAGATTTTTCCAGGATGAGCTCCTGGCCCTGCTTCCACTCCTTCACATAGTAAGCGCCATCGCCAGGAACGGTCGTCCAGTCAATGGTGGCCTGCTCAGCAGCCGGGATATCACCGATGACATGCTCGGGCAGGAAGGCAGTGGCAATAGCCCAGTAAACCGGGTCAACCACCGGGCCAACCTGGTTGGCGTAACCGCTGGCCTCATAGTCGGCCTGGAATGCGGCAAAGTCAACGTTTCCGGTCAGGGTGCCCGCAGCGGCGGCTTTGGCCTGGTTCTCGCTCATCAGGATCACGGTGTAGGTCTTGTCGTCCACTGCAACAACGTCGAAGATTTTCTCGGTGACGTCTCGGGCAGCCACCTGCATCTCCGGGTCCATGATCAGCTTCCAGTTGTAGATTGCATCCTTAGAAGTTACCGGGGTGCCATCCGTCCAGCGCCAGCCGTCGCGGATCTTGTGGGTGATTTCCAGGTGCCGGTCGGCGCCCTCGCCCACAAAAACCGCCCCGCCATTTTCAATGGTGGGTACATCGCCATCGCAGCCTGTATTGACCCATTCAGCTACTTCGTTCTGGGTCATGCAGCCAACCAGGAAAGGCGAGATGACAATGGTGCGGGCCATCATCGAGCCGATCAAGGGGTGCAGGGTGTCGGGCTCTTGCTGCAGCGCCAGGACCACAGTGTCAGCCGGCGCGGGAACCGGGGTGGGCGGTGGGGCTTCGGTGGGTTCTGGTGTAGCGGTGACGACAATTTCCTGGATCTGTGGCTCGCCCTCGACCATCACCTCCTGGGTGACGACCACGGTCTGCACCACAGGCTGGGGGGTCGTGCAGGCGCCGAGCACCATGCTCAGGACCAGCAGGACACTGAAGACCATAAACAGCTTGTGTTGACCTTTCATTTGTTCTCCTCCAAAAGTTGACTTAGCTTGTGAGACGAATGGAAATGTTCAAGGAACAGCCGGTATGGAATTCTTCTTATTCTCTACCACCTCCTTCAGCGATCCTTTGGGCGGGTAAACATCTATCCGTACCTTAGACCGCAAATAATGATACCATGATTCTTAAATTTGTAAGGACAAGCTCGGCTTACTGATCGTAGTTTTCGTGGCATACCATCACCATCGAACGCTTCATCCTTACAAGCCACAACCATCACCATAATCCAGGCTTTCCAAATTCCACAATCCACTTTCCGTAGATGTGTCGATGGCCAGGCCGCAAAAATCCGGCCGAGCCGCCGCCACTTTCAAGCGCTGATAGAGCGGCAGGACCGGCAAATCCTCCGCAAAGATCGATTGGGCCAGGAAATGGGCAGCGCGATGCTCGGGCATTTCTGGCAGGGTGGAAAGCGCCTGCCGGCAGACCCGGTCAAAATCCGGACTGCTGTAACCGCTGACATTTGCCCCGCCCCAGCCTTTTGGATATTCCGGATAGGGGCCTGGGATTTCCTGGCTGGTGTAAAGATAGCAAGGGGGCTCCAGAGAGGCAGCCCAGCCGAACTGCGCCAGAGAGAAGTTGCGCCCAAAGAGCGCTCCCTCCGGTCCCGGGGCAAAGAGCGACTCGACCGGCTGAGAGCTGATGTTCAACTTAACCCCGCAAGCTGCCAGTGACTCTTGCAGGAGAGCGGCAGCGCGCTGCTTTTCATCCTCATCGGTGGTGAGGAAGGCAATTTCAAGGGCCGTGCCATCGGGGATGCCCGTTACACCTTGCGCCGTGCGCGGCGTGTTGGGATCCCCATCGGCGTCTTTCCACCCAATCGAGTCCAGCAAGGCTGCGCCGGCGGCTGGATCGAAGGCATACTTGCGCGCATCCGGATTGAACAACGGATGATCAACCGTTATGTAGCTATCGGGGACAGCCGATTGGCCAAAGAACAGCTCGCCAGCCATGCGCTGTCGGTCAGCGCACAGGGCAATCGCCTGGCGGACCTCTTTCATGCCAAAGAGGGGCAACGGACCGCCATTTTCAGGGAGGTTGTAAGGTGTGATGCCAAAATCGGCGTGCTCCCAGGCAGATGCCGGCTGGATGAAGACAGCAGCTTTGCCATCTTCCTGCAGCGTAAGCAATTCGGCCCCCTGCATCTCCAGATGGGTGGTCTCATCCAGCAGGTCGCACTCGCCAGCCTGCAAAGCGGCCAGGGCTTGCAGGCGATCGGGCACAAAGCGAAAGACAAGCTGGTCAAATTTGGGCAGCCCTTCACCAACCCGAAAGTAGGCTGGGTTCTTGCTCAAAGTAATATGATCGCCGGCAATCCATTCCAGGATGACATACGGTCCCCAGCCCAGCGGCGACCGGCTGACCGTCTCATTGGCGGCAAGCTCCTCCGCTGGGATCTTGCCCCAGGCATGATGTGGCAGCGGGGTGAAGAAGATCGACGGGTATCCAGGTTCCCGGTAGCCCGGGACGCCGCGCCATTCCACGGTCTGCGTGTCCTGCGCCAGGTAGGATTGGGTGCGGTCGATCAGCTCGGCCTGAACGCGAGGATAGAGCGCCCGGGCAACCTCGTAGGAATAGAGCGAGTCATCGGCGGTGAGCGGTGCGCCATCCGACCAGGCCAGGCCAGGGCGCAGCTTGAAGCGCACCACCATTTGGTCCATCTGGATCGGGGCAGTCCCACTGAAAGTCAGGGCGCAAGCCGGGTCGTTGCATCCGGCTGGCAGCACCTGGACGCCCTCGCCCAGGCGGATCAGATTCCCGGTGGCATCCACCACCAGGCTGCCGGGCTGCACCTGGACTGGCTCCAGTTGCACGTCACCGGCCTCCTGGGTGGGTTTTGTCTCCAGGATGACCGGCAAATTATCGAAGTTCACCAAGTCAAAAGGGCCGTCGTAAATCGCCTGGCGGATATTGCGCGCTGCAACTGAGGAATCAGCGTACAAAAAAAGGGAGGTCGGCTCTTGCCCCATGCAGATGGTCAGCAAGCGGTCGGCAGGAGGCGCAACCGGGGTGGTCTCGGTGGCAGCGGGCGCATCCTGGGTAGGCTGCAGCGCCGGATTGTCCTGCACGGGCTGGTAGTTACAGGCAATAGAGGCCACGATGAGCAAGATCAGCGGCCAAATGGATCGCAGAATGCGGGATTGCATTTCTGAAAAAATAATTTACTGAGCCAGGTTAATCAGGGAGCCAATATGGACTGGCCAGGCCAGTGAAAGGGTGAAAGAACCACGCATCATGATGCCCGGAAGATAGATCGTGTCGTTCGGCGTGCAAAAATCCCGGGCCGACGGCAAGCTCGCCAGTCGCCTGGTGGTCATGGATTTCCAGCGCGGAGCAACGACAGCTCGCAGCAGGCGGTCTTTGCCATGGGGGGAGGGCCGGCGGCGAGCAGCCCAATTCTTCAAACACCTGCTCAGATATAGATCCATCTCATCATTCATATCGCACCTGTTAAGATCCCTTATAATCCAGGCTCGGCAGCGCTTCACCATCCATCAATCCTTCAAGGCTCTTGCGTAAGGCCTGGCGGCCGTAGTGCAGGCGGGATTTCACCGTGCCCACCGGCACTTCCAAGATCTCAGAGATATCCTGGAGCGACAAATCATTCAAATAATACAGGACAATGACCACCCGCTGCGGGAAGGGAAGATTGGACACGGCCCGCTGCACCCGGTCCCAGTCATCCTGGGCCTCTGCAACTTCATGCGGGCTCTGACGCCCTCCGGTCAGCCACTCCGCCAGGTCTTCCAGCGGGCGCAGCCAGCGGCGATTGCGTTTCATCCAGGTGTAGGAAAGGTTAACCGTCATGCGATAGAGCCAGGGCTCTAAGGGGCGCAGCGCGTCAATATGATCGGCAAAGCGGTACAGGCGCAAGAAAACATCCTGCATCAGATCTTCAGCGGCGTCTGGGTCGCCGGTGATGACCAGCGCAGTGCGATAAACCATGCGCTGATACTGGTCGTAGAATTGCCCCAGGGCGTCCAGGCTGCCTTGCTGAAGTTGTAACACCAGATCTTGATGTTCGCCGGAGTTCATGCGTTTAACCGGTTAATATTGGCTGCCATCATCCTTAAATAATCATACCATGAAAGCGAATGAATGGTTCAATGCAGCAACGAAATGACCAACTATAACAACAATTTTTGTCGCTTAACCGTGTCCGGTAGAGAAGAGCGCGGATTTTACTCTGAGATTAATCATGCCTGCTCACAGGCGTCGCTTTTTCAGCCATTCAAGATCAAATTCTTGAGCGGCGTTTCACCCAGGCAAGTTTGCAAACCGGACCCAATTAAGCAAGCGCGCCTGTTACGGGCGCGCCAGCAAAAGCCGATTTGTGGCAATCTATAAGATCTACTGCGTGCCGCGCATGCGCGGGTCAAGCGCATCGCGCAGGCCGTCGCCCAGGAAGGTGAAGGCCAGTACCACCAGCGCAATGCAGATCGCCGGGGCAAGCAGCATCCAGGGTTGGGCGTTGATGGCTGTCTGGCCTTCCAGCAGCAAAGCGCCCCAACTGGTGATGAAGAACGAATCCGAATTAGTGGCAGGGCGCAGGCCGAGTCCCAGGTAGCCCAGGATGGCCTCGGTGATGATCAGGCCAGGGATGAGGAAGGCTGCCGATACCACCAGCACGCCCACCGTATTGGGCAGCAGGTGACGTTTCATGATGCGCGGGCTCTTGGCGCCAATGGAGCGGGCGGCTTCGATGAACTCTTTCTGCTTCAAGGAAAGCACCTGGCCGCGCACCAGGCGCGCTGTCCCCACCCAGTTGACAATCGCCAGGGCGATAAATAACAAAAACAGACCATTCAACAACTGGCCGATGGCGGTATCGCGCAGGGCAACCATCACAATAATGAAAAACAGCAGGTCCGGAAAAGCATAGATCACGTCGGTCAGGCGCATCAGGTAATTATCGGTGCGACCCCCCAGGAACCCGGCGATCATGCCCACGGTGGTGCCAACGATCAGGATCACCATGGTGGGCAGGAAACCAACAATCATCGAGACGCGCGCCCCATAGATCACCCGGCTGAGCACGTCCCGGCCGAGGGTATCGGTTCCTAAGATGAAGGCCGGGTCACCTGATTTACCGGTGGTCGATTCTTTCACCCAAGCGGGTGGGAGAAAGCTCTTGCCGCTGTGGATCTTCAGCGGGTCATGCGGGGCAAGGAGAGGGGCAAAGATGGCCACAAATATGAAAAATACGATAACCATTATGCCAAAGATCGCAGCCTTGTTCTTGAACAAGCGCCCGGCCGCCTCAGCGCCCAGGCTGCGGCTCTTGGGCATAACGCTCAGATCGACGATGCCACCTTGAGATGTCGTTGTTTCAACAGCCATGATTCACCTCAACCTAGTTATTCGTTTAAGCGGATGCGCGGATCGATCAGCACGTAGACAAAGTCCACTGTCAAGTTGGCAAAAGCAACCAGAAAGGCATAGATTAGGGTCGTGCCCATAATCATCGAATAGTCGCGCTGCTGGATCGATTGCACATAAGCCCGGCCCATGCCCGGAAAGCCAAACATGGTTTCGATAATGAAGGAGCCGGTCACCAGGCCGGCCAGGGCAGGGCCTAAGATGGTCACCACCGGGATTAAGGCGTTTTTAATCATGTGAATAGTAACAACCACGCGCTCAGAGAGTCCTTTGGCTCGGGCGGTGCGGATGTAATCCTGGCGCATGACCTCCAGCATGGAGGCACGCGTCAGGCGGGCGGTGTAAGCCAGGGTGCCAAAACCCAACACTGCAGCCGGCAGAATCCAGACGCGCGGGTCGCTCCAGTCTTTTGGAATCACACTGACCAGGTGCAGCCAGGAAGCAAAAATAATGATCAGGAAAATAGCAATGACGAAGCTGGGCACAGAGATGCCAACCGTGGCGATGAACAGGCTGATATAGTCGATAAAGCTGTTCTGCCGCAGGGCAGCCATCGTGCCCAGAGGGATGCCAATGACCACCGCCAGGGTCAGGGCGATCAGGCCCAGGCGCAAGGAATAGCCAAAACGGCTGTACCAGAAGGGCTTGTCTTCCGGCGGCTCGAACAGGATGTCCTGGACATCGCGGCCGCGCACCCGGTAGGAAGGACCCATGTTACCGCAGATCAGGCCACAGACAAACTCGCCCTTGGAGTTGGTGTCGCCAATCATATAGCCCATATACTGGCGCCAGAGCGGCTTATTCAACCCATAAGCTTCATTGAGCCGCTTCTGAGTGGTAGCATCCACCTGGCGGGCAGAAAGATCACGATCCCACGGGCCGCCGGGCGTGTTGTGCATCAGGATGAATGTGATGGCAGCCACCACAATCAGAACCGGGATCAACCATAGCAGACGTCGGATTATGTAAGTCGTCATGCGCCACTGCCTCCCAATTTGCCAGCAACGTATTTCTTACGAAATTACCATCAAATGAGACTTTCGTTCAAATTTTTGTGAGGAAACTTGCTGGTCGGTCCTGCGCAAACAGTACCGACCAGCAAACTACAAACACGCTCGGGTTACGGCATCATCGAGGTGTCAACCTGGATGGTCCAGGGCGTCTGGGCGCCAAGCCAGCCGGCGTCCATGGGGGTCTTATTGTAACCAGTGACCCACGGCTTGACCAGGTAGTGGTTGACGTTGTTCCAGAAGAACGCCACGGCAGCCTTCGCAACCAGCATTTCCTGCGCCTGGGCGTACAATTCCATGCGCTTTGCCGGATCCAGGGTTGCATCCGCCTCATTCATGATCGCGTCCATTTCCGGATCAGAGAAGCCAATCCGCTCGCCGAAGGCGCCGGTCTTCCAGTAAACACTCAGCCAGTTCTGGGGATCGGGGTAGTCCGCGCACCAACCCAGGATGAACATCTGCGGAGCAGTGTTGATATCCTTGGTCAGAGCGGTGAAGGTGGTCGACTCAACCGGGTTCAGCTTGAATTCCACACCCAAGTTTTCTTTGTACTTGGCGGTCAGCCACTCCCAGCGGGTGCGGTTGCGCGGGGTGTCGGAGAAGGTGGCTGTGATCTCTATGGGGGTGCCATCGGGCTTAATCAGCGTGCCATTCTCAACCGTGTAGCCGGCGTCGGCCAGGGTCTGCTTGGCCTTCTCGGGATCGTATCCATAACGGGTCTCGCCTTCCTGGAAGCCGGGGAAGCCAGGCGGGATCCAGGTCAGGGTGGGGGAGCCCAGGCCTTGAAGAACATCGTTCACCCAGGCCTCACGATCCAGGGCGTAAGCAAAGGCTTCGCGAACGGCCTTGTCGGTGAAGGGTTCCTTGAGCTGGTGGAACATCAGGGCGAAGGTGCACGAGCCGGGGTAGATCTGTGCGTCCGCGCTCAGGGCCGGGTCAGCCATAATGGTGGCCAGGTCTTCGGAGGCGAACTCGATGATATCGAGCTCATTGTTCTTGTAGGCCTCGAAGGACACGGCGCTGTCGGTGATGTAGGTGTACTCCAAGGTGTAAGTGGGTTTATCGCCCCAGTAGTTCGGGTTCGGCTCGTACACGCCGCGCACGAAGGGCTCCAGGCTCTTCAAGATGAAGGGGCCGTTGCCGATCTGGTACTTGGAGCTGTTCCACCAGTTCTCGCCGCCTTCGCTGATCAGCTCTTCCTTAGCCGGGAAGGTGACCCACAGGGCCATCACGGTGTGGAAGTAAGGGGCGGGCTGCTTCAAGCCGATCTTCAGGGTCAGGCAGTCTGCCTGCTCGTAATCGGCGCAGGGGTTGCCCGCGCTGTCCAGGGCCTGGACCTTGACGTTGGCCTTCAGCGCCTCGGCGTCGTAGTCTTCAGCTGCGGGATCGGCGGAGCGCCATTCAGCCGCGCCGGCGATGTCGTCGGTGATTTGGGCATACTCACCAGCGGTTTCGGGGTTGATGTTGCGCAGGATGGAGTATTCGAAGCGCTTGGCGTTCAGCGGGCTGCCGTCCGAGTAAGTCAGGCCTTCGCGCAGGGTGAAGGTCAGCTCGGTGGCATCCTCGTTGTACTCCCACTTCTCGGCCGCTGCCGGCTGGGTCTCGAGATTCTCGTCCAGGCGGGTCAGGCCTTCGTAGTTCAACTGCAGGTGAGCAATTTCGTTCACAAAGGACGACTTCTGCGGGTCGATGATGTCGGGGTAGGTGCCCAGGTCGACTCGCAGAACCGCAGGCTTGGCTTCTGGCTCTTCGGGGGCGGGGGTAGCGGTGATCACGATCGTCTGCGTCTCGCCCTCGACCACTTCGGTTACAACGACGGTCTTGACGACTTCGACGGTCTGCGGCTCAGAGGGCTCCGCGGGAGCGGGAGCGCAGGCCGCCAGGACCATGCTCGCTACGATCAAAAGAGATGCAACCAAAAACAGTTTGTTACGCATGTTTCTTCTCCTCTATTAGAAGATTGATATGGGTTCGGTTTTCCAGATGAAAATAGATCTTTTTCTACTTGTTAGCAAATCCTTACGCATCACCTCCTTTCCACGAACATGAGCTCAACGCTTTCAAAAAGCCAGCTTAGCCGGTTCGAATTTGCTTGCTTTGGGTTACCTGCAGCTAACGGCTGGCTATACCAAATGACAGGCAACCCAATGATCCGGCGCAGCTTCGCGCCAGGCGGGCACCTGTTCTGCACAGATTTTTTGCGCCAGCGGGCAGCGAGTGCGGAAGCGGCAGCCCGAAGGCGGGTTGACTGGGCTGGGCACATCGCCTTCCAGGATGATGCGCTGGCGCTTCTCTTCCACCACCGGATCCGGCACCGGCACCGCCGAGAGCAGCGCCTGGGTGTAGGGGTGCAATGGGTGCTTGTAAAGCTCATCCCGATCGGCCATTTCCGCCAGAATGCCCAGGTACATCACCGCCACCCGGTCGCTGATATGGCGCACCATGGAAAGATCGTGGGCGATCACCAGATAAGTCAGTTTGTACTTGGCCTGCAGGTCCTCCAGCAAGTTGATCACCTGGGCCTGGATCGAAACGTCCAGGGCAGAGATCGGCTCGTCACAGACGATGAAGTCTGGCTGCAAAGCCAGGGCGCGGGCAATGCCAATCCGCTGGCGCTGTCCGCCAGAAAACTCGTGCGGGTAGCGAAGAGCAAACGAGGGACTCAAGCGGACCTCAGTGAGCAGCTCCTTGACCCGATCCTCTAATTCCTGACCCTGGGCGATGCCATGCACCAATAATGGCTCGCCAATAATTTCGCTGATGTTCATGCGCGGGTTCAGGCTGGCATAGGGATCCTGGAAGATCATCTGCATGCGCCGGCGCATCTTGCGCAGCTCTTCCCCTTTTAGCTGGGTCAGGTCAATGTTATCAAAATACACATGGCCAGCGGTGGGGTGATATAGCTGCAAGATCGCCCGGCCGGTGGTGGACTTGCCGCAGCCCGACTCGCCCACCAGGCCAAAGGTCTCGCTCTTTTTGATCCAAAAGCTGACATTGTCCACCGCGTGCACAGCGCCAACCTGTTTCTGCAGCAGGCCCTTCAGGATGGGGAAGTGCATCACCAGATTTTCAACTCTAAGGAGAACGCCATTGGTGTTCATCAGCGAGGTCTCCCTTCAGCCACGTTCCACCAGCAGGCAGCGCGGTGCTTGACGCCAATATCCAGCAGGGGGGGATTTTCCTTGCAGCGATCAAAAACAAAGGAGCATCGTGGGGCAAAGGGACAGCCAACCGGTTTTTCGATCAGGACAGGCGGCAGGCCAGGGATATCCGTCAGGCGCGAGCGTTCATCGCTATCCATACGCGGCAGGCTGTGCAGCAGGCCGATGGTGTAAGGATGGGAGGGATTGGCATACAGTTCTTTTACCGAGGCTTCTTCGATGATATAACCGGCGTACATCACGATCACCCGGTGAGCCAGGCCAGCCACTACCCCCAGATCATGGGTGATCCAGATGACCGACATTCCCAGTTCTTCGCGCAGCCGCTTGACCAGGTCCATGATCTGGGCTTGAATGGTCACATCGAGGGCGGTTGTGGGCTCGTCGGCAATCAGAATCTGCGGGTTGCAAGCCAAGGCCATAGCGATCATCACCCGCTGGCGCATACCGCCAGAGAATTGGTGGGGATAGTTGTTCAGGCGTTTCTCGGCTTCGGGAATACCCACCATCTTGAGCAATTCAACCACGCGCTCCAAGGCTTCGGCTTTGGACATCTTCAGATGCAGCATGAGCGGTTCAGAAACCTGACGGCCGATGGTGAGCACCGGGTTGAGCGAGGTCATGGGATCCTGGAAGATCATGCCAATTTGGGCGCCGCGGATGTCCCGAATTTCATCCGGCTTCATGGACAACAAGTCTTTTTCATGAAACAACGCCCTGCCGTTGGCAATCTTGCCCGGTGGAGAAGGGATTAACTGCAGCAACGAAAGCATGGTTACGCTTTTGCCGCAGCCGCTTTCTCCCACAACTCCCAGGCTTTCCCCCTCCAATAGATCAAAGCTCACACCATTAACCGCATAGATCATCCCATCCGATGTTTTAAAACGCGTCTCAAGATTTTCTACCTGTAAGATGGGTTTGCGTCCGTTGGCAACAACCATGAAAGTCGCTTCTCCTTGACCCGGAATAAAGACTGGCTTGTTTCAAACCACAACGCCTTGCAATTATATCACTACTGAGAAATGTGAATAAAATTTTTTGGGCTGTTTCATTTGCAAGACTTACAACCAGCCAATTTAAAATACACCGGATCAGGTTTAAAGGTTCATCTTGGGTGCTCACTCTTCATCGCCAAAGCGCATGCGCAAGTATGATTGGTAACGAGAAGGGTGGATCTGACCAGCCTCGACCGCCCGGCGCACAGCGCAGCCAGGCTCGTGGACATGGGTGCAATCGCTAAAGCTGCAATCCGCAACGCGGGAGCGCAGCTCGGGGAAGTAAGCATCCAGTTCTTCCGGTTCGATATCCCACAAAGCCAACGCCTTCAGCCCGGGCGTGTCGGCAACATAGCCGCCCCCTTCCAGCGGAAAAAGCTCACGCACCACGGTGGTGTGGCGACCTTTGCTGGTGGTCTGGCTGATCTGGCGCACCTGCAAGCCCAAACCCGGCTGGATGGTGTTGAGCAGGCTGGATTTGCCCACCCCAGAAGGCCCGGTGAGCAGGGAAATCCGGTGGGCAAGCTGCGCCCGCAGAGCATCCAGGCCAATCTTGTGCACCACAGAAGTGTAAATCACCGGATACCCCAGCGGTTCATAGAGACCAAAAATGGCCTGGGCATTCTGCAGGCCGATCAGGTCAATTTTGTTGGCCACAATCAAGGCCGGCACGCCCTGCTTCTCGGCGATGACCAGGTAACGGTCGAGCATCCCCAGGCGTGGAGCCGGCTCAGCGCAAGCAAAGACCAACACCACCTGACTTGGATTGGCAATCAACACCTGCAAGTATTCCCCTTGCGGGTCCGGAGCCAGGCGAGCAAAGAGGTGCTGGCGCGGCTCCACCTGTTCGATCACGCCGTTCTTGCCGCCCAGCGGGGTGACCTGCACCCAATCACCCACCGCAACCACATCGCCCATGCGCCGGCCTTTCTTTAAGCGGCCGCGCAACTGGCAGACCAGCTCTCCTTGCTCGGTTTCAACAGTGAAAAAACCGGATTGCGAGCGAATGACAAAACCACGCATGGCTTACGGCGCCGGCGTCCCAGGCAGAGGCGTGCCCGGCAGAACCGGCGTGCCGGTGATGGGCACGTTGTAGGAGGACTCCCAGGGGTAAAGTTTTTGCGGCTGACCACTGAAATAAAGCTCAACGATGCGCCGAAAGATCGGGGCAGCGTAGTCGGAACCTTCGCCCACATTTTCTACCAGCACAGCGACGGCGATATCGGGCTTGTCCGGGCGCTCGGCAAAGGTATAACCGGCAAACCAGGCATGTGGCAGGTCGGAGCCAGATTGGGCCGTTCCAGTCTTGCCCGCCACGGGGATATCCAGGCCGGTAAAGACATGCCAGGCGGTGCCACGCGGCTTTTCATTGCGGATCACGCCAACCAGCGCGTCTTGGATCACTTTCAAGTTTTCGGCGCTGACCGGCAACTTGCCCTGCGGATCGATTTTGAAAATCTGGGTCGGCTCACCATCGGGTGGAGCAATCTTCTCCACCAGTTGGGGCCGGTTCAGCACGCCGCCATTTCCAATCGCAGCGATAAAAGTCGCCACTTGCAAGGGTGTCACCAGGATATCGCCCTGGCCAATGGCCATATTCACCGCATCCACCGGGGTAGCTGGATCGGGGATCTGCCCGGTCTCTTCTTCCAGGCCGACGATGCCGGTGGCGCGGCCCAGACCAAAACCGCGCCCCATTTCGGATACAGCCCTGGTCTCATCTCGGTTAAACAAATCCAGGCCAATATGCCAGAAGTAAGGATTGCAAGAGCGCATCAGGCCCTGCGGCAGGGTGAGCAGGCCGCTGGGAATGGTCCTGCCGTCCTTCTGAAAATACTCATAGGTCCAATCGTTCAACCGGGCACCGGGCAGCTCATCGAAGAAATAACCGCACTGGTAGGTTGTTTCGGGTGTGTAGTGACCGCTTTCCAGCCCAGCCGCCATGGTGATGATCTTGAACACCGATCCCAGCGGATACAGACCCTGCGTGGCCCGGTTGAGCAGGGGCTGGGCCGGGTTGCTGCTGATTTCGAAAAGCATCTGCGAGCTGTTGTAGTTGATGGGTTCAAAAGCGTTTGGATCGTAGCCAGGCGAGGAGACCATGGTCAGTACCCGGCCGGTATCACGCTCCAGGACGACGATGGCGCCGCGAAAATTCGCAATAGCCTGCTGGGCAGCCAGTTGAAAGTCGCGGTCCAGCGTGGTGTGTACGGCCTGGGCCGGCTGCGCCTCCACCTGGGCCAGGCGTGTGACTGGCTGGCCCTGAGCATTGAAGACATAGAGCGCGCCGCCGCGCTTCCCTGCCAGGTAAGCTTCACCCCACTTTTCCAGGCCACTGCGCCCCACCCGCTCGTCAGGCTGGTAACCGCGGCGCTTGTATTCATTGACCTCATCCGGCTGGATGGCGCTGACATAACCCAACACGTGGGGGGCAATTCCGCTTTCAAAATAATAACGTGACTTATAAGGCCGCAACACAACCCCTGGCAGCGAAGAAATTTCAGCAAACTGGCTGGCGATTTTATCGGCTGAGACTTCGCCCAGGGGCAAGTACCAGTTGGCTCCCCGCGGCGCGTTGGAGACCATTGTCGAGATGGTATCGACGCGCAAGCCCGTCAGGTCAGAAAGGGTGGCAAAGAGCTGGTCGGCCTCGGCCGGATCCACCAGGTCCGGATACAGACCCACAGCCGTGGCGTCAGCCTGGGCAACCAGGGCCCGCCCCTGGCGATCGTAAATATTTGCCCTGGAGGGAACGTAACCGCCCCGATCCATCACCAAATAATTTCCACCTTTAAGCTCAGGGAGAACCAGAGTGTCATCCCATTCCACGCGCCACTCACCCTTCTCGCGGCGCAGGTTCATCACCGTGTCACGGCTGATTTCGCCAACCAGCAGGCTTTTCAGGGTCACCCGGTAACGCACCTGGGATTGCTCAGGGCCTGCCAGCACCGAGAGGATTTCATACTCGATGCCATCCAGAGCCGCTTCCACCGCCACACCGCTGTAATGGTTAGAAAACTCCTCCGCACTCAGGGCGTCCTGGCTCACCGAGGTCAGCAAAGGATACATGGCGGCGTAATCATCCGTTTTCCAGGCATCCAGGTATGCCTGGGCCACAGCTTTGACCTCCGCGGGATCGGCGGTGGGTTGGAGCTGTGGAACAATCCCAGTGACGGCCGGCGAAGCCGTCAGCGAGCCGGTTGGTATGGGCGTGCATCCCGTCATGCTGATTAAGAACGCCGCAATTGCAAGAAGACTTAAGATGAAAAGTTTTGGCATACAGATCTTGTACAAGAGCATCTCACCGGTGTTGGACCGGCGACTCCTTTAAAACCTGCTGGAAGACCCGGCAGGGGGTTTCCAGGACTTCCAGGCAGGCATCTGCAATCGAAGTCTCTGGCTGGCAACCCAGCTCAGCCATCATACTCACCAGGTGGCAGACCGGCAACCCCATCACATTAGCATAGCAACCTTGCAAGTTCTGTACCGGGTGAAAGTCGGCGTGTTGAATGGCATACGCGCCGGCTTTGTCCAGCGGATCACCGCTGGCGATATAAGCTTGAATTTCCCCATCACTATAATTGCGCATGCTCACATCTGTGACGACTACTTCAATGAGTAAAACCTCGCTCACCCCAGCGGCATCGCCAGGGCGCAAAACAGCCAACCCGGTATAGACCTGGTGAGTTCGGCCGCGCAAACGGTGAAGCATCGACCTGGCTTCGGTTGCATCGCCGGGCTTTCCCAGGATTTCACCCTGGTCAACCACCGCTGTATCCGCAGCAATGACCACCACCTGAGATCTCTGTGTGGGCTGGATCTTTTCCAGGGCCGCCCACGCTTTTTCTATCGCCAGCCGACGAACATAGGCGTCCGGTGGCTCAGAGAGCCGGACGCCCTCATCCACTGGAGCCGGAAGAACCTGAAAGTCCCAGCCTGTCAAGGCCAGCAGTTGCTTACGCCGAGGAGAATTGGATGCCAAAATGATCATGTGGACTCTATTTTAACACAGCCGGACCGGTATCTCAGCCGGTGATATCCCCTGGTACTTCAGAGACAAGGGGAGTAAAATCAAACTGCGAGAAGGCAGCAAGGAGGTTTCCATGCAAGAATTGAAAGAAAGAATATTGCGTGAAGGCAAAAATCTGGGCAACGGCATCCTCAAGGTGGACGGATTTATCAATCACCAGGTTGATCCCGGCTTGATGGATGCCTGCGGGCGTGAATTCGCCCGCCGATTTCAAAACATCGGCGCAACCAAAGTGCTGACTGCAGAAATTTCTGGTATTGCCCCGGCTCTGATGACGGCTTTATACCTGGGTTTGCCAATCGTCTATGCGCGCAAGCACAAGCCCATCACCATGCCTGACCAGGTCTTCCTGACTCTCTCGCCATCTCACACCAAAGGGCGCATGGTTGAGCTCATCATTTCACCAGAATACCTGGCAGGGAACGAGCGGGTCGTGATTATCGACGACTTCCTGGCATCCGGAGCCACCATCTTAGGCCTGGTCAGGCTGGCCCAGACCGCCGGAGCTCAGGTGGTTGGGATCGGCGCGCTGATCGAAAAGACATTTGAAGGTGGGCGGCAGGCGCTGACTCACCTGGGAGTGCCAATCGAATCACTGGCCCGCATTTGCTCGATGGAAGGCGATCAGATCCTGTTTGAAGATTAGGGCACACCTGCTCCTCCAGCCGGCCAAAGACGCACAAAAATGATGGACGCCATCGCTATCCTGGATTTCGGTTCGCAGTATGCGCAATTGATTGCAAGACGGGTGCGCGAAGCACAGGTTTATTGCGAACTGTTCCCCTGGAATGCGCCCGCCGCCCAGGTCACAGCGCTGAAGCCCAAAGGGTATATCCTCTCTGGCGGGCCTGCGTCGGTCTATGAAGACGGGGCGCCTCACATCCCGTCTTATGTGCTGGAAAGCCGGCGGCCAATTTTGGGGATCTGTTACGGTATGCAGGCCTTGACTCAGGCCCTGGGCGGGCGGGTGGCCGGCTCCAGCGAGCGCGAATACGGTCCAGCAGCGTTGGAAGTGTTCGCCGCCAACCCGCTGGTGCCGACTGGGAAGCAAACGGTCTGGATGTCGCACGGCGACCGGATCGAGGCGCCGCCGCAGGGTTTTCACGTGCTGGCGAAAAGCGCCAATTCGCCCGTAGCCCTGATGGGCGACCTGAGCCGGGGTTATTTTGGCCTGCAGTTCCACCCCGAGGTGCATCACACACCCGGAGGAAAAGAGATTCTACGCCGCTTTGTGGTCGATGTCTGCCAGGCCCGACCCGACTGGACGCCCGAGTCGATCATCGCTGAGAGCGTGGGGCGAGTGCGCCGGCAGGTTGCCAACGAGTTGGTGCTATCGGCAGTCAGCGGCGGAGTGGATTCGAGCGTTGCCACGGTGATGGTAAAACGCGCTGTGGGCGACCAGTTGGTGGCCGTGTTCGTCGATACCGGATTGCTGCGCCAGGGTGAGGCGACTCAGGTGCAGACCGCCCTCCGCGACCGTCTGGATGTTGAGCTGATCACCGTCCAGGCAGAAGACCAGTTCTTTGCCGCTTTGCGCGGCGTCAGCGCGCCGGAGGAAAAACGGCGCATCATCGGCGAATTGTTCATCCGCATCTTTGAAGCCCAGGCCCGCCAGCTTGGGCTACCGCGTTTCCTGGTGCAAGGCACCATTTATCCCGATGTAGTCGAATCCAGCGCCCCCGACCGGGCGCAGGCGCATCGGATTAAGACCCACCACAACGTTGGTGGTTTGCCCAGTGATATGCACTTTGAGCTGGTTGAGCCGTTGCGCTATCTATTCAAAGACGAGGTACGGCTGGTGGGTGAGGCGCTGGGTCTGCCGGCGGAGATGGTCTGGCGGCAGCCTTTCCCTGGTCCGGGGTTGGCCGTACGCTGTTTGGGCGAGGTGACGCCGGAAAGAATCAACCGCTTGCGCGCTGCAGATGCCATCCTGACGGATGAGCTGACGGCCGCCGGGTTGCTGCGCATGTCCTCCACCGGCCAAGGCTTGAAAGGCTCTGCCCAGGCTTTTGCTGTACTTCTGCCGGTCCGCTCCGTGGGTGTGATGGGCGACCAACGCACCTATCAAGAGACCGTTGCTCTGCGGGCAGTCACCACAGAAGACTTCATGACCGCCGATTGGGCGCGCCTGCCTTATGATTTGCTGGCGCGGGTGGCGAATCGGATTGTCAACGAAGTGGCTGGCGTCAACCGGGTGGTCTACGACATCACCAGCAAGCCCCCAGCAACGATCGAATGGGAATAGCCTGGTTCTTGTGCTAAAATCAAAGCATGTCGATCCGATTATGCAGTGTCCGGATCTTCTTGCTTTGCCTGCTCCTGGCGCCTTACCAGCGCGTCAGCGCCCAGGCGGATGGAGGAGCAAGGCTGAGCCGCCCAAACACTGAGCAATTTCCGCTCATTCAGGCTTACCTGGACGTACACGACACGCAGGGCAATTTTATCCATAAACTGGAAGCCGAGCAGGTAAAAATCCTGGAAGATGGAACAGTGCGTCCGGTGACCAAGTTGGAAGAGCTGCTCCTGGGCGTACAGGTCGTGGTGGCGATTAACCCCGGCCCCTCCTTTGCAATCCGCAACAACAAGGCAATTTCACGATACGACATTTTGAAAGAAGGTCTGCGCAATTGGGCAAAAAGCCGCTTGGGTTCGAATGTCGATGATCTGAGCCTGCTGATTGCCAACGGCCCGGCAGCCAGCCACACCCCAAGCTCTGCCCAATGGCTCTCTGCGCTGGATGCTGAGCAGGTGGACCCCCGCCTCGCCCGTCCGGACTTGGATATTCTCTTTCGCGCCGTCGGACTGGTCTCCGACCCACTGCCCCGCGCAGGCATGAGCCGGGCTGTGCTGTTCATCACCGCGCCTCCAGAAAATCAAGCGGATCAATCCATGGAAAACCTGGCCGCCCAGGCCAGGGAGCAGGGTGTTCAAATCTACATTTGGATGGTCTCCTCGAGTGGGGCCTTCTCCACCCAGGTGGCGGAACAATTGAGGACGCTCAGCGAAGGAACCGGGGGTGAATTTTTCGCCTTCACCGGCGAAGAAGCTTTGCCTGATCCGGAGGAGTACCTGGAGCCGTTGCGGTATATCTACTCGTTGGAATACGAATCCGGTGTTTCGGCCAGCGGCGCGCACCAGGTGGTTGCCCAAATCGATACCGGCGAGGCCTTCGTCGAAACACCCCCGGTCAATTACGAGATCGAGCTTCAACCGCCCAAACCCGCTTTTGTTTCCCCACCGTTAACAATCCAGCGCAAGTCAAGCGCAGATAATAAAAGCAACCCAGAATCGGCCCTGCCAGATGGCGGGCTTGCACCGCAGGAACAGCCCCTGCAGATAGTGTTTGAGTTTCCTGATGGACGCATGCGATCGCTGGCTTACACGGCTTTGCTGGTGGATGGCGTGATCGTTGCTGAAAATACCCAGCCACCTTACGATCAGTTCATCTGGGAGCTGGGACCCTACACGGCTGACGGGTTGCACCAACTGCAAGTGCAGGCGCGCGATGTGCTGGGACTGACTGGCACCAGCGCTGAGATACCGGTGCAGATTACAATTGAAAAAGCCAGCGAAAATCAGTTAGGAGGCTTTAAGAAGAATTTACCCATCCTGGCCGCCTTATTTGTGTTGCTTGCTGGGGCAATGCTGTTGTTGGTGCTGGTGATTGGCGGGAAATTGCGGCCTCGCACCCACCGGGCCGCGCGTAGTCGAAGAAAGTCGGATCCAGTCACCCAACCGGTGCATATTCACACCGAGCCCGAGGCAAAACGCCGCGCCGGTTGGGCCAACCGTTTGCAGTGGCCACAGCGCCCCGCAGGCATGCAGGCGCATGCCTACCTGAACCCGATCCATGAGCCAGATCAGCCCGACACACTCCCGCCCATCCCCATCACTTCCGACGAGGTCACGCTGGGCAGCGACTCGGGTATGTCCAGCCTGGTGCTCAACGATGCTTCAGTGGAGGCTTTGCATGCCCGGTTGAGGCGACAGGAGGATGGATCGTTTCGTCTTTCGGATGCGGGCTCTATTGCCGGGACCTGGGTCAACTATACCCCAGTCTCCAAAGAGGGCACGCGCCTGGAGCATGGAGACCTGGTCCACATTGGGCGGATAGGCTTTCGTTTTACCCTGCGCAAGACAACGACCACCCGCAAGCCAGTGATCATCACAGAACCCACACCAGAAGAATCGCCCTATGAAGAGAGGCCATGATCCCTGCTGAGCGCGCCCATCTGCACATCGCTGCCACAACCCATCCGGGAATGAGCGGAAAAAACAATGAGGACCGGTTCGCAGTGATTGCCTACCGCCTGGAAGACGAGCGGTCCACCCCGGCGGTGATGGCAGTGGTTTCGGATGGCGTGGGCGGCCACCGGGCGGGCGAGGTGGCCGCAGAGATCGTTGTCCAAACGATCCAACAAACGATTGCCAGGAACAATGGGCTGCAACCCTTGCAAGCGCTGCGCGAAGCGATCCAACAAGCCAGCCAGGCTGTTTACGCCCAGGCCCAGGCGGAGAACAGCCAGCGCGGCATGGCAGCCACCTGCGCCTGCGCCCTGGTGATTGAGAACCGGCTGTTTGTGGCCTGGGTGGGAGATTCGCGCATTTATCTGGTCAGCGGGGATTCCATCCGGCAGTTGACAACCGATCACACCTGGATCCAGGAGGCGCTGGATGCGGGGATGTTGACCGCAGAAGAAGCCCGCAACCACCCGAACACCCATGTCATCCGGCGTTATCTTGGCTCGCCGCAGCCGGTGGATGTGGACATGCGTTTGCGCTTATCCCCAAATGAAACCAATGAGCAATCCCTGAGCAATCAAGGATACGAGCTCCAACCTGGCGACCAGGTAATCCTGTGCAGCGATGGCTTATCCGACCTGGTCTCTGAGCAGGAGATCCTGCCTTTGGTCAAAGGCCAGAGCCAGGAGGAAGCCTTGCAATCGCTGACCAACCTGGCCAACCAGCGCGGTGGACATGACAATATCACAATTGTCGCCTTGCAAATGCCCGTATCCATCGCAGAGACCGCTCCCACGCGGGTAACGCCCCGGCGCAGCAGTTCAAAGAGATGGATGGCTTGCCTGGTGGGGATTATCTTGATAGCTCTGGTAGCGCTTGGATTGGTCGCGGGCTATTGGTTCCTGTCAAACCGCGTGACAACTGCCACCCCCTCGCCTGGACAGACCCAGGCGCCAGCTACTGCATCAGAAATCGCCCCCACCCTCCCGACCCTGGAGCCAACCAACTCCCCGGCTGCCGCTGGCACGCCTTCAGCGCCGGCTGTCATGCCCTCAGCCGAGACGTTCACCCCCTGGCCCACCAATACCCTCGCCCCTGGGGCTGAGTGACGCTTTGCTATGGCAGGATGGCGTAGAACACCTGGTTGCCAATTGCCAGGTATATATAACCTTGCAAGTTGTCCACGTAAAAGGCGGTGGCAACGCCATCTGCAGGTGAACTCTCTGGCGCGAGCATGCGTTGAAAAGTCAGGTTACGCAGGCTGAAGTGATAAACAGACCGGTTTAACGACTCAAGGAAATAAAGGGACGGGTCGGGCGGCAAGGTGTTCTGAATCTGAGTGAAGGGCGCTGGTGGAACCAACGGCATACTTTCCCGGCCAGGGCGAAAATCGACGTAGGTTGGGTCGGAGCAACGCGTGGGAACACCCTGAAAATCGCTATAAAAACAGAGCGTCAGGCGGTTATCGGCGTGAAGGAGGTAAAGATCGCCGCGGTTAACCGTCATATCGATCACATCTTGAAGATCGGGGATTTCTTCGTTGAAATACATGCTCGGTTCCTGAGCAAAATCGCTACGCCAGTAAATCCACACGCCATTGGACAGTGCCTCCAGCACGTAAGTGTCGCCCAGGTCGAGGGTGAAGCTCTCAATCTGGCCCCATGCATCTGCGCTGGGAGATGTCAGCTTGGCGGCTATGGGCGGCTCGTTTGGCTGGCAGTACAGCACATTCCCACTGCCATCCAACGCCAACAACCTGGCATCTGGTTCGTAGCCCGCAGGCCACGCGGCAATGTCAATCACAGGACCGCTTGAAGTCGGACCACATTGAAAGGTGAGATCCACCTCGTAGCCCTGACTGGTCAGGCTGGCGCGAATGACACTGCCCCGCCCAGAGTCCAGCAGATAAAGCTCATCCTCAACCACTGCGATGCGAGTCACGTTTACAGATGGCGGCAGACCACCAATGATAGCAGGCTGATAATTGACTCGTTTAATCAACTCCAGCTCATCCAGGGAGTAGCGCAATTGCGCCTTGAGCGCTTGAAGCTCGGGTGAGGGGCGATATAACTCTGCTTTGCCCAACAGATCCAGAGCGGTTTGAAGGTCGGCATGTTTGGCGGCCACATCGGTTTGTCCGGCCGCCCGTTCGGCAACTTGTTGGGCCTGATTGTAAAGCGTTTCAAATTGGGCATCGCGGCCCAGGCGAAGATAAACAACACTGGAGACCGTAACCACTACCACTGGGACCGCCAGAGCAGTGAAAGCCATGACCGTGGACGGAATGGACTGGAAAGCATCGCCGGGGAGCATCCTGGCCAGGAAAGTGCGCAAACTTCCCCCCAGTTTACGCAATCCGGCGCCCAGCGCAGCAAATGCGCCGGCCAGCACCGCCCAAAGTGCAGTAAGACCGGCTGTCCGGGTCGCAGGCTTCGCCTGCTCCGCGGTGTCAGCATCGGTCAACCGGGTTGGCGCAGGCGCGGGTGTGGTTGTTGCAGATGTTGAAAGAGGTGGCGTCTCTTGGGCGGGTGAGGTTTCAACAAACTCCGCCGCCTCCACCGGCTCATCTGCTGAAAGCGGCTGGCTCACTGCAAGCGCAGCGGGGGCGCTGGCTGCCGGCGGCGCGATGGGTCGCTCCTCAGGCAGCTCCGAAATGGGCGCCACTCCCCCCGGCCTGCCCAGCTTCGGCAGGTAAGAAATCCCTTTTCCAGGTCGAGCCTGGACCAAAACAGCGTTCAGATCGGGCGTTGCCTGGTTGAAAAGGCGCCTGCGCAGACTCTCTGGCCCCTGCCCATGCAACCCGGAGAGCGTTTCAACACTCCAGCCAGGATCGGGCTGCACCGCCATGATCACGGTATCATTGGGTTGCAAGTTGGCCTGGAAGAAGCTGATCGGCGTCGAGCGCCCCTGGCCCAGGCCGCGATCGGCCATTTCCGGATCATAAAAATGGTGCGTCTGATCGGCCGCAACCAGAAAAACATTCACCGGGCCAGAAGCAGCCATGTAGAGTTGTGATCCGCGCAGCACCGCCTGGGTGAACAGACCAATCCCCTGGCGGCTGCTGCTGGTCAGGTGCAGATTGCGCTCGAGCAGGAGCTTGTTCAATTCCTCCGCAACTTTGCGCAGGGCTGCAGTCACAGAGCCAGGCGTGGCGTAAAAAAGCTTCGCCAGGTCAGACAGAACCTGATCTTGCTTTCCGGGAGGAAGCGGCGCATTTCCCGCGATCGCCAGGTAAAAGATGATCCGGTCCGCTTCCCTGCCGCGCGCCGGGCGCCGTGGCGGCTCCGCAGCGTACAAACTCAATAGTTCAGGGTAGTCCCTGCCTGCATAGCGTGCAACCGGTATGAGGTTTAAGTCCAGTGATGCAGCCATTCTAAGCGCCTTGCTGAAAAGGTTGAGCCACCTAAACGGCCATTATAACTGGTAAAATGCAGTTTATACGATACCAGAGTGGATAAAGAATGCATCTAAAAGTCCTTCACACCTTAAAAGACGACGATTCACTGGCGAATGAATGGAATGATTTGCTCGATTGTTGTAGTGCAAGTCACGTGCCGTTCTTGCGTTATGAGTACATGAGCACCTGGTGGAAAACACTGGGCGGCGGCGAGTGGGCGCAGGGCGAGCTTTTCACCGTCCTGGCCCGCCGGGATGATGGCGAGTTGCAGGGAGTGGCGCCGCTTTTTTTCACCCACAACCGCGAAGGTGAACCGGCGATGATGCTTCTGGGCAGCATCGAAATCTCCGACTATCTGGATTTCATCGCCCCCACTTCGGAAATCCCTTCCTTCATCAATGCGCTGTTTGACCTTTTGGCTTCAGACCAGGCCCCGGCCTGGCAGGCGCTGGACTTTTACAATTTGCCGGAAAACTCCCCCAGCCTGGCTGCCCTTCAAGAAGCGGCTGCAAGGCGAGGTTGGTCCTACCAGCAGCAGCCGTTGCAGCCCTGTCCCTACATCCCGCTTCCCGGCGACTGGGAAGCATACCTGGCCAGCATCGACAAAAAGCAGCGCCATGAAATCCGTCGCAAAATGCGCCGGGCAGAGGAAAACAACCCGCCGGCAAGCTGGTACATTGTTGAGAATGAATCCACGCTGGATGCCGAAATCGACGATTTTTTGACCTTAATGGCCCAGGATCCTGATAAAGAACGCTTTTTGACCCAGGTAATGCGCACACAGTTGCGCGATTCGGTCCATGCAGCATTCAGGGCCGGCTGGCTGCAACTGGCATTCATGGAAGTTGGCGGGCAAAAAGCGGCCGCATACCTGAATTTCGATTATGCCGGGCACATCTGGGTGTATAACTCGGGTCTTAACTTCGGCCTGCGCGAGCTATCTCCTGGCTGGGTGTTGTTGGGCCACCTGCTCAAGTGGGCCAACGACCACAAGCGGCTTTCCTTCGACTTCATGCGCGGGGATGAAGATTATAAATATCGCTTTGGTGCCGTGAATCGTTACATCGTCCGGGCAACTATTCGCCGCCATTAGAACACCGGACGCGGCATGCCCAGGCCCCCCCGCCGGACGCCCTCCGGCGATTGCGCCCATATCCCTGGGATCACTGCATCGCATTTAGGACAGGTCCCACGCCCGGTAACCTGGTAGCGCCGGATGACATAGCTGTAACGCTCAACAAGCGGCGACCGGCACTCCGGGCAGTAGGTCGTTTCATACTCTCCAACGCGCCCTGGGATGTTCCCGGCATAAACATATTTCAGCCCGGCCTCCTGGCCGATCTCCGCCGCGCGCAGCAGCGTTTTCACCGAGGTTGGCGGTGGGTCGGTCATCTTGTAATCAGGATGGAAGGCCGTAACATGCCAGGGGATGTCTGGCGAGACGGAACGGATAAATTGAGCTGCTTCCATGAGCTCTTCTGTGCTGTCGTTGAAACCTGGCACCACCAGGGTCACAATTTCCACCCACAATCCCAAATCAAACGCCCGCCGAACGCTGTCCAGCACGTGATCCAGCACCCCGCCCAGCTTGCGATATTGGCGATCCTGCATCGTCTTAAGATCGATCTTATAGGCGCAAAGGTAGGGGCGCAAGTAATCAAGCACTTCGGGAGTGGCATTGCCATTGGAGATATATACGCACTTCAACCCCTGATCATGCGCCAGCTTGAAGATGCTCACCGCCCATTCTGAGGTGATCAGCGGCTCGTTGTACGAGGAAGCGATGATTTCAGCCCCGCTGCGCTGGGCAAGCTGGACAATTTGCTCGGGGGAAATCCGCCTGACAAAGTTGAGCGCTACATCTGAAGCCGGGTCGCGCAGCGCCTGAGAAGTGATATGGTTCTGGCAGTAATCGCAATGAAAATCGCAGCCCAGCATGCCAAAGGTCAACGCGTCCGCGCCGGGCAACACATGGAAGAAGGGCTTTTTTTCAATCGGATCGACCTGCAAAGCGGCAACATACCCCCAGGGCACGTAAAGCCTGCCTTCTTTGTTATAGCGCACCTGGCAAATGCCACGCCGGCCCTCGCGGATCAAACAACGATGCCCGCAGGCGTAACAGCGGACTGCGCCATCGTCCAACTTTTCATACAGTTCCCCCTCAACGGTCAGCCGATCCAAAATCTCGCCAAGGGTTTCCATGTTTCACTCTCCGCAGGATACACACGGACTGAATTGCTCTACATAATTATAACCAAATTCGGAGTGAAAAGATATAATTATCGCATGTTATGCGTGGCGATTCAGTCTGGCGGCGAATCCCGCCGCATGGGACAAGACAAGGCGCTGGCGCCTTTCCTGGGCAGACCGCTCATCCAGCGCGTGATTGACCGGCTGTCGCCCATCGCTGATGAGCTGATTGTAACGACCAATCGGCCGGAGGCTTATCAGTTCCTGGGGCTGCCGCTCTTCCCAGACCTGGCGCCAGGGCGAGGTGCGCTGGGGGGATTGTTTACTGCATTGCATGCAGCCAGCCAGCCGCTGGTGGCGGTGGTGGCCTGCGACATGCCCTTCGTGTGCGCCGATTTACTTGCCCGGTTGGGCGATGAATTGCGCTCCACAACCATGGATCTTGCCATTCCGCGGCCGCACGGCGGGCTGGAACCCTTCCACGCGGTTTATCGCCGCCAAACCTGCCTGCCGCAGATCCAGGCCGCCCTGAATGCGGGCAAATGGCGCGTGGATGCCTGGTTCGCCAGCGTGCGCGTTCGCTACTTCAACACGCCGGAACTGCTGTCTTTCGACCCAGACCTGCTGTGCTTTTCCAACGTCAACACGCCCGAAGAGCTGGCCGCAGCAGAGCAACTGGCGCTCCAGAAAGGGATCAAATAAAGAAAATAGCCGCCATCCACGACGGCGGCTACCAAACGATCAGGGGGTCTTAAGGGTTGTAGAGGCTAAAGCCGTTCAAACCGGGCCTGGAAGAAGCGCAAATACCTGGGCTCATAGACCATCTTCAAGCCGCGGGTCTGGGATGCGGCTTCAAAAACAGCCTGAACGGATTCGGCCACCACATCCATGTGGGCCTGGGTGTAAACCCGGCGTGGAATGGTCAAGCGAGTCAGCTCCAGCGCCGGATAGCGGTGGTCGCCGGTTTGCGGGTCACGCCCGGCGCTGACCACGCCGCGCTCCATAGAGCGGATGCCGGAATCCAGGTACAACTCAGCTGCCAGGGTTTGGGCTGGGAACTGATCCTGAGGGATGTGCGGATAAAAGCGCCTGGCGTCAAGGAAGATCGCGTGCCCGCCCACTGGCTGCACAATGGGTATACCCCAAGCGGTCAGCAGGCCGCCCAGGTAGCGCACCTGGCCCACTCGTGAACGCACATGGTCATCCTGTACAGCTTCTTCAATGCCGATAGCAATCGCTTCCATGTCGCGCCCGGCCAGGCCGCCATAGGTGTGCAGGCCTTCAAAGATCACCACCATATTGCGCAGCTCCTCAAACAACTCCCAATCGTTGACAGCCAGCCAGCCGCCGATGTTGACCAGGTTGTCTTTCTTGGCGCTCATCCACGCGCCATGAGTGAAGCTGCAAAATTCTTTCAGGATCTCGGCAATTGATTTGTGTGCATATCCGGCCTCGCGCTCCTGGATAAACAGGGCATTCTCAACCATGCGGGTGGCATCAAGGTAAATCGGGATGCCGTAACGATCGCACAGGGCGCGCAACTCACGCACGTTGGCCATGCTGACCGGCTGCCCACCGGCCATGTTCACCGTGCCTGCCAGGCTGATATAAGCCACCTTGTCGGCTCCCACCTGGTCAATCAATCGCTGCACCTTACCCAGGTCCACATTGCCTTTGAAGGGGTGCAAGTTGGCCGGATCGTGAGCCTCATCGATGATCACGTCCACGAAAGTGGCGCCCGCCATCTCCTGGTGCAGCCGGGTGGTGGTGAAATACATGTTGCCCGCCACATACTGCCCCGGCTGGATTGCTGCCCTGCTAAGCAGGTGCTCAGCGCCCCGCCCCTGGTGCGTGGGCACCAGATAGCGATAGCCGTAGTATTGCTGCACAGCGCTCTCAAGATGATAGAAGTTGCGGCTGCCGGCATAGGCTTCGTCACCCAGCATCATCCCTGCCCACTGGCGGTCGCTCATGGCGCTGGTGCCGCTGTCGGTCAACAGGTCAATATAGACATCCTCCGAGCGCAGCAAGAAGGTGTTATAACCGGCCTCTTCCAATGCTTTCTGGCGCTCATCCCGGTCAGTCATCTTGATCGGCTCAACCATTTTGATTTTCCAGGGCTCGGCCCAGGAACGCCTGCCAGCTTGCTGGCCAAAGGTCTTTGGGTTTTCGTCCATTTGCAAATTCTCCAGATTAGTCTTAAGATTCGGGCAGCTTTTTGTTCATCCCGGCTACAAACCAGGTTCAACTTTCACCGGCAAAGCAGTGGCCAGCTTAACTTCGCTCAGGACCATGCTGGTATGGATGCGCGCCACACCGGCGACAGGCGTCAGCCGCTCCAGCAGAAACGCTTCCAACTCTTTACGGTTATGGACCGCCACCTTGAGCAAATAATCGTATTCCCCTGTGACGTGATGGCATTCCAGCACTTCTGGCATCCCCTGGATCACCTGCCGGAAGGTCTGGATCTGCTCCAGGCTGTGCGGCTGCAAAGCCACCTGGACAAAACACAGCAGATCATAGCCCACCATCTCCGGCTCAATCAGGGCCACATACCGGCGGATGTATCCATGCTCTTCCAGGCTCTTCACGCGCATATACGTGGCTGGCGGGGAGAGGTCGATCCGGCGGGCCAGCTCGGCGTTGCTCATGCGGCCATCGTTCTGCAATAAGGTTAAGAGTTGGCAATCAATTTCGTCAAGCATGCGTGAACATTCTATCGCATCACTTCACTATTGTCAACGTTTATTCTGATAATTTCATTACTATCGAAATATTATTAACATCAAATTGAATAATACATAACAATGGCTTTGTGCTGATGGAGCAATTAATTCCCCTGTCACCTCGAATGGATTAAAAAGGATGGGGGTAGCAGACTGGCTGCTACCCCCACCTCCATTCAAATCAGGAGAATTATCAGGCGGGCTACTTGACGACCGGCAGTTCAGCCGCGGTCCAGGCGTTCATGCCGCCGGCCAGGTTGCGGACATTCGTCCAACCCAGCATGCTCATGATCAGCAAACCGATGCCGCCACGGTGGCCGGACTGGCAGTACAGGACGGTTGCTGCGTCCTTGGCAGGCAAGGCCGTCATATCGGTCAGAAGCTGTTGGATCGGAATATGGACCGCGCCTTCGATATAGCCAGTCGCAAATTCCTCATCGCTGCGCAGGTCGATGACGGTGGGCTTAGCCTCAGTAGCCAGCTCGGCCTGCAAGTCGGCTGCTTTGATAGTGAAGAAATCGTCCGGCAGAGCGGAGAACCAGGCATCCAGATCCCGCAAGCGGGCAGCATCCACTTCTGGGGCAGTACCAGCAACAGGGGCCTCAGGTGCGCCGGTCTCGACCGGCAGTTCAGCCTTCTTCCAGGCCCCCAAACCGCCCGCAAGGTTTTGGACATTGGTGTAACCCAAGACCTGCAGCGCCGCCATGGCCATGCCGCCGCGGTGACCCGAGGCGCAGTAAACCACGATGGGCTGATCAAGTGCCGGAAGCTTATCCAGATTCTTGAACACATCGCGCACCGGAATATTCACAGCGCCTTTAATGTAACCGTCGGTCTCAACTTCTTTGGGTTCGCGCACATCCAACAGGAAAGGCGCGTTCTCAGCCAGGGCAGTGTTCAGGTCAGCGGCTTTTATGGTGTAATAACCATCCGGCATGGCAGCCAGGTACTCGCTCCAGACTGTCTGCCAATCCACCCAGCCAGCCACGGGGAGCTTGGCGGCTTTCCAGGCGCCCAGACCACCGCCCAGGTTGCGCACATTGGTATATCCCAACTGGCGCAAGGCCATCATCGCAATTGCGCCGCGGTGACCAGAAGCGCAGTAAACAACCATCGGCGCAGCCTTATCGGCAGGTAGCTGGTCCAATGATTCCATGAACTTGTCCATTGGGAGGTGCAGGCTGCCTTCAATGTACCCATCTTTATCCACTTCGGCCTGCGAGCGGACATCGATCAGAGTGGGCGCCGGATCTCCAGCCAGCTCTTCACTAAGCACATCTGCTTTGACAGTGTAGTAACCTTCGGGCATACCGCTCAGGAACTCATCCAATGCGGTGAACAGAGCCTGGTCTTCCACGATGGGGGTGCTGATCGATGCGGGCGACTCCATGGCCCCAGTCTCTGTTGCCAGGCCAGCCTTAACCCACGCGCCCAGGCCGCCACCCAGATTTCGGACATTGGTGTAACCCAGCAGTTTTAGCGCCGACATCGCCAGGCCACCGCGATGGCCAGAGGCGCAATAAATCACAATCGGATCATCCAGGCCGGGTAATTTATCCAGATTTTTGAGCAGCTCCTTGATGGGAATATTCACCGCACCAGCGATATAACCATCCTTCTCGATTTCCGCGGGATCGCGTACATCCAGCAGGAAAGGCGCCTGGTCGGCCAGTTCTTCGTTCAGCTTGGCTGCAGCTACTGTTCCATAACCTTTATCCGCCAGGGAGGCCACCATTGCGGTAAACAGCGCCTGGAAATCGG
>CAZDAU010000010.1:36180-73823 GCA_964503625.1 uncultured Anaerolinea sp.
TCGGTCGGCGCTGGCGGCTCAGTGGGTGCTGGCGGTTCGGTGGGCGCTTCCGTTGCTACCGGCGCCTCCGTGGCTGCCACGACTTCTGTTTGTTGGGCAACTTCGGCAGGAGCCGCCGGGGCGCAGGCGCCCAGCAGCATGGTTGCAACCAACAAAAGGGCAAGAATCTTATACAATTTGACAGACATTTTTCTTATCCTCCAGGGTAAATGAGATTGTACTTTTCTAATTTATTGGATCAGCCTCATGGGCTGGGATTACCCGTGGTCTCATCAGGGATCGCTTCCGGAACTGCAGGCACGATGACGGGCAGGTTGGCTTCCACCTCTTCAGGTTTCACCTTGTCGGCGGTAAGGAACAGATCCGGATTACCGTGACAGGCATTGCAGGATTCGGCCTGAGGCGTCTTGAGCTGGACGTTATGGGGCGTGGCATAAGCCCAGGTGGGCAATGCGTTGAAGTTGGGCTGCAAGTTTTCGCCATAGTAGGAAAAACCATCCGGCGTGGCGGGTATGTGCCGCAGAGGCACATATTTGTACGGGCGGGTGTAGCTGCGCTGCGGATTCAAGCCGATCAAGAAAGTGAAGTAAGTACCTTCGGTTTCAAAATAAGGGTTACCCGTTTTTTCACTGATTGCCACATGGCAGCCGTCGCAACTGGTATAGGTGATCGAGTGACAAACCTGGCAGGAAAGGTCAGCGCCATGGACGGTGTGCATCTCGATGTTGTCTTTACCCAGCAGGACATTGGGATGGCAGGAGTCACAGGTAGGTGACTGCAGCCCCGCATAACGGTGGTCGGCCGGAGCCATATCCATCTCTACTGGAGCGGTGTGGCATTGGGTGCAATTTGCTGGTTGGCCGTGCATTTCGTGGCTATCGTGGCAATCGACGCAATTCATCCGCCCTTCCCGAAAATGGACATCGCCCGGGTATTCATCGTTCTTGCCCAGGTACTCGTTGCCCACTCGACTGCCATGGCAGGCGGTGCAAGAGCGAGTCATCGGCGGGGTGCGAGTGAACAGGTGACCATCGAACAGGCCTCCGCCCACACTGGCGGGCTGTCCAACATGACAATCGCCACAGGAAGCATGGCAGCGGGCGCAGTGGTTGCCGAACATCTCTTCAATGGCCGGATGATTTTCGGGTGTGCTGCGCGTTTCCAGGACTGTCCAATATCCTTGCAAGCTGGAATGCAGGCTTTCCGGAAACACTTCCGCTACATCCAGATGGCATTCGCTGCAAGCATTCGGGTCGCCCTCGCTTGGACGAGCCACCAGGCCTTCATGGGCGGTTTCTTTGTCAGCGGATTGGACGCCGTTATGGCAATCAACACAGGCGATATGCCCATGCACAGTCTGAGGGAATTGCTCCGCGTTGACAAACACTTTTTCCCAGGGCTCCAACGGAGCCACCTCCCCCCCTCAGCCAACCCCTTTCGATTCGCTCTCAGCCGTTTCTTCGACCGGGTCTGCGGTCTCAATCAGGCGGTCTTGATCTGAGTGACAGCTCAAGCATTCATCGAGGACCGGTTGAGTTTGTTCCTCCGGCGTTGGGGTCGGATCATCCGCTACAACGACGACATCGGGTGATTCTGTTGCCATAAGAGCCATCGGACCCTCAACACTGACGGCTACATCGGCTGGCTGGCAACTTGCCAGAAGCAGGGAAAAGGCCAGGAGGAGGTAGAACCACCGGATTGATCGCATACAGTCCGCCTTTCAAAAGGTTTGTAACACTTTTCACGAAGATTATATAAGCAAATCTGGGTAGAAGCAAGTATTTTTTATAACTAACACTTATAGGTCTTACTTATCCCATTTCATAGGCATAAACTATGCTAAAATAATCATAAACACTTGAATCACCTATAGATAATGTGCTATTATTCACAAGGAAGGCAAAGGTTATGTTAGATATCCACCAACTCAATGTCTTTTTAGCCGCTGCGGAAACACTGAGCTTTACCCAGGCCGCCCAGCGGCTGCATATGACCCAGCCGAGCGTCAGCCAGCACATCCAGGGATTGGAACGCCATTTCGATATGCCGCTCTTTTTGCGCAATGGCCGCAACCTTGAGCTCACTGATGCCGGTCTGGCGCTGCTGCCGCTCGTTCGAGAGGCAGTATCCCTTTCAATCCGCATCGATGAAACAATGGAATCGCTCAAAGGCAACATTTACGGTCATTTAATCGTGGGGTGCAGCACCACCCCTGGAAAATACATCCTGCCGCATTTGCTGGCCAATTTCCATCGCAGGTATCCGCAAGTGCGGGTCACCTGCCAGGTCTCGCCCCAGGTCGACGCGCTGCGCAGTGTGGCGGATGGCGAAGCTCACTTTGCCCTGTTTAGCCTGGAACATGAAAGCTTTCCGGATATCGAGGCGGTATCGTTCCTTTGCGACCCTATCGTGCTTATTGCCCCACTCGACCATCCCTGGGCGCAGAGAAAGGAAATTGAGCCCCAAGAATTGTTAGAAAGCGATTTCATCATGCGGGAAACATCCTCTGGCACCTTCTCTGCCGTGCGCAACGCGCTGGCAGAGCACAACATATCCACCGCCGATCTGCGCATCCTGATCACCCTGGGCAACGCTGAAGCGATTGCCCTGGCGGTTCAAGAAGGCATTGGGGTGGGTTTTCTCTCTCAAATGGTTGTCGAACGTTTAGCCCATGGCAAAGTAGCCGAAGTGCGCATCCGCGGCATCGACATCTGCCGGGAAATCTTCATCGGGCAAAACAACCGCCGGCCAGCCACCAGCGCTCAGACGGCGTTTTGGAATTTTTTAACTGCTTCAGAAAACACCCTGATCGAAAAACCAAGAGCGTAAACCAGATCAAACGCGCCGTGAAAATAAATCCCCAATACCTTGACCTCCTAAAGATTTGAGGATCGCCGATGAAAAAACAAACCTCATTACGAAAATCAACCCGCAATGCTCTGCTGGCAGGAATATGGGTGGGCATTTTGAGCATGGGCTTGGTGGTTGGTGCTGCCTGGGCAGCGCCAGGCAATTTGCCGTCTGCCCAGGGAGGGGACACTGCCACACCCCAACCCGGGGCAGAACAGGCCACCGCCCCCGCAGCCCAACCCAAAGATTGCGCTGAGTGCCATCCTGACGTGCAATCTGCCTGGGTAGAAAGCCCTCATGCCCATGCTTACGATGACGAGGTCTTCGCTCAGCGCTGGAAATCTTTGGGAGAACCGGGTGAATGCCTGGTTTGTCACACCAGCGGTTACCAGGCAAACACAGGTGAATTTAAGGCCGAAGGGGTGGCTTGCGAGGCATGTCATGGTCCGGCCGTGGAAGGCCATCCTCCAGCGGTAGTCCCAATCCGCGCTGATACCGAGTATTGCGGGACCTGCCATACAACTACGCTTGGCGAGTGGCGCTTAACCGGCCATGCCGCAGCAAACGTGGGCTGCAGCGATTGCCACAATCCTCACAGCCAGCAAGCGCTGTTTGAGAATCCAGATGAGATGTGCATCAACTGTCACAAAGATGATATCGGCGAGCATAAGAATGACCTGCACATACAAAAGGATATTGGCTGCGTGGAATGCCACAAGCTGGTAATTCCATCGAAGACACCGCCACCGGATGGCCTAGTGCCGACGGGGCATTCCTTTACAATTACGCCAGCGACCTGCGTTTCCTGCCACACCGATACGCTGCACATCGGCGAGCCCCTGCCAGGCTACGAAGCCGGGGCAAAAGCGGTGAGCGCCAGCGAAACAATTACCCCCACATTGCCTGCCCTGGTGGCTTTGTACACCGGCGAGGCCGGAGAGAATGCCGGGCTCCCGCAAGAGCAGCAGATCCAGGCTTTGGAAGCAGCCCTGGCCAGCGCGCGCCTGTCCACGCTCTTCCAGGGTGGCATTATCGGATTGGCCTTGGGCGGCACGACGGCCTACCTGGTTGGGCGGAACCAGCGCCGAGAGCCTGAAGAGACACATTCGGGCGTTGAGACCGATAGCGCATCTGAATCTGACGAGGAATCGAGCCATGCGTAAGTCGAAAAAGACTACCGAGCCCACCCCAGCAAACGAGCCCAAGCCAGCTCGCAAAAAGCGGCCCCTGCTCAGCCGTAGCGATGCTCTGAAGATCGGCGGGGTGACGGCCGCAGCCGCGGTGGTCACCCAGGTGGTTATCGCAGGACCGCTCTCTGCTGACGCCGTTCAAGGCATTGGCACCTCGACGCACAATGGCAACGGTCACGGCAGCAATGAGCCGCCCAAACACCAATGGCACATGGTCATTGACCTGTCTCGCTGCATCGGCTGCAATTATTGTGTCTACACCTGCCAGGCGGTCAATGACGTCCCCGAAGACGAAATGCGCTGGAACATCGTCTTCCCTGAAAAAACCGAGTTGGGTGCGGATTTCTATATGAACCGCCCTTGCCAGCATTGCCAGGAAGCGCCATGCACGCGCGTCTGCCCGGTCGGCGCTACCTGGGTGCGTTCGGACGGAGTGGTGGTCATGGATTACGATCGCTGCATTGGCTGCCGTTACTGCCAGGTGGCCTGCCCTTATGATGTGCGCCGGTTCAATTGGCACACACCCAGAAAACCGAATCCCTACGTGCCGCAGTGGGGCTCTCCTGAAATCGACCGGCGCCCCCGTGGCGTGGTTGAGAAATGCACCTTCTGTGTCCACCGGATTGACCGTGGTCTGGCTCAAGGGCTGATGCCCGGCATTGATCCGGCTGCCACGCCTGCATGTGTGGGGGTGTGTCCGGTGGGTGCGCGAATTTTTGGAGACGCCACCGATCCTGAGAGCCCAGTATCGAAATTCCTGGCAGAACACGAAACCTTTCGCCTGCGAGAAGAGTGGGGGACGCAGCCCAAAGTCCATTATGTGCGCCCCGCGAATGGGAGAAGTTGAAATGGCCGCCACTGTTTCGAAAACCCATCCAATGAATAAGCTGCTGGTAATCTGGCTGCTGGCCCTGGTGATTGTGTTCACCTCGGGGTTGGTGGCTATGGCCATGGTGCTGATAAACGGCTTGCAGGTGACAGGGTTGAGCGACCGCGTGCCCTGGGGTCTATGGATCACCCTGGATCTTTCAGCGATTGCCCTCGGCGCCGGGGCATTTACATTTTCGGCTGCGGTTTATCTGTTCAAAATCAAGCGCTTTGAAGTACTGGCGCGCCCGGCGGTGTTCATCGGTTTTTTGGGCTACTCCTCAGCCATGATGGCCCTGGCAATGGACATTGGCCGGCCAGACCGCTTCTGGCACCCCCTGGTCTTCTGGAATGTGCATTCGGTCTTATGGGAGATCACCTGGTGTGTGGTATTATATTCAACGGTCCTGGTCATGGAAGTCCTGGCAGTGGTGGGCGATTCCAGATTAGGTGATCGCTGGCCGTGGCTGCGCCAGTTGGGTCACGCCTTGCACCGCCTGACCCCCTTTCTGGCTCTGATTGGTATGGCGTTATCCTTGCTGCACCAATCTTCTCTAGGAGCCACTTACAGTGTGCTGAGTGGTCGCGCCATCTGGTTCAAGCCTTCCCTGCCAATAATGTTTATCATCTCCGCTGTTGCGGGCGGTATGTCCCTGACTCTGCTGGCGACCATGATCGTCTCGCGCTTGCGCCACCAACAGATTGTGCCCCCAGCGGTATGCGCCGAGATCACCCGCACAATTGGCTTTATTACCCTGGGTTATTTATATATCAAGCTATGGGATTGGGCATCGACTTCCTACTACAGCAATACACCGGCCACCGCCGATATCCTCACTCGCCTGAATGCCACCACACCCTACACAGCCACATTCTGGGGAATAGAGGTTTTGCTCGGCGCGCTGGTGCCGGCGGTCATCCTGTTGACGCCCAATTTATGCCAGCGGAAGAACCTGGTCATGGCCGCGCTGGCCATGGTGGTCGCCGGCGTGGTGATCAATCGCTGGAATATCACCCTATCCGGATTGGTAGCTCCACCGCAGTGGTCGCCGGGCGTACTGGGAAACGTTGTGGCAGCCTCGTATTTCCCGTCCATCATCGAGATTGGCGTGGCGCTGGGAATCATCACCTATGCGCTGCTCGGATTTACGCTGGGAGCGCGCTACCTGGCGATCTATCCGCGCCCGGATAAAGCAAAGTAAGATCATCGCCAGCCAAAGCCCAAACCCAACGGGCAAGGGATCTGGCGGACAGGTAGACCGGCCCGTCAGATCACCTTGCATCAACTGATTACGCTCTCAGCAATCTCCTTCTTTGCCGATCGCGAATACTTTCGGCAGCTCTGGCGTTTTACCTTACCCATCGCCCTGCAGAACCTGGTAACCGCTTCCCTGAACATGGTGGGCGTGGTTCTGATCGGGCAGCTTGGCGAAACGCCCGTGGCTGCAGTCGGCCTGGCAAACCAGATCTTCTTCCTGCTCCAACTGGTGCTGTTCGGCATCACCAGCGGCGCGGCGATTTTTACCGCTCAGCTTTGGGGTAAACAAGACCTGCCGAACATCCGCAAGGTGCTCAGCCTGACGCTGTTGCTGGCTGGCGGCGCCAGCCTGTTCTTCCTGCTGCTGGCATTGCTCAAGCCCGAGCTTGTCCTGGGGATCTACTCAAAAGATCTGGAAGTAATCAGCCTGGGCAGTGAGTACCTGCACATCTTCAGCGCAGCTTACGTGTTTTTTGCGGTTACAATGTGCTTTGGGGTGGTCCTGCGAAGCACTGGCGACGTCAAGACGCCAATGACGATCAGCATCCTGGCTCTGGTGCTCAACATTGTGCTCAGCTATGTCTTGATCTTTGGAAAGCTCGGCGTCCCTGCATTGGGAGTTCGTGGCGCGGCCTTTGCAGCACTGGCCTCCCGCCTGGTGGAGTGCAGCATCATGCTGTGGGTGGTTTACCGCCATCGAACGTTCCTGGCCGTCCGGCTGGGGGATTTTCTAAAATTGGACACCTCTTTCATTGGTCGAATATTCAAGCCCATAATACCGGTTATCTTGAACGAGACCTTCTGGGCGTTGGGCATCACAGCTTACTATGTGGTCTATGCCCGCATGGGCACCGACTCGCTGGCAGCAATGAACATTGTCTCCACCATTGAAAATATGTCCATGGTGTTCACCTTCGGCATAGCCCATGCCACCGCCATCATGGTGGGCAACCGCATCGGCGCCGGGCAGCGGGAGCAAGCCTATCAATACGCTGGGCGTTCTCTGGGCCTGACAACCATGATCGGCATGTTCATTGGCAGTCAGGTCTGGCTCTGGTCGCCTTACATCCTGGAACTTTTCAAAGTTTCGCCAGAGGTGATCGCTGACGCCCAAAAGGTGCTCAACGTTTTGGCGTTTTTCAGCTTTGTGCGCGCCGCCAATGCTGTCATGATTGTCGGTGTGCTGCGCAGCGGCGGCGATACGCGCTTCTCATTTTTCCTGGATGGCATCATCATCTGGGTGGTTGGTGTGCCGATGGCCTTCCTGGGGGCATTCGTGCTCAACCTGCCCGTTTACGGGGTTTATTTCATGATCATGTCGGAGGAGGTTCTGAAATTCATCCTGGGATTACGCCGCTACTTCTCCCGCAAGTGGATCCATGATCTGGCGCGCACTGTTTGATCCGCTCAGCGCAGGCGCGGTTGGAGGGCAAGCGAGTCTGCGCCAGCCAGGAGGCCCTCCAACGGCTCTGCCTCCAGGGCCAGGACGCGGCTGTTGGCGAAAAAGGGGAAATCGAAGGTGGTAAATTCGCCAGCCTGCTTACCTGGCACTGGCATCAGGCGAGCTGTGAGCGGCTTATCCAGGCGCTGCGAGAGGGCAGCCAGGTCGAGCAGCACAGGGTAAATCTGCCCAGCGGTGGTGTCGCCGGGCAGCGGCACGGTATCCAATCCGGTGCCGCACACCGCCGAATAGAGCAGCAGATCTTTGAGACTCAGCACACCCTGGGCAGCCCGCGTCGCCAGCCGGGAATCCTCCAGAACCGGCAGGAACAGACCATTAAAGCCAGCGCGGCGAAACTCGGCCCGGTCCAGGGTATCGGTCAGGATTGCCGCGGCGGCCAGCGAGCCATGCCAGCCAAACGCTGGCAGCCCCAGTCGTTCCAGGGCTGCGCCGACGGAAAGGGATTCTTGGGGGAAGGGGGCCAGCGTAAAATCGATCCCGCTGAAGTTCACCTGAAAACGTGAGACCAACACCCCTGATACCGCTGCCAACTCGGCAGCATGATTTTCCACCCCCATCACCAAGGATTGGCGGGCCTGCTCCAGGCTGGAAGCGCCGCTGAAAGCTTCTATCGCCAGGTCGGCAGATTCGGTCGCCAGCGCAAAGGAGAACCCCTCGCCCATCCGGTGCGGGTCAAAATATGAGGCCGGGAAGAATGGGGTCCCCGGCGGTACGTTTGCCAATGCAGCAAAGCGCAGGTTGGCGAAGCCGTTTGGCTCCAATGGTGCTGTGCGCTCGATCACCTCAGCGCAAGCGCGCGCAGCCTGCAGCGAAACTCCCTGTCCTGGAATTGTCATCAGCCCGGATAGGAATACGCTTTGGGTAGCTGCAATCACCTGAGGGATGAGCGCAAAACTGCCAGGCGCCTCGGGCAAGGCTGGGCCGAGCGACAAATAGCTGAAGCCAGCCGCTTGTGCGCTGCGCTCCAGGGCTGTGGCAAATTCGACGACCTGGTCGGCTTCAGAGCCTGGTAGCAGACGGGCAAAAGACGGCGTCGCCAGGCGGCAGGTCTGGACCTCGTAGCCGGCGGTCTCAAAGGCGGGCACGGCTGCGGCGATAAACTCGCCCGCCCGCTGTAAACCGTTCAAGTCCAGGGGCCAGCCAGGGTCCAGAAAACAGGTGATCGATCGGATTCTCATAGCAGTTATCCCTTGTTCGTTAATTTTGCCCACCGGCCAAGCGCAGGCTTTGCTGGCGGCAGGCATAGTCCGCGGCCTCTTCCGAGTGCCAAACTCGTTCAGGCGCTCATGGCGCCAATGATTACCCAGACCGGCTGGCTGAAATCAAAGCCGGCCAGTCCAGCCAGCGCCATTCTATTTCGCCCCGGGCGCCGGGGCAGAGAACCGCTGGCGAACCACTTCAAAAAGCAAGATGCCCGCGGCCACCGCGGCATTGAGCGACTCGCCACCACCAGGCATGGGGATGTGCACGGCGGCGTGCGCCAGTCGGCTGGCCTGTGGCCCGGCGCCTTCGGCTTCCCCTCCGACAATCAGCGCCAATGGGTGGTGGAAATCTGCCTGAGTGTACGGCTGGCCCTGATCCACCGCTGACAAGAAGACCTCCAGCGGCGCGAGGGAGTCTGCCAGGGTCTCCCAATCCAGGCTTTGGACCGGCAGGCGAAAATGGGCACCCATACCGGCGCGCAACACTTTTGGTGCAAAGGCGTCAACGGTTTCGGGAGGGCAAAAGACCGCCTGCACACCGGCAGCAGAAGCAGTGCGCAGCATGGTCCCCAGGTTACCTGGGTCGCGCACACGGTCGGGGATGAAGACAAAATCCAGGGTTGCAGGCAGCGGCAACAAGCGCTGGCTGAGGACAATCAGCACTCCCTGGGGCGTTTCAGTGTCGCTGGCAGCGCGCAGCACCTCGGGCGTCACCTGTTCAAGCAGAGCGCCGCGGTCAGCAAAGCCCTGCACAACGGCCCGACCACGCTCGTTCAAGTCCTGGGTGTAGAGGACAAGCTGCGCTTCCCAGCCGGCGGCCAGGGCCTCTTCAGCCAGGCGCACTCCCTCAACAACAAAAACGCCGGCGGCGCGGCGCTCGCGACCCTGAGCCTGGAGCAGGCGCACCCATTTGATCTTGGGATTGGCTGTGGAAGTGATCATGCTGCCCTCAACCACCGGCGGGCGCAGGTTTGGAAAAGTGAGCATCCCAGGCCTGGGTAAAAGCATCCAGGGTGGGGCGATCGATCAGCACCAGACGCACCTGGCGCAGGCCGCTGGAGGGGTTCTGCGCAAAATAGCCCAAGATCGCTTTCAGGATCACGCGGGCGGCGCGGGCCTTGGGAAAGCCAAAGATGCCGGTCGAGATGGCAGGCAGGGACAGTGAAGCCAGGCCAAGCTCATCGCCTACACGCAGTGCCCCGCCAACTGCCGCTGCCAGGGCCTCATCCTCGCCGCCCTGGCCGTACACTGGGCCAACCGCATGGATGACATATCTGCAGGGCAAATCGCCGCCCGAGGTGTAGGCCGGGCGGTCATGGGGCACCGGGCCATGCTGGCGCACCCATTGGTCGCTCTCCTGCTGGATGACCGGACCGCCGCGGCGAAAGATAGCGCCGGCCACCCCGCCGCCATGCCGCAGATACGCGTTCGCGGCATTGACGATGGCATCGACCCGCTCCTCGGTCAGGTCGCCGTGGACAATTTGGAGCAGCCCGCCTCCGGCCAGGTTCACCTGGCGCAGGATATCGCCCATCTGGCTAACCCATAGGGAAGCGCATGCGCTGCCCGCCGATCACATGCAGGTGCAGGTGAAAGATGATCTGCCCACTGTGAGGGCCGGTGTTGACGATCAAGCGGTAGCCGGTCTGGTCGATGCCCTCCTGTTGGGCAATCTGGCGGGCAACGGTAAACAGGTGCCCGGCCAGGGCCTCATCATCCAGGGTCAAGTCGTTGACCGAGGCAATGTGCCGGTTGGGGACCACCAGCACGTGGGTGGGGGCAACAGGGTGAATGTCCCGAAAGGCAGATACCTGCTCGTCCTGGTAAAGCATCTGGCTGGGACTTTTTCCAGCGATGATCTGGCAAAAGATACAATTCGACATCGGTTATCTCACATCATTTCCGGCTTACTTCGATGGCATCCAGCACGCCAGCAGGTTTTGCTTGGTCTCAACGTGGAGACTGCCTGGCTGGAGTGTGCTTCAACCAGTCCCGGCGGGCCTCAACCGGGCAGGATCAGCCCCTGCAGATGCGTCTCGGCCAGGCCAGTCAGGCAGACAGGGGTGATCTGGTTCCACAGGCCGCGCGGGGCGTAGGCGTTGACGCGCAGATAGTTGCTGGTCAGCCCGCTCATCTCCCAGCCCTGTGGACCCAGCGAGGCGGCGGTTTCCCACAGCACAGGCAGCACCTGGCCCAGGAAAGCGGATTGGTAAGCCCGAGCAGCCTGGGCAAAAACTGCCCGGGCCTGGGCATTCCGCGCTTTGCGCGTTTCCAGGGGCACCTGGCCAGACATGCGGGCCGCGGCGGTGCCAGGGCGAGGTGAATAAGTGAAAACATGCCCCCCGGCAAAGCGCATAGCCTCAACAAAACCCAGGCTCTCGGCAAACTCGGCTTCGGTCTCCCCCGGAAAACCAACAATCAGGTCGGTGGTGATGGCAACATCGGGCATCTGGGAGCGGGCCGCAGCAACCAGGCGGGCAAACGAAGCCGGGGTGGTCTTGCGGGCCATGCGGCGCAGCGTTGCTGCGCTTCCGGACTGGAGCGGCAGGTGCAGGTGGCGGCAAAGGCGCGGGTCCTCCCACAGGCGGAAGAAACCAGCTTCCAGATCCCATGGCTCCAGAGAGGACAGTCGCAAGCGGGGGATGTCCGTATGCTCAAGGATGGCCTTCACCAGATGGCCAAGTCCCAGGCCGCCGGGCAGGTCCTGGCCCCACGACCCCAGGTGGACGCCAGTGAGCACAATCTCGTTGGCATCGGAGGCGGCGTGGATATCTGCCAGGATCTCCGGGATCGGGCGGCTGCGCCCAACGCCGCGCAGCAGGGTGGTGATGCAGAAGGTGCAATGATTGTCGCAACCGTCCTGCACCTTGATGAAGGCGCGGGTGCGCTGGCGGGCGCCGGGGAGCGGCTGGCGCTCAACCGGCTCCAGGTCGAAGACCTCAGCGGGCAGGTCGAGCGCCCGGCTGACCAGATCGTCCTTTTCGGCATTGGGAAAGACCCGCTTAACGCGCTCAATTGCGGCAGCTTCCTGAGGCCGAAGAGTGGCCCAGCAGCCGGTGACAATAATCTCTTCGCTCCCCTGGCGGGCCACCTGGCGCACTTTCTGGCGCGAATCGGCCACGGCAGCGGTTGTCACGGCGCAGGTGTTGATCACGGCCAGGTCGGCATCCCCTGGCGAGGCAACCAGGGTGTGGCCAGCCGCGCGAAACTGTCGGGCAAAGCGCTCAAGCTCGGCCTGGTTCAGGCGGCAGCCGACGGTGTCCAGGTAGATCTTCATGGCTGGTAAACAATAAAATCATCAAAGCGGATATCGGTGCCTGGAGCAGCATACGTGCCAGCGATCAGACCCACATCGCCTGCAGGGAAACGGGCGTCCTGAACCTGGGCAAGCTGGACGCCATTGACGGTAAGAGTCAGGGTGTCGCCCACGCAGTCGGCGCGGATATGGTTGGAGGCCGAGCCCAGGCGGATCGCGTCGGAAGGCTGCAGAGCGTCCATGCCCAGCAGGCGGTAATCCTGGCCATCGATCAGGCCAATGCCGTAATAGCCATCGCTGCTGATAATGAAGATGTAAAAGCTATCGTCATCGACAGCCCGGCAGAGGACCCCAAAGCGGTTATCCCGCTCGCCGCCAACTTTGAAGGCATCCACTTCGATGCGGACATCCTGAAAGCTCTTGCCGGGCTTGGACCATATATCGATGTTGGGCTCGTTGACGAAGATGCGATAGGCGCCATCCATATAAATGGATTCGCCGCTGGCGGCAGTGACCTGGCTCCAGCCGCTGGATGGATCGGAGAAGTCATCCCGGAAGAGCAGGCGGCCAGTGGGACCAGCAGTGGCGGGCGGCTGCTCCGGATTGACAAGCAGCCGGCAGGCGGGCGCCATGATGGCCAGGACCAGGATGAGGACAAGCCAGCGAAGTTGGACAGGCTGAGATGACACGGCGACTTCTCCCACGAGTTCTGAAGGCTTATTTTAGCACATCCTGGCCTGTCGCTCAGCGAAGGAAAACGAATCTTAATTTCCAGGACGCACGTCACGCGGCGGTTCCAGAAAGCCAGATGGGCGAAAACGATAGCGCCGGGGGTGTGCATTACAGCGCCGCTGTGGCAGGCAGCCAGGGAGCGGAGGCGCACGGTTAGGAGACAACCGCCCCCAATGAAGAATCAATCCACAGAGTTCAGCTTATCTCAAGTAATCGTCGATCAGGCGCTGGGCCTGGGCAGATTCGGGGCTGCCTGGAGCCAGCGATACAACCTGGCCAAGATGATCCAGGGCGCGGCTGACATCGCCTTGCAACAGGTAGACCTGTCCCAGGTGCAACGTGGCGGAGGCGTGATTGGGCTCCAGGGCCAGGGCGCGCTCCAGGAAACGCCTGGCGCTGTGCAGGTCGCCGCGGCGGATGAGCACCTGCGCCATCAAGTCCAGGTTGGCCGGGTCATCGGGATATTGGGCCGCCAGGCGGCGAGCCAGAGGCAAGGCAGTCTGCTCAACCTCAAAATCGTAATCCAGGCAGAACTGGACCAACAAACGGGCGTAGGCGGGATCCTGGGGAGCACGTTCAATGGCCTGGATGTAAGTCTCTTTAGCCTGGTACAAGTCGCCGGAGGCGGCCAGCAGTCCAGCAAGCTGGACCTGCAGGGCCAGATTGCCAGGGTCCAGGGCAATCGCTCGATGGAGGGTCTCCAATGCCAGGTCAAAGCCGCCGCGCCGGGCATAGTACAGGGCAAGGAAGGTTTGCCCGGCGAGGGATTGGGGATCCAGCTCCAAGGCCCGGCGCAGCTCGGCCAGACCATCGCTGGCAGTCCCGGGATTTGGCAGCAGCAGGGCGCCCTGGCCGGGGTGTTGGCGGGCTTCACCCAGGTAAGCCCAGGCTTCGGCGTAATCTGGGCGCAGCAAGACAGCCTGCCAAAATGCCCAGCCCGCAGCCCCCCACTCGCCCAGGGCAGCCAGGGCCCGTCCTGCGGCCAGGAGGGTGTAGGCGGGGTCCTCGGCAAAGCGGGAGCCGAGCACCGCCCGGCGAAGATCAGCCGCAGCGGGTTGGTAGCGAGCGTCCAGGCGGGCGGCCTGGTCCAGGTAGGCCTGGGCTGCAGGGGGATCCTGGGCAGCGATGAGCAAGCCTAAGCGGTAGTGCAGCAAAGCGTCCTCGGGCTGCAACCCGGCCAGGGTTTTCAGGTCGGCAATGGCAGCAGAGTGATCGCCCTGCTCAAGATAGACCTGGGAGCGAAGCTCCAGGGCCTGAGCGGAGGGGCCATAGCGGCCTATCGCCTCTCCCCAGGCGCTCAACGCGGCAGGAAGATCGCCAACCTGGCGGTAGGCCTGACCAAGGGTGATGAAGCCAGACTGGGAGAGGCGCGAGGCGGCATTGGCCTGCTCCAGATAGGAGATGGCCGACTGGGCCTCCCCGCCCTGGAAAGCGTAGAGACCAGCCAGCTCCCACAGGTCAGCGCGCCAGGGAGCCAGGCGGGCGGCTTCAGCGATTGCCTGGGATGCGCCCAACGGAGAACCGGCAGCCAGGGAACGAGTGGCCTGATGCAGGGCCTGGTCGTAGGCATGTGGGCGCGGGGCCAGGCCCAACACCAGAATGCAGATAACGAGAAGCAGCAATTGAGGAAAGATGCCAATGTTCAGGCGACGTTTCATTGGGGTTGATTATATCTTGGTTGAAGGACGGGAGGTATGCATCCATTGGCCGCAAAGAACGCAGACTGCATCAGCATCGAGGAGATGCGTTTCAATGCTACATCACGCGCCATGGGAGGCATGCAGCCATTATAATTAAAATCCAAAAACCATAAGACCAGGAGAGGACGGCATGGATTTCGAACTCAACGAAGAGCAGCGGATGGCACAGCAAATGGTGCGCGACTTTGTGCAGAAGGAGGTGGCGCCGGTGATCAAGGAAGCCGACCGCCAGCAGGAGATGGCGGCGTTTATCCTGCCGCGCATGGCAAAGTTGGGCATTTTGGGGATCTGCCTGCCGGTGCGCTATGGCGGGCAGGGACTGGATTACATCTCCCTGGGGTTGGCTTGCGAGGAGCTGGAGGCAGTTGACTCAACGCTGCGGGTGGTGATGTCGGTGCACATGGGGTTGAACAGCCTGGGGCTGCTGCAATGGGGAACAGAAGAACAGAAGCAGCGCTTCTTGACGCCCCAGGGACGAGGCGAAAAGGTGGGCTGCTTTGGGCTGACCGAATCGGGGGCGGGTTCAGACGTGGCAGCCATCCGCAGCACGGCTCGTCGCCACGGGAGCGACTATGTGATCAACGGCGAGAAGATGTGGATTTCGCTGGCGACCAAGGCGCATCATTGCCTGTGGGTGGCGCGCACCGATCCGCAGGCAGAACCGCACGAAGGTCTGAGCGCGTTCCTGGTAGAGCTGGATCGCCCAGGGGTAACCTGCGGTGACTTGCATGGGAAGCTGGGAATGCGGGCCGGTTCAACGGGCTGGATCGCCTGCCAGGATGTGCGCGTCCCCCAGGAGAACCGCATCGGTGAAGAGGGTGAAGGGTTCAAAATTGCCATGTCGTGCCTGGATAATGGGCGCTACACGGTGGCGGCCGGGGCAACCGGGTTGATCCGTGCCTGCCTGGAAGCCAGCGTGAAGTACGCCAACGAGCGCAAAGCGTTTGGTCGCGAGATCGGTAAGTTCCAGCTTGTCCAACAAAAAATTGCAACTATGGTACAATCTTATGACGCAGCGCGTCTTTTATATCTGCGAGCCGGGTGGATGAAAAATCAGGGTCTGCGCAACACGCGGGAGACCTCGCTGGCGAAGTGGTACGCCACCGATGCATCTTTCCAGGCCGCTTCCGAGGCTGTGCAAATCCACGGCGCATACGGCTACAGCGACGAGTACGATGTGGAGCGTTACCTGCGCAACTCCAAAGGAGCGGTGATCTACGAGGGGACCAGCGAAATCCACCAGTTAATGCAAGGCGCGTACGCGCTGGGGTATCGCAGGGATGCGCCGCTGCGCTGTGAGCTGCCGGCTTACGAGCCGGAGGCCTGGCAAAGTTAGAGCGGCGGACAGCGGTCTTCGACTGGACAGCAAAGAACGTTGCGCACTCAGACCGTCTGGCAACGCCAAGCAATAAAAAACACGATTTCCCAACTTCAGAACAGGCGAAAGGAGGTCCACTTGAATATCGTTGTATGCATCAAACAAGTGCCCGACAGCGCTGCCAAGGTGATGGTGGAAGGCGGGCAGGTAACCTGGGGAGACGCGCCACTGGTGATGAATCCCTGGGATGAGTATGCCGTGGAAGCCGCCCTGATGGTCCAGGAGGCGGCTGGTGGCGAGGTGACAGCCATCAGTGTGGGGGGCGAGAGCGCCAAGGAGGCGCTCAAGACGGCCCTGGCGATGGGCTGCGGGCAGGCAATTCTGATCTCAGACCCGGCCCTCGAAAATGCCGACAGCCAGGCAATTGCCCAGGTGCTGGCGGCAGCGATCCAAAAGGCCGGCGGGGTTGAGCTGGCCGTCTTCGGAAAGCAGGCCATCGATGGCGACATGGGCGTCACCGGCGCCCAAACGGCGCGCACCCTGGGCTGGCCGATGCTGAGCCTGGTCTCGAGCATTCAGGCGGGTGGGGCGAGCATCCAGGTGGAGCGTTCAATTGAAGAAGGCCGGCAGCAGGTGGAGTGCAAGCTCCCTGCAGTCATCAGCGTATCCAAGGACATCGGCGAGCCGCGCTACCCGTCCTTCATGGGTATCCGCAAGGCGTCACGGGCTAACATCCCGGTCTGGACGCTGAGCGACCTGAGCATCGGCGCCCCGGCCTCGGCAGTGCGCTGGCCGGAGGTGACCAACCCGCCGGTTCGGGAGGTTAAGACTGAAATCATCACAGGGGATAGCCCGCAGGATGTTGCGGAAACTCTGGCGGACAAAATCCTCGAGGAGAAGGTGCTGTGATGAGCGGCAAAATCCTGGTTTACATCGATCAATTTAAGGGAATCGCGCTGCCAGCTTCCTGGGAAGTGATCAGCGCGGCCTATGGGCTGGCCGAAAAGCTGGGCAGCAGCGTGGCAGCCCTGACCCTGGGCGCCGACTCAAAGGCGGTGGCAGAGCAGACTTTTCAATATGGTCCAGAAGAAGTATTCTATTGCGATGACGCCAGCCTGGCGGATTACCGAGCTGAGCCATACGCTGCGGTCCTTGCAAAGGCAGCGAAAGACCAAAATGCCATCGCCCTGCTCTTCCCGACAACCAGTCGAGGCCGCGAGCTGGCCGCCATGAGCGCGATCGACCTGGGTGGCGGCGTAATGCCGGACGTGACCGGTTTGGATGTGGTTGACGGCAAAATTGTTGCCACTCGCCCAGTTTACGCCGGAAAGCTGCTGGCCAAAGCGGTCTGCGATAAACAGCCAGTGATCATCACGACCCGCATCCGGGCTTTTAAGAAGCCACAGGGAGATGCCTCACGCAGCGGCGCGGCAACGCGCCTGGAAGCAGTGCTGCCCGAAGGCGAGATCCAGAGCAAAGTCACCGGCTACGCACAGGCAGAGGGCGGGGTGAGTCTGACCGACGCCAACGTGATCGTTTCTGGTGGGCGCGGCGTTGCCAACAACCCGGCCCTCACGCCGCCGGCCGGAATGGACGAGAAACAAGCCGAAATCTGGCGCGCCCAACAGGGATTCAAGCTGGTGGGCGACCTGGCAGGCGTGCTGGGTGGCGCTGTGGGCGCCAGCCGGGCGGCGGTGGATGCTGGCTACATCCCCTACGTCCACCAGGTGGGACAGACCGGCAAGGTGGTCGCTCCAGACCTGTACATTGCCTGCGGCATTTCGGGAGCGATCCAGCACCAGGCGGGCATGCGCTCCAGCAAGGTTATTGTGGCCATCAACAAGGATGCCGATGCGCCGATCTTCAAGCTGGCGCGCTACGGCGTGGTGGGCGATATGCACATCCTCCTGCCGCTGCTGACCGAGGCTTTTCGCAAGCGGCTGGGCAAGTAACATCCAACCAGTTGATCCCTGGTACACTGAGGGTCTGAGCGCTGCGCCAGCTTGGCGCAGCGCTATGCATTCCTGATCTTTGTCACAGGCACCCACCACCGGCGAGGTGATTTTTGACGGCAGTTTGATGACATTTGCCACTATGATAACAGGGCGGTTTTCAGGTAAATTTTTAGCAAGGAAAATCGCAGTCAAGCTCATGTCTGGCAATGTACTGGAGAATTTAAACATCTTCCAGGGCTTCAGCAGTGAAGAGATTAGCTGCTTGCGCCCGCTTTTCCTGTTCACGTTTATCCCCGAAGGCACAGTGCTGTTTGAACAGGGCACCCAGGCTGAGTACCTGTACATTGTAGCCGAGGGGGAAGTCATGATTCGCTACAAACCGGAAGACGGACCAACCCTGGTGCTGACAAGAGTACACAAGGATGGCGTGGTGGGCTGGTCGGCAGCCATCGGCAGCCCGGTGTACACCTCGTCGGCAGTGTGTGTCACGCACAGTCAGCTCCTGCGCGTGCGCGGCGAGGATTTGCGCCATCTTGCCGAGGCGCATCCAGATACGGCCAATCTGCTCTTGGAACGGCTGGCAATGATGATTGCCGAACGTTTGCGCCACACGCACCCTCAAATTATGATGATGCTTGAGCAAGGCTTGCACATCGACGGCGCGCGGGAGTTAAGCGCCGGGAAGCGGGTATAATACAGGCTATCGAGGAGGTGAATGTGATGGTCACAAACAACACAGGCCAAAGCAATACCGATACAGAGAGCCGCGTACGCGCCCTGTTGGAAAACATTAACGCCTATATCGAACTTTACCATGGCGGGTCGGTGGAAATGGTATCTCTGGAAGGGAACGTGCTAAAAGTGCGCTTGGGCGGCGCGTGCACGGGCTGCCCGCTTTCTCCAACCACCTTGCACGGCTGGGTTGCTGGAACGGTGCATCAATTCTTCCCGGATCTTAAGGTGGTCGAAGCATAGCCAGGCACATTGCAGATCGCAATTCTTAGGCTTTGGGGCATCTCCTTCGAGGTGCCCTTTTTTGCCGGGTGAATCAGAAAGTCATGGCGCAGCCATCGGCGCGCGGGTCGCTGCCCGCGCACAACACCCCCGTGGCTGGATCGCGCAGGATAACCTGCCCGCGGCCAAAGATGGCCCGGTCATAACCACTCACCGGCCTGACCAGGTGACCCATGCCCGCCAAAGCTTCCATCTCCGCCAGGGGGATACCCTCCTCCAGAGCCACGGGGCTGTCTGCCACGCCTTCTGTGATGCAAAAACGCGGCCGGTCCAGAACGGTCTGGGGATCCAGCCGGTCATTGACAAGCCCAACAACCACCTGCAGATGACCTTGCGGTTGCATAAAGCCGCCCATCACGCCAAAACAGGCGTGCAGGGTCTCCAACTGGCCTGGAACCGAAGCCGGGCGGGTGGCCATGGCCGGGATGATTGTGTGGTACGGGCGCTTGCCCGGCGCCAGAGCGTTCGGGTGAGCCGGGTCAAGGCTGAAGTTGTGGCCGCGATTTTGCAGGCTGAAGCCCCAACCGGAGGGGACAATGCCTGTGCCAAAGCCCATATAGTTGCTGTTAATGAATGAGCAGGCGTTGCCCTGACCATCCACAACGCTCAGGTAAACCGTATCGGAGGAAGCCACCGGCGAGCCGAACCGCTGGTCCAGGGTGGCGCGGTCCAGGCGAATCAATTCACGCCGCTGGGCAGCGTATGATTTATCAAGGAACTCAGCCACGGGCACACGGCTGAAAGCAGGGTCAGCTACGTACCAGCGCGTATCGGCAAAGGCCAGGCGCAGGGCTTCAATCTCCAGGTGCAGGCGCCGGGCGGAGAGCGGGGGCATATCTGCCAGGTCAAAACCTTCCAGGATGTTCAGCGCAAGCAAGGCGGTCAGGCCCTGGCCGTTGGGCGGGCACTCCCAGACGCGCAGGCCGTGATAGAGCGTGCTGATGGGCTCTTCCCAGGTGCTGAAGTGGGCCGCCAGGTCTTCTGTGGTCATTACTCCCCCCGCCGCCTGGACAGCGTTGGCAATAGCCTCAGCGATCTCGCCCTGGTAAAACGCCGACTTACCGCCTTCCGCGATGCGCTGGAGCGTGCGCGCCAGGCCGGGGTTGCGGAAGATTTCTCCCGGGCGCGGAGCACGCCCATCAATGGTCAGCTCCCGCCCGCCGGGCGCAGTGTGGAGCTGCCGGCGAGCCCCGTTCTCCCAGGAGTGGGCAGTGAGGGGAGCAACCGGAAAGCCTTCTTGAGCCAGCCGGATGGCCGGAGAAAGGATTGCGCTCAAAGACAGGCGGCCAAAACGCTCCACCAGGTCGCACCAACCGGCACAGGCCCCTGGGACGGTGACGGTGTGGGCATGGTAGGGTGGTAACTCATGGTTAAAACCCTTGGCGCGCAGGCGCTCCAGGGTCAAGGCCGCAGGGGCGCGCCCAGAGCCATTCAGGGCGCTCACCTTGCCCGCTTGGGCATCGTAGTACAGGGCAAAACAATCGCCGCCCAGGCCAGTGGATGTGGGCTCGGTGACGTTCAGAGCAGCAGCCGCAGCCACGGCGGCATCGGCGGCATTGCCGCCATTGGAAAGCGCTTCCAACCCGGCGGCGACCGCCAACGGCTGGGAAGCTGCAACAATGCCTCGCGTGCCGTAGACCGGCGAGCGTCGGGAATTGAAGACCAGCTCAGGCATGGGCTTGGACCACCTCGATGCCCTGACCTTCAATAACTTCACCAATGACCCACAGCGGCTGGCTCAGCTCAGCGGCGCGCCGCAGCAGGGCCGTCAGCTTTTCGGCAGGCACACTGAGCAGCAAACCACCGCTGGTCTGGGCGTCGAACAGCAGCATCTGGGAGGCTTCATCGATCTCCGCCGCAAAGTGGACCTGGGAGCCGTAATACAGGCGGTTATCCATGGAACCGCCAGGGAAGATCCATTGTTGGGCATAGCTCTGAGCGCCGCGGGTGAGAGGGATGTGGTCATAAAAGAAACGCAGGCGCACGCCAGAGGCGTTGGCAATTTCGGAGGCATGTCCAAGCAGGCTGAAACCGGTGATGTCGGTGCCGCCGTGAAGCCCGAACTCCACCGCCAGCTCAGCGGCGGTTTTGTTCAGGCGCTTCATCCAGCTCACCGCCTCCGCCAGATCCTGCGGATCCACCTGTTCGCGCTTCAAAGCGGTGGTCACGGTGCCGAAACCAAGCGGCTTGGAAATCACGAGCTGATCTCCGGGCCTGGCCCCGCTTTTGGAGATGATCTGATCAGGGTGGACAAAGCCCAAGACCATCAGGCCATACTTCGGTTCTTTATCCTGGACGGTGTGCCCGCCTGCCAGGGCCACGCCGGCTTCGCGCACCTTCTCGGCGCCGCCGCGCAGGATCTCGGCGCTGATCTCGGTGGGCAGGTGGGGCGGCAGGGCAGCAATATTCAGGGCCAGGAAGGGTTTGCCGCCCATGGCGTACACGTCAGACAGGGCGTTGGCCGCGGCAATAGCGCCGTAGTCATACGGATCATCGACTACCGGGGTAAAGAAATCGGTGGTGGCCACCAGGGCGCGCCCATCGTCCAGCTTCCAGACGGCAGCGTCATCTGGCTCACCCAACCCGATGAGCAGATCCGGATAATCGGCAGGGTTAAACAGTCCTTGCAATGGGCGCAGAACCTGCGCCAGCGTTTCCGCATTGAGCTTGGACGCTCAGCCCGCACAGCTCGATAGGGTGGTCAGGCGAATTTGCTTACCGCTGGAGGGCAAGGATTGGGAGGCCATTTATTGTATCCTCAGAATTTGCAGGTTGAATTTGCCTGCAGTCAAGACCTCACAGACCGGCGGCATCAAACCACTTCAGACCGTGAGGTCTTGAATCGGCAATGCAAGATCAGGGCGTTGCGGTTGGTGTGGGCAATGGCGTGGGAAGTGGCAATGGGGTTGGCACCAGGTCGGTCAGCCCGGTGGCAGTCGAGGCGCCGGCGGTGGGCAGGGGGAACAGGTAAGGCACATCATTGGGCAGAAAGATGGTCTGGACGCCGGGGGAGAGCTTGAGGATAAAGTTGTATTGCAACAGTTCCGGGCGTTCGGCCAGCGCCTGGGCAATGCGATCCAGGGCTTTGGCCTCGGCCTCGGCCTGGATCAGACGGGCATCGGCCTCGCCTTTGGCCCGGATCACTGCAGCATCAGCCGCGCCCTGGGCCACCTGGCGGGCCTGTTCGGCCTCCTGGCGGCGCTGTTCGACGACAAAGCGAGCCTGCTGCGCCAACTGCTCAGCGATCTGTTTCTGCTCCACCGAGGCGGCGTACTCTGGTGAAAAGGTGATGTTGCGCAGGACAAAATCGGACAATAACAAGCCATTGTCGCCCAGCTTCTTGTTCAGTGTGTCAAAGATCTGTTGGGTCATCTCAGCGCGCTGGGTGCTATAGACCTCTTGCACACCGTATTGGGCGACCACATCCCGGATCACGCCCCGGGCCAGGGGACGGACCAGGTCGTTAACGTAACGATCCTGCCAGTTGACCTGGATATCAATGACATGCTGGGGGTCGATCGAAAAAAGAACCGAGGCGTCGATGGTGACCTCCTGGCCATCGGCGGTGCGGGCCAGGATCGAGTCATCGCCCTGGACCTGGCCTTCAGCAGAAGCGATCGACATGGTATAGGTCTGGCGAGAAATGGGGTAGGTCTTGACGGTCTCGAAGAAAGGCACAATCCAGCTCAGGCCAGGCTGCAAGGCCTCCTCGCGATAGCCCTTGGGGGCAATGGCCGAGATGACCACGCCGCGCTCTTCGGGGCGGATAAACACCAGCCCGGCGCTCAGGATACTGATAATCAAGGCAGTCAGGCCGGTGGCCAGGACGGCAATGCCCAGACCTTTAGCCGATCGGCCGCGCGAGGCGCGCACAAGGGCAAGAGCGATCAAACCTATAAACAGGATCCAAAGGAAAACTGCTAGCGTGTCCAGAACAGTGGTAACGTTCATCCGTTTCTCTCCTGAATTAATTGAGCAGACCCAATAAACACAATTTGGAATTATACCCTTTCTGGTGGTCTGGCCGATCCAGATTTATGCGATATTAAGTCATCCCTTCTGAGCAAACAAGAATCATGATACCATCCAAACATGCGTGTTTACACTGGCACTGTGCGAGAAATCCAACTGCCGAGCAGCACCGCCCAAACTGCCTGGATCGAATGCCCCAGAGCGGCGGTTCCTCCTGCGGGGAGGTACGTGATGGCCTGGTCACCAGACGATGCCGATGCGCCGCTGGCAACGCCGCTCTTTGCAGCCCGGGTCGAGGCGGAGGGTTTTTTGGCTGCGCCGCCGGTGCCGCCGATCTGGGAGCCAGGCACCAGGATCCAGTTGCGCGGGCCGCTCGGAAGCGGCTTTACGCCACCGGCGAACCTGCGCCGCCTGGCCTTGGCCAGCCTGGCAGGGGATATCGCTCGCTTGCAGCCACTGATGCAAAGTGCGCTGGGCCAAGGAGCAGCGGTGGCGCTGTTCACCGAACACACTTTGCCCGGCTTGCCCTCGGCGGTGGAGGTTAACCCACTGGAAACACTTTATGAAGCAATGACCTGGGCGGATTACCTGGCGCTGGATCTGCCGCCGCAAGCAATATCTGGCTTAGGCCGGCTGCTGGGGGTGGAGCAAGCGCCTCGCGCGCTGCCTTGCCAGGCCCAGGCGCTGGTGCACCTGGCGATGCCCTGCGGCGGCCTGGCGGATTGCGCAGCCTGCGGGGTCGAGACGCGTCGGGGCTGGAAGCTGGCTTGCAGCGATGGGCCGGTTTTCGATCTGATCGATTTGCTGCCCAGGCGGTGAGGCAAAGGATGAAGTTCGATCTTACGTTCAATCCCCCCTGGATGAACGCCGCCGGCAGCCTGGGGTTCGCTCCCAGCCAGCGCGGCCCGGTCGATTTGAGCCGGATGGGCGCATTTGTGACCAACCCAATCAGTCTTGGGCCGCGCAGTCCGGCCCAGGGGAGGCGATATCTGGCCTATCCAGGCGGTTTTCTGTTGCACACCGGATACCCCAACCCAGGATTGAGGGCTGCCTTGCGCCGCTACGCCGGCCAGTGGGGGCGCTCGCCGCTGCCGGTGCTGGTGCATTTGCTCTGCCAACGGGCAGAGGAGCTGGCGCAGATGGTGCAGCGTTTAGAAGGGCTGCCAGGCGTGGCCGGAATCGAACTGGGCCTGGCGCCGGAGGTCGAGCCTGAAGAGGCGGCAGCGATGGTCCAGGCATCTCTGGGCGAGCTGCCGCTGATCCTGCGGCTGCCATTGGAGCGGGCGGCAGCATTGGCAAGCTGGCTCAAAGCGCACAGCGCAGGGGAGGGCGTGGCTGCTTTCAGCCTGGGGCCGCCCCGGGGGATGCTGCCCGGCCCGGATGGCGGGCTGGCCCACGGGCGGCTGTACGGGCCGGCGGTCTTTCCGCTGGCGCTGGCAGCAGTGAAGGCGCTGAGCGGCTTGGGCGTGCCGGTGATCGGCGGGGGCGGGGTGTATCGAATCGATCAGGCAGAGGCAATGCAGGCAGCGGGAGCGACCGCGGTGCAGGTGGATGCAGCCCTGTGGCGAGGCGGGTGGTAGATTTACTCTCGCTCCATCCAGATGGTCACCGGCCCGTCATTATCAATCTCGACCAGCATGTGGGCGCCGAATTCGCCGGTCTGGGCAGGGACGCCCTGCTCTCGCAATAGGTCGGCAAAGCGCTCAACGAGTGGGCGGGCGATTTCGGGCAGGGCGGCGTCGGTAAAAGAGGGGCGGCGACCCTTGCGGGTGTCGGCGTACAGGGTGAACTGCGAGACAACAATCGCCGCCCCTCCCACCTCCAGCAACGAACGGTTGATCTTGCCCTGGTCATCTTCAAAAATGCGCAGGTTGGCAATCTTCTCGGCCAGGTAGCGCGCCTGCTCTTCGCCATCCCCGGGGCCGACGCCGACCAGGATCACCAGACCCAGGCCAATCTCGGCGACTACCCGGCCATCAACCGAGACCCGGCCGCGGGTGACGCGCTGGAGCACAACCCTCATGGCATCATCTTTCCCACGCCCAGCGTGGGCAAGCCGATGGCTTCTCTCACCTCAGACATGGTCTGCTGGGCGATGGCACTGGCGCGCCGCTGGCCATCGCGCAACACGTCCCACACCTGATCGGGGTTGCGGGCTAACTCAGCCCGGCGCAGGCGGAAGGGCTCCAGGTTGGCGTTCAGGTTGCGGGCAAAAAGCTGCTTGCACTGGACACACCCAATCCCAGCCCTGCGGCACTCCGTGTTCACCATTTCGACTTCTTCAGCCAAAGAGAAGACCTTGTGCATCGAGAAGACGTTGCACACATCTGGGTCGCCGGGGTCGGTGCGCTTGATGCGTTGCGGGTCGGTGACCATCTGCATGACGCGCTGGGTGGTCTCTTCGGGGGTAGCAGCCAGCTCAATGTGGTTGTTCAGGCTTTTGCTCATCTTCTGCTGGCCGTCGATTCCGATGACTTTGGGCACCTCGGTGGCTTTCATCTGTGGCTCGATCAGGACATTGGTGTTGTAGCGGAAGTTGAACGATCGCACGATCTCGCGGGCGAATTCAAGGTGCGGCGCCTGGTCCACGCCCACGGGGACGACATCGGCCTTGTAGAGGACAATGTCGGCAGTCATCAGAACCGGGTAACCCACCAAGCCGTAGTTGACGTTGTGAGGCTGCTGGCGGGCTTTCTCCTTGAAGGTCGGCAGGTCAGTCAGCTTGCCCAGGGGGGTGACCATGGAGAGATAGGTGTGCAGCTCAGCGACTTCGGGCACATTGGACTGGATGAAGATGATCGACTCTTCAGGGCGGATGCCGGCAGCCAGGAAATCAAGAGCCATCTCGTAGGTGTTCTGGCGCAGGTCTTCGGTGGTCTCCACGGTGGTCAGAGCGTGGATATCGACGATACAGTAGACGCAATCGTATTCACCCTGTAGCGCCACGTAGTTCTTGATCGCGCCCAGGTAGTTGCCCAGATGCTGACGGCCAGTGGGTCGAGCGCCAGAAAAAACGCGGCCCTTTTTAAGTGGGGTCATTTGGCCTCCTTCAGATATTTTTTCACCAGGTCGATAGCCTCGCCAGGGGCGGCGTGGCGACCTGTTCTGAGTTTGGAATAAAGCAATTCTCCGTTGACAGTCAGCTCAAAGCGGCCACCGTCTGAGGGAAACAGCGTGATCGATTCAATCTCCGGCTCGAAGTTCTTGATCAGGTCAACCACCAGACTGGTGGCTCGATCGGTGTAGTGTCAAACCTGGCAGTAAACCAGCTCAATTTTCATCATTGCGCATCTCCTATCGTTTGCACATTCGTTTGCACATTCGTTTGCACATTCGTTTGCACATTTGTTTGCACATTTGTTTGCACATTATATGTGCCTAAAATAAAACCCCGCCGGTGATGCGACGGGGTTGTTGGCCAGCTTCACAACGATTGAGTACGGCAGGAACACGCCTTGGGCGCTTCCAGCTTATACCCTTTGCCCAGATAACGGCGGCAACTCCGGCGCGGGCTAGTCAGCCATTAGCAGGCAGCCAGGACCTTTCACCCTGCAACTCTGAGGGCCATTCGGCGCCGGCGTTCGGGCGGGACTCTCACCTGGAACCGCTCTCTGGGCCGCCGTTTCAGCGCGTACTCGTCCTCTTCACAGCCTTTAGACTTGCAATTTCTACCCGCGGTTTGGATCCGCGTGGTAACAATAGTTTAGTCGAAATTCCGCGGCATGTCAATGCGTTTGCATTGACAATGTGAACCCATGGACATGCCACGCAGAAAGGCTTACCGGTCAGCCTCAGGCCAGTTTCATGCCCTTGAAGTTTTTGACCTGCCCCGTGATAGCGCGCTCGGTGGGCAGACGTTCAATGCTGGTGGCGCCGAAGAAACCTGCGATTCCCGGCATGCGCAACATCGCCTCGGCCACCGTCCCAGGTTCGTCAAATGGGCCGCCATGGCAGATTATCAAGATGTCGGGGTTGACCTTGCGACCAGCATCGGCAATTGCCATAACCCGGTCAATTGCCTCATCCATCGTCATCGCCACCCCGGCGCCAATGGACCCGCCCGTGGTCAGGCCAACATGGGCCACAAGCATATCAGCGCCAACTTTAGCCATCTCACGCGCCTGGTCAATATCAAAAACATAGGGGGTTGTCAAAAGATCCAGCTCATGCGCCTGGGCGATTGCGTCAATTTCTTTGTCAAAGCCCATTCCGGTTGCTTCCAGATTTGCCCGGAAGTTGCCGTCAATCAGCCCCACGGTGGGAAAGTTCTGCACACCGCTGAACCCCATTTCCTTAAGCTGCTTGAGAAAGACAGGCATCAGCCGGAACGGATCGGTGCCGTTGACACCGGCCAACACCGGCGTATTCTTGACAACCGGCAGCACTTCGGCTGCCATCTCCACCACAATACCATTGGCGTCGCCGTAAGCCAGCAAGCCAGCCAGCGAGCCGCGACCAGCCATGCGATAGCGCCCTGAATTGTAGATGATAATCAGGTCGGCGCCTCCAGCCTCAGCGCACTTGGCTGAGATGCCGGTGCCGGCGCCACAGCCAACGATGGGCTTCCCTGCAGAGACCTGCGCCCGAAGCCGCTTGAGCGCTTCTTCACGCGTTATGAATGCCATAGTTTTGTCTCCTTTGTTGATGTGATCTGACTGTATTGCTTGCTCCAATCGGTGCTGTTTGCTACATTTAGATAGATTGGGTGACTTTCACGCAGCGCATTGAATTACTTCAGCATACCCAACAACAGCTCAGCAGCTTTATCGGCAAACTCTGGGTCGTTGATGTTATGATCCATTTCGATCACAGGAATTCCCGGCTTGAGGTTCATCTTGATGGCATTAAAGCAGGCCGCATCGGCTTCTGGATCCCAGAAGATGCCGCCCGGGCTATCCAGCTGAGAGACGCCCTTGAGCGGCAACAGGATCGCAACAGGGCCCACGGCAGCATTTGCGGCCGAGGCGATCATCCGGCCAATGCGCACATTCTCGTCCACCGTTGTGCGCATCAAGGTGACGTTCGGGTTCCACTGGTAGAGTTGGCGCTCCTGATATTCCTGAGGCACCGTTTCAATCGCCCAGAAGTTGCACATATCCACACAGCCGGGCACAAGCACGGTGGGGATGCCGGCGCGGGCAGCAGCCATCATGCGCTCTGGCCCAGCGCTCATGACGCCACCGCAGACATAATCGGCCAGCTCGGTGGTGGTGATATCCAGGCAGGCGGTGATGAAGCCGCTGTCGATCAACGATTCCATGATCTTTCCGCCAGTGCCGGTGGCGTGGAAGATGAGCACCTCATACCCTTGAGCTTCCAGCGTCTTCTGCGCCCGCCCAACGCATTGGGTCGTGTTGCCAAACATGCTTGCGGTAATCAGCGGCTTGGCTTCAGCGAATGCTGGAAGCTCCATGCTCACCATGCCGGCAATTGCGCCTGCCGCATTGGCGTAAATCTGCCGACTGATGGAGTTAAATCCGGCCACATCTACAATGGTTGGGATCATGGTGATGTCCACCGTGCCAACATAAGCCGATACATCGCCGCCGGCTACCGTTGAGGCCATCACTTTGGGCACTCCAACAGGGAGGCCGCGCATCGCCCGTGTGGCTATGGAAGTGCCGCCGCTGCCAGCCATGCCGAGAATCCCGCCCAGGCGCCCGGCATCATACAGGTCCCTGACAACCTTTGCCAGTCCGGCAGCCATCGTCTCCATCGCTGCAGTCTTATCCTTGCTGGCCCGCAGTTCAGCGATACTGCTGCCGCCCGCTTGCGCCACAGCATCCGCCGTTATATCGGGCTGCAGGGGTGGATCAGCCAGCACACCGAAGTCAACCAAGATCGTTTCCAGCCCGCGCGCAGCGATCTGGTCACGCACAAAACGAAACTCTTCGCCCTTGGTGTCCAGGGCACCCACAATGACAACGGGTTTGGGCATGAGTAACCTCCTTATCTATGATCTATGAGCATGGGATTGAGATTTAACTTCCGGGGGGAAGGTTAGCCTATCAAAACTCCCAATGAAGGACGCTGAAGAACTCTCTGGAGTTTGCACAGACACTGCGGAGTATACTACCACTAAAGCAATTCCCACAAGGTGGGCCGGATGCGGTCAAGAGCTGGGCAGTTCAAATCGCCGAATCAAGAGCACAAACTCACTGCCTCGGAACTTAAGCCAGGCGTCGTGTCAGGCTGGGTCATTGGTTAAGGCTGTGCTGGATGGGAGATCGGGAGCATCGCTGGCGTAACCGAGGGTGGCGCGCAGCCTGCACAACAGCGGGTAGGTGATTTGATCCTGCAAGACCTTTTTGCCCCAGGAGGCTTCGTTGCGCAAATCAAACCAACCCACCTCGACGATGGCGCAGTGTTCGGAGGTTTCAATTTCCGGGTTGTCACCAGGGCTGGCTTGTCCCGAGACCCAATGGCACAGATAAGTCTTGTGGTGGTGAGTTCCATAGGGTGATTCAAAACAGTCATCCAGGAGCAGCCGCTGGACGGCCACATCCAGATGGGTCTCTTCCTTAATCTCTCGGGCCACGCAAGCTTCTTCACTCTCGCCTTCTATCCTGCTGCCCCCGGGGATGACCCAATAATCCCGGCCGGTATCGTGCTCCTGGTGGCGGATCAGCAGCAGGCGGCTGCCCTGCAAGACAGCACCCTGGTAGCGAATGCGGGGCAAAGGAATGTCAGAATCTGGCTGGGGTTGAGAAACGTTGGTCCGCTCTTCCAATCGCAGGACAATCACACCCACCACAATTAAAACACTGCCAATCCATTGCGGGGCGGTGAAACGCTCCCCCAAAAGGACGAACGCCTGAGCAGCGGTGAACACCGGCTCAAGGGTGGCGATTATGTTGGCAACGCTGGCGGGCAGGTAATTCAGGCTGACCGTGTACAACCCGTATCCCCCAACAGTCGGTCCAACTGCCAGCAGCAGCAGCACCAGCCAGCCCAGGTAAGCATCGCCCAACCAGAACAGGTTCATGGAAGCAACGCCTTGGGGAAACACAGGTGCCAGCCAGTTATAGGCAAACAGAAAACAAGTGGCAAAGCCAAAGGCGTAGAGCAGCACCGTCCAGGGATTGATCGAGCGGTGGGAAGCCTCCTTGCCCATCAGGCTATAGGCGGCAAAAGCCAGGCCAGAGAGCAGACCCGTGATCACGCCCAGCGGATTGAACTGCCAGGCGTCAGGGTCATAAGCGCCAGAGACAAACACACAACCCAGCAGGCTCAGGGTCACCGCTAAAATCTTCACCGGTCCCAGTTGCTCGCCAAACAAACGCCAGCCCAGCACAGCGGTAAAACCGGCCGAGGAGTATGCCAGCACAGTTGAAACTGCGGCGCCGTTCAGGGCTACTGAAATGGTCCATAAGGAATTGAACAGCGACAAAATCAGGCCATAAAACAGCATGAAGCGGATCTGGTTGCGCGGCAGACTCAGCCGGACACGCCGAAAGACCACCAAGAACAACCCCAATGCAAGGGTCAGGGTCAGATCACGCCAAAAGGCTAAAACTAGGGGCGGCAGGTTATAGGTTTCGGTCAGGTAACGGATGAAGATCGCCGTTGAGGACCATAAAACCGTGCCAGTAATGCAGATCAGGTAGCCACGGGTGAGTCGGGATGCAGCGATGTTTTCTGCTTCTGCAGTGGTCAAGTGGGCCTTGTTTCGATCAAATTAACGGTCAGGCTCCAACCCCACAATTTGGTTGAAGCCGTTGAGAGTCAAAATCCAGCGGCTGGCCAACTGAAACTGCCGGAACTCTTCCAGGCTGCCAGCCGCATATTCATATTGTCCCTGGTCGGTTTGGAAGATAACGATGTAGCTCACGTCCTGCTCACCCAGGCGCTGGTTGGCCGAAAGCCGTGGCTGGGGGAAAACGGGCGAATAATTATTGCCTGATTCGACCGCCTGGCTCACCACCCGCCATTCCTGCACCGTGTACTGGCAGTAGGGCGCCAAAACCTGGTACTGGCACTCCTGCACCACTTTTCCCACCCCAGAGCCGGTATCCACTGTGTATGGCGTGCCACAGACTTTATTGAATTTTTCGCCCACTGGCTCAAAGTCTTGAACCGAGCGCACCTGGTCCTGGCAATTATCAACCTGAGCTTCTGCAGGGATCTCATCCTGCCAACCCTGGCGTTGGACCGGGCCAAGCTCTTGGATGGCAACGCTGGTCTGCCAGGCAATGTTTTGCACCACCCCGGTTAGTTCTTCCCGGGTCATCAGACGGCTGAACAAGAAAAACGCGCCGGCCAAAACGCAAATCACCACGATCCCCAAGACAACATACATTGCCCAGTTGGGCAGGGCTGCAGGTCTGACCGCTTGAGGAGCAGCCGGCGCCTGGGTCTGGCGTGTCATTGAAGCGCCGCATTGAGCGCAGCGCAAAGCCGTCTCTGGGTTCATCGTCCCACAGTTTGGGCAGGCAATCTGTTTGGCTGGAGCGGCCTGGTAAGCGCCAATCACCTTGCCTGCCTCGCGCCGGACGCCCTCCTTGAGATCGGCCCCACACTGCAAACAGACGGTTGAGCCGGCAGGGTTGCGTGTGCCGCAGAATGCACAATGAATATCCGGACCAGCCTCGGCAATTTTCCTCAGCGATTCATCCTGACTAAGCTGTTCCCCCTCGGTCTGCTCAAAGGCCACCTCCTGTGGTTGCTGCGCGCCGCAGCTTGTGCAGGTCTTTTCGGTGCCAGGATTACGCCCACCGCACCTTGGACAGGTCCACTCCAGCCTGACATAACCCAGCGTTTCCTGTGACATGATGCCTCCAATCAATCCATTAAATTTGAAAGGCTAACGCGGGGTACCGCAGCGGGGACAAAATTTGCTGTTGGTTCGCATTTGCTCACCGCATTGCCTGCAGAAGACAGGCTGCTCACCCGCCGGCTTGGGCGGCTCAAAAGCAAGGCCGCAGGAGGGGCAAAAGCGAGCATCCGGCCGGTGCGGGCTGCCACAGCGCGGGCAGACAGGTTGAACCGGTGCAGCCGCCGGACTCGCCGGCGGGGGCGGGGCCGCAGGTTGCGCCGGTGGGCGTTCTGGAGGTTGGGCGACCGGCTGCGGTCTGGGCGCAGGTGGACGAGCCGCTGCAGGGCCCGGAACACCCCGCCTGGCAGCAGGCACAGGAGCAGGTTTGGGACGGTTCATGTACCAGACGCCCGCCAGCAGCATCACGCCTCCCAGACCAAGAATACCCGGGATCAGGACACAGGCCAGCAAACCCAGGATGACCGCCAGCGAACTTGAATCGTCTTGAGATTCCACCGGCGGGACAATCGCCTGACTCTCCGGGGTCGAGGTCAGGATGACCGGCTGGGTGACCATCGCCACCGCCTGGGTCGGAGGCAACGTCGGCGGAATCAGCTCGGCCTGTGTTGGCGTGGCCTGAACAATGGCCGTTGGCTCAGCCACAGGCGGGGCCTCCGGCACAGGGCCCAGGTCCAGGCGCCCATAACCAAAGCCGTTGTCTGGGCCAGCGGGCCCCAGGTCAATCGACCGGCTGAGCAAAAACTCTGTCACCTGCTGGGGGGTGAACGTGGGGAATATTTGCAAGATCAGCGCCGCCGCACCCGACACATGCGGCGTGGAGGCAGAGGTGCCCACCCAGGTGGAGCCATAGGCGGCGCTGCTCACCCCAGCCTGAGCCGAGATATCGGGCTTCAGGCGTCCATCGCTGGTTGGGCCGCGCGAGCTGTAGTCTTCCAGGGCGTCATCCGACCAGTTCACCGCGCCCACCGTCAAACTGCTGCGGGAGTCGCCAGGCGTCGTGACGCTGTAATCTGGCGTGTAATACTCCATCTCACCGTCCCAAAGGAAGAAGTTCAACAGAACCGGGCGGTCAATGCGAGCGGCGTAAAAAGCCACCGCGTATGGCCCGTTGTCGCTAAACTCATACACCACGGCTTCAGCAGCGGCAGAGCCAGGGCCATTCTGGGTGTTTGTGGAGCTGGCAAGTTCATTGCCATCCGTATCCATGACGTACAGATCCAGGTCTTGCGTGCCATACTGCCAATCATCCCAGTTCAAAACCAGGATCGTCCGGCCAATCGGGATAAACTCCATCAGCTCATCCTGAGCGTCGAATTCATGGAAACCATCCCCATCATCGTCGCGAAAAGTGGCCCGGTAATGGGTATAACCCCGGTTTCCGGCGGAGTTCACCCACAAAACGCCGCTGGCGACAACCTGATCCACCATCTGGGCGTCTTCACCTGTGCCGTCCATCGGACCCCACACCGATGACCCAGAGTGCGAGATGATGCGCACACCCTGCGAGAGCAGCCATTCAATCGCCTGGCGTTGTTCCACATCCGTGTCGTAGGCGGCAAAATAAAGCTCTGCTTGTGGGGCAATATCGTGAATAATTTCTGCCACAGCAGACCCATGCACCGTCCCGGCCTGGTCTGCATCCAACCCGGCAATGAACGACTGCACGGTGACATTGGCCGGCAAATCGCCGCCTAACAGGGAACGATATCCATCAAAACCCCGGTCCAGCACACCAACCTTCACCCCCTGGCCGGTGATCCCGGCGGCATGCCAGATATCTGCGCCAATGACCGGGACCGATTCCGTCTCCACGCTACCCACATCCTGAATGCTGATCACCGGCAGGCGGATGCGCACAATATTCTTCAACCCAGAAATGTCCTGGAAAAGCGCCTCTGGGCGATCGTTTTCCACCGCGTCGGCCAGCAATTCAATGGGGATAGCAATATCCATCAGGTTGCCATGGGTCGCAGTCACCTCAAAACCTTTGGCCTCCAGCTCCTGAGCGAGAGGCCCGGTATCCTCGGTATCCAGCTCCAGGGTCAAGCGCAGGTCACCATTGGCATTTAACAGGCCGCGCTTCTGGGCCAGCTCATAGGCGGCTTCTCCACCGCCTTGTTGAAAAGCCAGCATGAAGTCCTTATAAGCTGAGTCCAGCTTTTCGTCGTTGAGGATATGCGCCAGCTCCGGGTACTCGGTTGCCAACTCTGACAGCGAGGCAGGCGGAGTTGACCTCAGGTTTTGGCGAGATCCAGCGCTGCGCAGGCCCCAAAGATACCACCCCCCAACAATGGCGATCAGGATCATCAAGCCGGAGAGGGCGCCCAGGGTCAACATGCCGCGCCGAGTGGCCACCCTTTGCAACCAGCTCCCTTTGTCATCCGGCAAAGGTCGAGTGTTACGCCGCAATTCGCCGGGTTGATGCGGAACTTTGGATTGGGCAGATTCATCTTTTTGGGAGGGGTCAGCTTCCGTCACAGTGGGTACCTCCAAATTTATATTAGGCCGAATATTGTCAAAAGGATCATGAGCAAACGCATCAGGGTACGGGCACCAGCCAGTAGGATTTGGCATCGCCCTCCGTCGTCCACCCAGTCAGGCCGGTCGCCTGTGAGCGGATCTGCCACCAAATCCATTGGTTTGAACACACCGGTCCGCCAATGATGTCCATCCTTTCACCAGGCTGCAGCATGCCCAGGACCACGCTGGCTGTATTGGGCTGGCTGCGGACACGGTTCGGCAAGGGCGGTTCAAAACTGACATAGGCAACATCGCCAACATACAGACGCGAATGGTAGCTGCCAGGGCAGGGCAGCCAGGTCGGTTTTGGCGTAGGCGTGGCGGTCACCTGGAGCGGCAAAGTGGGACTGGCCGGCTGGGTAAGAGACAAGGTGTTGGTCGGAACGGGAGTCAACGTTGCCAGAACGGCCTGGGTTGGCGGAATACTGGGCGCAGCCGTGAAGGTAGAGGTTGTCGTGAGCAATACAATTTCGGTCGCTTCTCCGGTGAGAGTAGCCGGGGCGCTCACCACCGCCGTTGATCTGAACCAAAACATGCCCAGAACAGCCACTGCCACAATGCCAACGAGGCATAAAGCAATCAACCCAATCAGAGCGGCCATCAGGCAACCGGTGCTGGGCCAGCGCGCCGAACGACGCGTCTCCCTGGCGGGTGAAAGCGGGATATATTGATCTGGAGGGGGCGCACCGTTGGTGAAGTTTGGGTCATTGCCGGCAGCCATCTTTTACTCCATTCGCAGATGGTCGTTCAGAGATCAATATCTCAATGCAATTTACTGGCTTGAAGAAACATCCGGCTAAACCGGACAACAGGGCTGGATCAAGCCACCAACATTTTACCACCTCGATCCAGGTTTTACAGAGAAGACCAGTTTACAGGCCCGGCAGCAGCACTTTCACCCGCGAGACCCAGCCCAATCCAGAAAAAGAAATCTTTCCGGGTTGGGCTTCGATATTCATCGATGCAATCTGGCAGATTGGCTGATCAGCGCCATCCAGGTAAAGCACCGCACCCTGGGTTCCGGTCAACTGCAGCACATAGGTGTGCCCATCTGTGCCGGTGACCGGCTGCTCACAAGCCTGCTCAACTGCCCGGCCGTAAAGTTTGAGCTTATCAGCCCAGATTTCCAGGCGGAGGAAGCCTGGTTCCTGGTTTTGCGGGCCACGGTCAAAGCTCGCCGGATCCCAATCCAGAATCAAAACTGCCTGGGGATATTTTTCGTCCATCTCTGCATCGAACTCAATCACTACCCCCTCTTCGTTGGGGATAACCTGATCCGGCCGGGTGGTCACCCCGGCTTGTCCAGGAGGATCAAGTGCCTTGAGGTTAAGCCAGTTATCGCCAAAACCAGCGCTTATCGTGGCGCGCGGCTCCCCCCAGGTCAGCCAGTGATCCCTCAGGCCGGCGTCAAAGGTATCCTCAAAGAGCAGGCCGGCGGCAGGCAGTGGCGCAGCCAGGGTTTCGGCCGGTGGTTCGGTCTGCGCAATCTGCAGGGTGGCTGTGGGGGTTGGTTCAACTGTGGACGTGGCAGTCGCCTGGGCAGCCAAAGCCTGATTCGTGGCTGTGGCGATCATCGGGGTGTTCGTGGACGGTGAACGCGTGGGTGTTGCGCTGACCACCTCCTGCACTGGGGTGGTTGATAGCACAGCCAGGGGCGTCTGGCGGGCCAGCCAGCCGAGCTGGCGGGCCGCAAAATACCCGGCGACGAGCGCCAGCCCGCACCCCCCTATTGCCAGCACCAGGATCAGCCAGAGCAGAGCACGGCGCAAAGGATTTTTAGGAGATACTTCCTGTTTCGTTTCTGCAGCAGGCGCAGGTGCAAATTCTGGCTCCGCTCCTGTGTGCAGGCCGGGCAAAGCATCCACAGGGGTGGCCTCCTGCGTGACCGTGGGAACGGTTAAGTCTGGCGATGTTTCGGCTGCATTCCAATTGAGGGGCTTACCGCAGCTATTGCAAAAGCGCGCATCGGGTCGAACCAGGTTACCGCAATGAGGGCAGAGCTGGCCATCGGTGACCGGCAAGACAGATTCCGGCTGAGGCGCGTGAACCACCGGAAGACTCGCCCCACAATTCCCGCAGAATCTGGCTCCTGGGCGCAGGTGCGCACCGCAATCAGGACAGGTCGTCGTCGGCATCTCGAGGCATCCTTGTTTTCAGGGCAATCACGCAGCCAACCAAAACATTCCAGAGCTTACCACTCAAACGGAAGTGAGAATGCTTTATCTGAGCCGGATCAGTCTGATAACCGGACCGTTTTTCTGCTGGTCAGGATAATCGTTTTCTTACCCTCGCCAGAGATCTGGCCAGATTCTTCCAGCCGGTCCGCTTCCTGCTGCATCTGGCCGGCCAGGTCGGTCTCACCCTGGGACAGCAGGAGGGTCACTGCCTGCCGCAGCTTACGCGTGGCGCTGCCAATTTCGCCCACCTGGGCATCCTCCAGCGCCTGGGTTTGCAACTTGAAGGCCTGAACTTTCTCGACCACATTCATCACCCGTCCGTTCAACGGGTTGAAAAGGGCAGCATCCGGGGTGAAGTTTACGATCACATCGGCCGTCTCGCGCAGCGGGCCTTCGCCGGGCGGGGTATAAGCAACCTCAGCCTGAGCAATGCGCACCACCCCCGCCGGGCGCGGCGGGAGCATAATTTCAGCCAGGTAAGCCGCGCCGGATTTTTCCAACTGCCCGGTGGGCACCACAATCGCCCGTCCTTGGATCACACTACGGCCCAGGTCGCGGATCAACGGAACCACCTGCCACACCCGGCGCGCTTCCAGCCCTTGCACCATGCGCAGAGTCAGGCTGACCTCATCCGCCACCACTTGCATCGACTGAAAAACCTCATGAAATATTTTGTACACATCCTTAGGAGTGGGAATGTAGTCGGCGCGCCCCAGGCGCGAGCCTGGCTCGGCCAGCACGCTTCGGTCTGCCAGGTCAAAAAGAAAATCTTCGTTCCAATCGCGCCCAAATCCCAGGCCAATGATTGGAATGCCTTTATCACCGGCTTCGTCTGCTACTCGACGCGAGTCATCCTCTCGATCGGTTGCTTCGCCATCGGTGAGCAGGATGATTCGATTGATGCGCTCCTGGCTGCGTTTTTGGCGGACCTGTGTCAGCGCTTCTCGCAAGCCAGGCGCCATATTGGTGCCGCCAGCGTCTTTGATGCGCTCAACCAGGCGCTTGAGTTCCTGCTTATCCGCAACAGGCTGGGCAGGGACAACAACGTGTGTTTTAGACTCAAAGGTGATGATCGAAAGAATATCGTCCGGATGAAGCTGGTCAATCAAATTCTTCACCGCTTCCTTGAGGGTGCGCAGCTTCTCCCCGGCCATCGACCCGCTATGATCCAGCAGCAAAGCGAAATTCAAAGGCAGGCGGATCTGCGCAAGAACATCACCAGGCAGCAGTTCAGTCAATAAATAAATGAGCTGAGGCTGATCCATCACCTGGACTCCCGCCCGGTTGCACAGGCAGGATAACTTTAGATATTGCGACATCCACGCTCCTCAGAAAGAAAGGCAAACCGGTTTGAGTTCCTGAAAATCAATTTTACCTTTGTTGTTCGTTCGTGG